>JAPLRF010000026.1:0-92195 GCA_026399315.1 Gammaproteobacteria bacterium
ACGGAGTGTGTTTGGAAAGCGTGATTAGCATGGATGCTAATCTCGAGTCCCCATGGATGGGTTCACGACGTCTTTCCAAACACACTCCTCACCTGAGTACTAAACGAACGGAAACAAAGCGATAACATTATAATTGTATCCGCTCCAAATTAGAGGGTAACAGAAATAGTATTGCACTAACTGAAAAGTGATCGGGGATCAGTGTCAGAATGCGAACACTGATCCCTGACGCCAGATCTCTGATAACATCTCGCAACAGCAATAACATTAGCATTATTATGAAAAATGGAGCGGATACGGTTATACTGCATGGATTTTAATCCTGATAAAAATACACGGTGAATGATAATGATTGGAAAATTTAAAACCATACTTTTGCTCGGCTATATTTGCATTGCATCAATTTCTGCTGCGATTATCACGCCTGCCTTGCCTTCTATTCAATCATTTTTTTCATTGACGAAAGGGGATGTTGAATGGGTTGTCTCCATTTTTTTATTGGGCTATGTGTTCGGACAATTAATTTATGCGCCTATTGCCAATAGCTACGGCAGAATAAAAGCCCTGCAAACGGGTTTGTGGATTAATTTAATAGGCATTGTTATGTGCGTTATATCAACGCGTATAAATGATTATTCATTATTGCTGATTGGCAGATTTATCACAGCATTGGGTGCCGCTAGCGGATTAACCTGTACGTTTATGTTGATCAATGAATTGTTAGAGCCGAAGCAGGCAAAGCAGGCGATGTCGTTGGCGATTGTTGCTTTTACGATTGGAATTGGTATAGCGGTTTTGTTGGGAAGCCTGATAACACAATATTTGCAATGGCAGGATTGTTTCTTGCTGCTATTTATTCATGGTATTGCCATGCTGATTTTAACAAAGCAGTTTCCAGAAACGCTAAAAGTACCGGCAGCTATTCATCCTAAAACAATCGCAATGCATTATTTAACGGCCTTTAAAAATACCAGATTAATTATTTTTTCGGTGGTTGTTGGGTTTGTATCTGTGTTCTCTTATGGCTATTCAGCGGCAGCGCCGATTTATGCGCAGATTGATTTGAAATTATCTGCAAGTCAATATGGCTATTGGAATTGCGTTAACATGATTGGCATGGGCACAGGTGGCATATGTTGCGTCTATTTAATTAAAAAAATGGGTGAGAAATACGTCTTGATTTTAGGCTTGACTTGCATTTTTCCTGGTTTAATTGCGTTAATGGTTTTGTCGCTATTGAAAACACATAATCCGCTATTTTTCTTTTTAGTGACAAGTTACCTTTATTTGGTCACGGGACTATTATTTCCAAGCGCATCTTATTTTGCATCAAATGCCATTACAGATAGGGCGAGTGCTTCCAGTGTGATGTCATTTATTAATATGGGATCTGCAATGATTGCTGTCATTATTTTGGGATATTTGCCATTTAATTCTGCCGTATCACTTTCGCTGGTTTTGTCTTCTTATTATGTTGTGATCGTTGGGTTGGTTGTGTTGTCAATTAGGGGAAATTAAGATGGCTCGTAATCTATCAGAGAAGCAAAGTCTACTTAAAGCAGCACCACTTTTTTTGGTGATTGCCATTGACAGCATGGGGCTTGGCATATTATTTCCGATTTTAAGTGCGATGCTTATTAGCCATCAATCCCATTTTTTATCTGTTGATATGTCAAATTTTTTACGTGAACTAATTTATGGCCTAACGATTGGAATTTTTATGATCGCTTGGTTTTTCGGCTCTGCCATTCTCGGTGATTTATCCGATATTACTGGTCGTAAAAAAGCATTGATGATTTGTTTAATCGGCGCAACATTGGGTTATGGAATTTCCGCCATTGCCATTGGCTTTCATAGTATTTTATTTTTAATCGTGGGGCGCGTATTGGCTGGTTTTACAGCAGGCAGTCAACCGATTGCACAAGCAGCGATTGTCGATGTCAGTACGCCTGAAAATCGTGCTAGAAATATTGGTTATATTTTATTGGCTGTGTCAATTGGATTTGTGCTTGGACCCATTATGGGTGGTATTTTATCAAATGATCATTTAGTTAGTTGGTTTGGTTTTGCAACGCCGCTGTATTTTGCAGGAACCCTCTCTTTCCTCAACTGCATCGTTTTATATTTTACATTTTCAGAAACCTTCATACGCACGAAAAAAATTAAAATCAGATTGCATTATGCGATTCAAATTTTTATTGAAGCATTTAAATCAAAATCAATTCGAATGATGTCGCTCGTCTTGTTAATTGAAACAGCGGGATGGTCTGAATACTTTACTTTTGTTTCACAGTTTTTATTGCGACGGTTTCATTATTCTGCATCTGAAGTGTCTTTTTTTATAGCTGTATTGGCCATCGGTTTCAGTATTGGTTTCGGCTTTTTGGTTAACCCTGTTGTTAAACGATTTAATTTGCAAAATGCAGTGATTGTGAATTTATTGATTGCGTCATCGTTATGTTTGATAACGGCAATGACACATATTGTTGCCGTGATTTGGATTTGTGCTGTTTTAATTGGCATGAGCGTGGCGTTGCTGTACTCAATTTTGATTACGATTTTCTCCAATCAAGTAAGTGCGCAAGAACAAGGCTGGGTGATGGGCATTACCAATTCAGTCAGCGCATTGTCGTTTGGCGTCACGGCATTTATGAGTGGTTTTGCAGCCAATTTGAACGCTGCTTTCCCGATTTATTTGGCTTGCGTTGGATTGGCTTTGGCTGCGTTTACCTTGAAGTTGACGAAACTCAGCTAACATTCTAAGGCTAATGGCACTACCTTAAAGCAATGATGTAGTGAGCGGATATGAGAATGACGGGGGATGTGAGGAAGGCGTGATTGGCATGGATGCCAATCTCGATCCCCCAAGAATGGGTTCACGGCGTCCTTCCGAACATCACCCTAATTCGAATATTAAGCGAACGGAAACAAAGCAATAAGGAATGATGAATGTGCTACGGCTGATTGATCGGGGGATATTACCGTTTGAAGGGGTTTCAAAAACACCCCACTCACAATCAGCCGCGCAAATTCATAATGCTTTTTTATTAAGGTAGTGCCATTGATTCTAAGGCTGCTTTCAACTTTTAATGACACAAGTAGCGGGTTTATTTAAATTCGAATAATTTTAATCTTCTAGATACGTATACCCCTGCAATCCGTTACGTAATTCTTCTAAATACATTTGCCTTTCTTGCGTTGATAAATTCGCTTGCGCCATTTGGCTGCGATAGGATTGCAGTAATTCAGATGCGTCGAAATGCACGTATTTCAGCACATCCGTTACTGTGTCGCCTTCAACTGGCTGAACCAATTGATAGCCGCCATCTTCGGTTACTTCCACGTGTACGGAATTCGTATCACCAAATAAATTATGCATATCGCCCAAGATTTCTTGATAGGCGCCCACTAAAAAAATACCGAGATAATAAGGTTTCTTGGGATTAAAAGGAACGAGGGGCAGGGTGGATTCAACGCCTTGGCTATCAACATAAGCGTCCACTTTTCCGTCAGAATCGCAGGTGATATCTTGTAATACACCGCGACGGGTTGGTTTGGTGGTTAATCCATTCACGGGAATGATCGGAAAAATTTGATTGATCGCCCATGAATCGGGTAAGGATTGAAATAAAGAAAAATTACCAAATACTTTATCTGCTAATTTTTCATTTAATTCATCAATTGCTTCACGATGCGCTCGAACAGAATGTTTTAATAATTCACGCACTTTAGTACAAGTCATTAAATAAATTTGTTCTGCCAAGGCCCGTTGTTTTAAATTCACCAGGCCATAAGTATATTGGCTGTGTACTTCATTCATTAAATGACAGGCATCGTGATAATTTTCGAGTGCTGTGTATTCATTCGTATGGGTTAAGGCATACCATAAATCTTGCACTGTCTTCGGAGAATCACTGGGAATTTCTTCGATCGGGTCGTTGATCATCGCACTTTCAATATCGATAATATTCACAACCAGCACAGCATGATGTGCTGTCATTGCGCGTCCGGATTCTGTGATAATATTCGGGTGCGGAATATTGCGTTCATTGCAAAATTCACCGATCGTGTAAATAATATTATTCGCATATTCTTGAATACTGTAATTCATTGAGCAATCGCTGCGTGAATGCGTGCCTTCATAATCGATACCCAATCCACCGCCGACATCGACCGTGTGAATAGGAATATTCATCATGCGTAATTCTGTGTAATAACGTGCGCATTCACGCAATGCACCTTGAATATCACCGATATTCGCAATTTGAGAACCCAAGTGAAAATGCATGACTTGTAAGCAATCAATTGCGTTGGCTTCTTCGAGTTTTTCAATGATTTTTAATAAATAGCTGGCAGAAAAACCAAACTTGGATTTCTCGCCGCCAGTATCTTGCCATTTTCCGGAGCCAGTGGATGTTAAGCGAACACGTACCCCTAAGCGCGGTGTTAAATTCATTTTTTTGGCTTCTTCAACAACGAGCGTCACTTCCGATAATTTTTCCAAGATGATATACACTTGATGGCCGAGTGCTTGGCCAATTAACGCCAGCCGAATATATTCACGGTCTTTGTATCCGTTACAAATAATGACGGATGAGTTACCCGTTGGGTGCGCGAGTACAGCCAGTAATTCAGGCTTACTGCCAGCCTCTAATCCAATGCGGTCTTTTCCGTGTTTCACAATTTCATGTACAACGCGGCGCTGTTGATTTACTTTTATCGGATAAACGGCTGTGAATTTGCCTTTATAGTTAAAATCCGTGATTGCTTTTGTAAATGAATTGAATAACTCTTCAAAACGTTGTTTTAAAATATCAGTGAAGCGAATGAGAATAGGGGCGCTTAAGCCGGATTGATAAATGGTTTCTAGTAACTCATCCATGTCGATGCCCGCGTCACGACGGGCTTTATTCGGCAATGCGATGATATTGCCTTTGTTTCCGATGTCAAAGTAACCGGCGCTCCAATGCGCGATGTTGTAAGTTTTGCGTAGCTGTTGCTGCAATTCTTCCGAAATAAATCCTGCGCCTTCTCCGCCCAAAGGGTTCCCTTCATCTGACATTAAACTTACTCCAAAAATTTTAAAATAAAGGGCTTTTTAACATAAAAAGTCAGCGTAGTTCAAGCTTTAATAATAACGATAAATGTCACCCTTGAGGCGGGCGGCGTATTCTTTTCCCAGGGGCGAGCATAGTCCATCACGATGTGACCCACTTGATTGACAGCGTAATTGCCATTTTTGGCTTTGAAAGTCCAAATTTCCATGCCTGGCGCACCCACTAATTTCTTATTTGTTGGTGCGCTGTATTTATGACTGACCAAAGACAGCAGGTTTTCATCCCCTTTTGTCGCATGCCAGTGCCAAGAATAACCAGTGCTGGGATTGGATTTTAATTCAATTTGAAAAGCTTGGTTTTGTGTAACGAGCAGCGGTTTTTTATGGGAAACAAAAACAGGTGTTGGTGTTGCTGCAAAGGTGCTCGTTGCGCAGAGTAGGCTGGTGATGAGGATGAGTTTTTTCAGCATCATATTCTTCCTGTTAGATTAATTTATTGTGTAGTTTAGCATATCTCGGCAATCCATTTTTGTATTCTGGATACGCTTCGCCTTGAATTAGCGGCAGCATATGCGCGCGACATTTTTCTGTTATGCCAAAGCCATTTTCAGAAATAAAATCACGTGGCATTTTTGCTTCGATATTCGCAACATCAGCCAATTTTGCTGTACCAACCGACCAACGATAAGGTGTGGATGATTCACGTTTAATCGTTAGCATCACGTTGTTTTCGCCTTTTAATGCAAATTCAATGGCCGCTTTACCCAAAGCGTATGCTTGTTCCATGTCTGTTTTTGAAGCGATGTGCGCAGCTGCGCGTTGTAAGTAATCTGACACTGCCCAATGATATTTGTAACCTAAATTCTTTTTAATGCACTCGGCTAATGTCGGTGCAACACCGCCCAATTGTTGGTGACCAAAGGCATCGGTTAATCCGGATTCTTGAATAAATCCGCCGTCGGGTTTGCGAACCCCTTCAGAAGCCACGATAACGCAATAACCATATTCATCCACCATCGCGCCCACTTCAACCAAAAACTTTTCTTCGATAAAAGGAATTTCGGGGAATAAAATAATATGCGGCGGATCACCGGCTTCATTTTTAATTAATCCTGCTGCTGCTGCAATCCAGCCTGCGTGCCTGCCCATCACTTCTAAAATAAATACTTTGGTGGATGACGCCGCCATGCTTTTTACATCAAGTGAGGCTTCCAATGTGGAAATCGCAACATATTTCGCAACCGATCCAAAACCAGGACAGCTGTCAGTGATCGGTAAGTCATTGTCAATTGTTTTTGGAATGCCGATACACGTCATTGGATAGCCCATTTTTTCAGACAATTGAGAAACTTTGTGTGCAGTGTCTTGTGAATCGCCGCCGCCATTATAAAAGAAATAACCGATGTCATGTTTTTTAAAAACGGCAATTAATTTGCGATATTCTGAGTCATCTTGCTCTATTTTCTTTAATTTATAACGGCATGAACCAAATGCGCTAGCGGGCGTGTGTTTCAATAAAGCGATCTCTTCATCAGATTCAAAAGAGGTGTCAATTAATTCATCGTTGAGAACACCGATAATACCATTTTTCGCTGCAAATACTTTTGCTTCTGGCATTAATTTACGTGCTGTTTCAATCACGCCACAAGCGCTGGCATTGATAACGGCGGTTGGGCCACCGGATTGTGCGTATAGAATGTTTTTGCCTGGCATCAGATCATCTCCGTTGAAAATTCAATTGGAGAAATCCTAGCATTTTATGTGGCGGGTTGCGAGCGTAGTGCTTTATTTTCCCTACTTCTTAGCCGCAGCAACAACCGCAGCAACAACCGCAGCTGCAGCCGCAGCCGCAACCGCAGCCGCACTAGGCGCATTAGCTTTAAAAAAACTCGCATATTGATTTACCGTAGCCGAAGGTGTTGTTCTGCTCTCCATATATTTCTCAACAGAATCAGTGTAAGGTGTTTTATCATTGGATTCTTTTTGCTTTTGTTCTGGCGTATAAGGTGACCGAGCCAAGAACCATTTTTGTTGTATTGCGCCTGTTATGTTTGTCAATTGTTCAATTGTATTGTGTAATTCACGATAGTAGGGCGTTTTCCTGTCGTAAGTGCCAGCAGCGGAGCTTTCAAGATCAGTTGTAATCTGTTTTAAAGCAACAAACAGCGGTTCCATCTGCTCTCTTGTATAGTCGTTTATTTTGAGTGTAGACAGTAATGTAGCAATTTTATTTTCGTCAGCGCTTTCAGATAACGCCGAAACAGCCTTCAGTAATTTTTGCACGACATCATCTTGATTTAGGGAAGTCGGTTTTGCTGCTGTTACGTCGCTTTCTGAACTCGATGCCAAGGAGTCATTCAAATCTGAAGACGACAAGCCTTGAAGGCTAGGGGATCGCTTATTGCCTTTTTCTGCACTTTCATTCAAATAGGCAATAAAATCAGAAAAGCCATCAGTAACTTCTTTTCTCATAAACCCTCCGCTAATCACCTCGTTTTTACAACTATAGTAGATATATTACGAAATACTGCGATAAATGGATTTTTTTATACCGATTAACGCAATTACATGATTCGAAAGACATTTCGTTTACTAAAATCCATGGCGGTGCTTTCGATAATAGCTTAAAATCTAAAGCTTTTATGGTGAGAATAAATGCATAAAATTCATATCGTTGGCATCTGCGGTACATTCATGGGTGGCGTGGCATTAATTGCACGCGAATTAGGGCATACCGTCACAGGCTCTGATTTAAATATTTATCCGCCGATGTCAGATGCGCTGATCAATGCGGGGATTGATATTCGCTTGGGTTTTGAGCCCTCAACCATTGATAAAGACGTTGATTTGGTGATTATCGGCAATACGATTGGCCGAGCAAATCCTTCAGTTGATTACGTTTTAAATAACAATATGAATTATATTTCTGGTGCGCAGTGGATGGGGGAAAATGTGCTCCGTCATCAGCATGTTTTGGCGGTTTCTGGCACGCATGGAAAAACAACCACGACGGCTTTATTGGCGTGGATATTAGAAACAGCCGGATTAAATCCTGGGTATTTAATTGGCGGCGTACCCAAAAATTTCGAAGGCACCAGTAGATTAGGCGCAGGCAAATATTTTGTGATTGAAGCGGATGAATATGACACTATATTTTACGACAAAAGATCGAAATTTTTGCATTATCATCCAAATACATTAATTGTGAATAATATTGAATATGATCACGCGGATATTTTTCCTGATTTAGAAGCAATCAAAAAACAATTTCAAATTTTATTGCGGACTGTGCCGAGCAATGGTTCTGTTATTTATCCCGCATGTGATATCAATATTCCTGATGTAATATCGCGTGGTTGTTGGAGTGAGAAAATAGTAACGGGCGATAAAGATTCCTGGAATGCTAAATTAATTAAACAAGATGGCAGTGCGTTCGAGTGTTATTTTGGCGCCGAAAAACGCGGAACAATTAAATGGTCTTTGTTGGGAGATCATAATATTCAAAACGCCTTAGCTGCCATTGCCGCAGCAAATTCAATTAATATCTCAATGGCTGATATCGAAAAAGCCTTTGCTACTTTTGACAATGTCAAAAGACGTTTGGAGATTCGCGGCTGTGTTAATGGCATTACCGTTTACGATGATTTTGCACATCATCCCACAGCAATTAAAACTACGATTGATGGTTTGCGCAAAAAAGTAGGAAGTGAGCGAGTTGTTGCGATTGCGCAATTAGGGTCTAATTCAATGAAAATGGGTGTGCATGGTGATGCGCTGGGTTTCTCATTCCAGGCGGCCGATGAAATTCATATTTTACGTCCTGAAGATAAAAGCTGGGATCTAGGCGCGGTTTTAAATCCCATTAAAAACAAAGTTTTTATCCATGACTCAGTTGCTGATATTGTTGAAACCGTTTCAAAATCTGTACATCCAGCGGATCATGTGCTGGTGATGAGCAATAAAGGATTTGATGCGATTCATGAGAAATTGTTGGAAAGCCTTAAATGATGGCTTTTCATGCTAGAAAGCATTAAGCTTAGGGCGAATTTTTTACAATCAACGGAGATTAGTATGCGTTTTAAAAAGATACTTACTATCGGATTGGCTGCTGTATTGACCAGCCTTGTTTCAAATGTAATGGCGGATGGCTTGAGTTTGAAAAGTTCCAATATAACAAGTCCTATTGAAGTGGTTTGCAATGGCAATCAGCTGCCCTTCGAAATGCAGCCTAATAGCGCCGTTAACAATCTATCCTGGGGCTTGATTGCCGCTGTGATGGGGTCATCAACATTGAATTGTAATTTTGTGTTGGATGACGCAGCAAAAGACCCGGTAGGTTCTGCGCAGCTTGATTTAAATGTTGCGGCTGGTGAAGGTGAGGCAACAAATGTTACGTATAATACAGCGTACACATTGACAGTGACACCAGGCGACGATATTTTCGCGCAAAGTATGACAGTAGCAATCAATAAAAATTAATATTCTAAAATAAACAACCTGGTGATCATTCGCTGGGTTGTATCTTAGCTGTACTTCGACCCCATTTTATATCACGGCTGTCCCTAAAATTTGAATAACACTAACGTCATTCTCAGCCTTCACAATGATTTTCAACAGTGGCAATGGAAGCGAGACCAGCGACCGCGAAACTCCGGCCTTCAGTAAAATAAATTTAATAGAAATGAGCTCTGATAGGTTTCCACATTGAAAAAATACACTGTAATTCAGGGTCTCGCGGTCGCTTCCATTGGCTTTGAGCAAAAATTCTGTACGATCACTCAAATGGTACAAATTATAATGTTATCGCTTTGTTTCCGTTCGTTTAGTACTCAGGTGAGGAGTGTGTTTGGAAAGACGTCGTGAACCCCTCCATGGGGACTCGAGATTAGCATCCAAAGCCAATTTATCATTCCTTATTGTTTTATTTACTACGCTTGGTTGTTTAGGTTGTTCAAATTTTAATGGGACATCCGTGCATTTTATATCTTATTGAATTTTAATATTTTTTGAGTTACTTTGTCATATGATCTTTATTTTAATGGAGTAAATTAAAATGACATTTCGCAAAGCATTAACGCAAGAGAATCCCCTTCAAATTATCGGCACCATCAATGCTTATTCTGCAATAATGGCTGAAAAAACAGGCTTTCATGCCATTTATTTATCGGGTGCGGGGTGTGCTAATGCATCCTATGGATTACCCGATTTAGGAATGACCAGTTTAGATAACGTTTGTGAGGATATTCGAAGAATAAGCAGTGTTGTTGAAACGCCTCTGTTAGTCGATATGGACACGGGGTGGGGCGGTGAATTAAATGTAGCACGGTCAGTTACACAATTAATTAAAGCGGGTGCATCCGCTGCGCATATCGAAGATCAAGTATCCTCAAAACGCTGCGGTCATCGCGATGGCAAAAAAATTGTTGAAGTTTCAGAAATGGTAGCGCGCATTCAAGCGGCGGTTTCTGGAAAAACAAATACTGATTTTTATTTAATTGCGCGAACCGATGCGATGCAAACGGAAGGATTGTCAGGTGCAATTCAACGCGCACAAAAATATTTAGAAGCGGGGGCGGATGCGATTTTTGCAGAAGCCTTTTATACATTGGATGATTATAAAAAGTTATCGGAAGAAATTAAAGCGCCTATTTTAGCGAATATTACGGAGTTTGGAAAAACGCCTTTATTTACAGTTGAAGAATTAAAAAGTGTGGGCGTGAAAATGGTTTTATATCCACTTTCTGCTTTTCGTGCAATGAATCAAGCGGCACTCACTGTATTTCAAACCATTAAAAATACGGGCACGCAAGCTTCTGTTGTTCATACAATGCAGGATCGAAAAACACTGTATGAATTTTTGGATTATGAGCGTTTTGAGAAAATGATTTAGTTAAATATACTAACGTCAATGAAGATGCGAATTAAGCGATGAACTATCAGAAGTGGGGGCGGTAGCCCTCACGTGATTCTAGCAATGCACAACCCTGGACACACTAGGGCTACCGCCCTAGTTTCTGAGCTGATACATTTTTTACGAGTAAAATTTTCCCGTCCCAATGAAGTGCTTCTATTTTTTTAAGAGAAGGATCGACGGCAACCTGAATATATTTTTGCTGAAACTGATGTGTGTCGTGATAAAGCACGTTTAGTCCGCCGCTATTGCGTAATGAAATCGTCGTATGCGCTTTCAGTGAAAATAATATTTTCGGTGAAATACGAATATCCGTGCTGCCAATCCATAATGGTGCATTTCCAGGTTGAAAATGGATGTCGCTTTGCCATAAGCGTAATTCAATAATGCGCTTACGATAGGGGATATGTTTAATCATCAAAACTTGCGGTATTTTATTGTGATATAGCCAGGGTAAAATTGGCATGTGATTTTCTGCGTTGTGACTCCCAAAGCCCTTTACAATTAACTTTAACAGTTCCTGATTTGAAATCGTTTCCCAGCCATTATTTTTAAGTGTTTTGATAATGTCGTCGAGTGAGCCTTGCCATTGCACATTAAAGGGTTGGAATGGTTTTCCTAAGCGATTATTGCGATAAATGGGTGTGTAATTTAAGGGCGATTGCCACCATGCATCGGTGTTGATTTTTTGTTTTGCCCAGGCAGGCGTCGTGTCATAAAGCGTGGTTGTGAATCCTTCCGTGATATTAATGCTCCAGGCAACACCAAAGCTGAATAATAGTAATAAAATAATGGCCGGTGTTGATAATTGCAAAGCACCTGCTATTTTTGGCATGCGGCGATAACTGATGATGCAAAGAAATAAAATACATAAGCCCAGTAAACAGCTACCCACAATATCTGAAAACCAATGCGCACCCAAATAGAGTCGTGAAAATGCAACCGAAGCAATAAACATGCTGCTGAAGGTGATGGGAATCCACCGATTATTTTTGGATAAAAGGGGTGTTAGTAAAAAAGCAATAAAACCCACTATAACGAGACTCAATGTGGTGTGACCGCTTGGGAAAGAAAATGATGAAGCAACAAGATTAAAATCTTGCGGTCTTGGAGAATATGACAATTTTTTAAAAATATAAACAGCGCCTGAGCATAGTATAAATGCGCCGATTAAATGTGCTGCCGCACGCATTTGTTTTTGAATGAGTAGAAATGCTGTCGCTAACAAGCTGATCAGCATGAGCGATTTGGGTGCGCCCATCACGGTAATAACAACAAAAATTTTATTCCAGGTAAGCGTGCGTATGTTTTGCAGCAAATGAAAAATGGGCTCGTTTAGCGTGGTCATTACGCCATGGTGACGAACATTAAAAAATAAAATTAAAAATAAAATGCCGGATACAATGCCGCTTAGTAATAAAGTAAGCTGATGATGATCATCAGGGTTTTGTTGATTGCTGATCAGTCGAATCAAAAAACGCCCCGTATTTTTGCGTACCATATAGGCCCAAAGTTGATTCGTTGCGTTATTGACAATACGTGTTAACTGCATGAAAAAATGTTGAATGAGCCAGAATATAAAACCCAAAACAACAATAACAGCCACACCATAAAGCAAAAATTCTGTTGCTTCACCTTTCGGCGCTTCGTGCGCTAATACGCCGACTAAAATTCCGGGAGAAATATAGACCAATGCCCACAATATCGCTGAAGGCAAAGCGGCAATCATAAATCTTAGCCAGGTTAAACGTAGTAACCCGGCGATCATCGGCACCATGCACCGCGCAGGGCCAATAAATCTTCCCAGAACAATACTTTTTCCGCCGTGTTTTTTAAAAAAGGCTTCGCCCATTAAAAGCCATTTTGGGTGTTTTTTGAATGGCCACATGATGCGTAATCGGTCATTGAAATGAAAGCCGACAGCATAACCAATCGAGTCACCACAAAAGGCAGCGGCAGATGCAATGGACAGCGTCCATGCTGGTGGCATTATGCCCGTGCCAATTAAAATGCCGACGAGTGTCATTGTGACGGAACCGGGAATAACGGTGCCAATTAAAGGCAGTGATTCAGAAAAGGCGACAAGAAAAGTAAATAATTCGCCCATATGAGGATGAAGACGAAGATAAATTAAAATTAAATGAAAATAATGATTATCCATAATATCCTTATAAGCGGGTTATAAAACAGATTTCCCTGCTGCTTGTAAATCGGCATGATAAGAAGAGCGAACCAAGGGGCCGCTGGCCACATTCGAGAATCCAATTGACTTCGCATAATCCGCATGATCTAAAAATTCTTGTGGTGTGACATAACGATCAACAGGCAAATGATATTTCGTCGGTTGCAAATATTGTCCGAGTGTTAACATATTTACGTCATGCTCGCGCAAATCGCGTAATACTTGGCGCACTTCTTCTGGTGTTTCACCTAATCCTAACATCATGCCTGATTTTGTGGGGATGTGCGGAAAGCGTTCTTTAAATGTTTTTAATAAAGTCAGTGACACTTGATAATCAGAACCAGCACGGGCTTGTTTATATAAACGCTGTGTTGTTTCGATATTGTGATTAAAAACATCAGGTAAATTGGGGCTGGTCGCTTCTAATGCGCGCTCCATGCGTCCGCGATAATCAGGAACCAATGTTTCAATTTTAATGTGGGGTGAATGTTGCCGAATCGCAGCAATACAAGCCGTGAAATGACCAGCGCCACCATCGCGTAAATCATCACGGTCAACCGAAGTGATGACAACATATTTTAAATCGAGCAGGGCAATTGTCTTTGCTAAATTTTCAGGTTCTTTTGGGTCGAGCGGATCAGGACGACCATGTCCCACATCACAAAATGCACAGCGTCGCGTGCATTTGTCGCCCATAATCATAAATGTGGCGGTGCCATGACTAAAACATTCATTTAAATTCGGGCAAGATGCTTCTTCGCAAACTGAGTGTAAATTATTTTCGCGCAGCAAATTTTTAATGCGCGTTACTTTATCGTTGTTTTGTAATTTAATGCGAATCCAATCGGGCTTTCGTAAGGGCGCTGCTGTATTTTCAATTTTCACTGGAATGCGTGAGAGCTTATCCTTGCCCAGTGTTTTTTCCAAAGGATTATAATTTGACATGACGGTATCCAAAATTTTCAATAAAAGCCTCAATCAATTTGTTTTGTATTGTAGCAAAGGAAACGTCAGGCACGAATGCTTTTATTTGCGTCATTTGCATATTTTGATAGCCACAGGGATTGATGTAAGAAAAGGGTGTTAAATCCATGTCGACATTCAATGCAATGCCGTGATAACTACATCCTTTTCGTACACGTAGGCCAATTGAGCAGATTTTTGCATTAGCAACGTAGACACCTGGCGCATCGCATTTTGATTCTGCTGTAATGGCCAATTGTGCGAGCAGGGCAATAACGCAGCTTTCCAATTTTCGAACCAATTCGCGGGGGTGCAATGCTTTTCGTTTTAAATCAATCAGGGGATATAAAACAAGTTGCCCTGGGCCATGATAAGTGACTTGTCCGCCCCGATCAGTTTGGATGACGGGAATTGAGTGTGGATTTAAAACATGCTCTGGCTTTCCAGCCAAACCTTGCGTGAAAACAGGTGGGTGTTGCAATACCCACACTTCGTCGCTGGTTTCTGCGCTGCGCGAATCGGTAAAATCACGCATCTTTTCCCAGGTTTTTTGATAGTCGGCAATGCCGAGGTCGCGAATGATTAAGTCGTTTTTCATGGAGGGATTATGCTATGATTCACGCACTTTTGCCAGGGGTGCACAGTAATGTGCTGAGAGAATGTCAGTTCAACCCTTTGTACCTGATTCATTATGACGTAGGAAGGCACGCATGACAGCTCACACGCTCGGCGAAATTACGCTCTCTATTTCCAGTGTTGTTTATTTTATTTGGTTTTTGCCGCAATTATGGCTCAATTTTAAGCGTAAAAATACTGATGGCTTGAGTTTGTGGATGCATGGATTATTATTGCTGGGCTATAGCGCAGATTTAGTCTATGGTTTTGGCCGTCACATGCAGTGGCAATATCGTATGGTGACGATTGTTGGTTTGATTTCCTTGTTTGCACAGCATGTTCAATTTTTTCGTTACGGTTTACATTCTCGCGCCATTAAAAATAATTTTACATTATTAACTGTGTTGGCTTCAATCGCATTTTTTTATGCTGTTTTCAATTGCACCTTTGGTCTTCATTCAAAGAAATATGATGATGTCGCTGGATTTGTCTCTGATTTGTGTTGGATGTTTTATTTGCTGCCGCAAATTATTAAAAATTATATTGCAAAATCAACCGTGGGATTGAGCCCTTGGTTTATTATTTTGGCTATTTTTTTAAGCCTTTTAGACATGACGTCGACCTTTGCATTAGGCTGGGATTGGCCAAGTATTTTGGGTGCGGGTATCTCGCTGGCGGGAAAAGCCGTGTTGATTTTTCAAATTTTACTTTATCAAGCAGTTCGGAAACGGAGGCGTAAGCCTGCGTATAACGCTCGCATTTGAGTTGTTACAACACCATCAATACTTCTTTCGTGCTGGATAATTCTTGATAGAGTGCGTCGAGTTGAATTTTAGATTCTGCATGAACTGTTATCGACAATGATAAATAATTATTATCTTTGCTGTATTTCCTTTGGATTTTTGAAAAATCACAGTCAGGAAAATGTTTTGTGATAATAGCAACAGTGATTTTTTCGAAATCACTGTTGCTTTGTTCCCCGCAAGATTCGTGCGAGATATCCGATATGTTGCCCTGCGATTTACCCATGATTTTCAGGGTAAAGTCGCAAGGAAATGGGATGAGGGAGTCTGTTGTCATATGTGCATCGCAACGTGATCCCAAACGCGCGAAATGATGCCGCCTTTTAGATCATCTTTTAGAGCAACCAAAGGAGCGGTTGCAATAACGGTATTATGCAAAAGAATGTTTAACGTACCCACCGCTTCGCCTTTTTTAATGGGGGCGTTTAATTTTGCATTCATGACAACCTGTGGCTGCAGGTGGGAATAGATGCCGTGTTGTATCGTGACATACATCGGTGAAGCCAAGCCCACGGGAACGGTTTTGCTTTCGCCCAACCAAACGCGTGGATTTGCAAGTGCTTTATTGCCTTCAAATAATTTGTGGGTGCTGTAAAAACGGAAACCCCAATTGAGCAAGGCTTCAGAATCGCTTGCACGTTCTGCATCGGTGGGTGCGCCCATCACGATGGAAATTAAACGCATTCCTTTACGCAGTGCAGATGAAATTAAGCAATAGCCTGCTTCTTCCGTGTGGCCTGTTTTCAAGCCATCAACCGTTGTGTCGCGCCATAATAAACGGTTGCGGTTAGGTTGTTTGATGCCGTTATAGGTAATCCAGCCTTGTTTGAAGAATGGATAATATTGCGGAAAGTTTTCAATGATGGCGCGCGTTAATAATGCCATGTCGTAGGGTGTTGAATGATGGGTTGGTTGCGGTAAACCGGTGCTGTCGACATAATGCGTTCCCTTCATGCCGATTTGTGCTGCTGCCGCATTCATCATGTCGACAAAAGTAGATTCATTTCCGCCAACGTATTGCGATAAAGCAACGCAAGCATCATTACCAGAAGCCACGATAATGCCGTCAATTAAATTTTGAACGGTCACTAAGCTGCCTTCTTTAATGAACATGCGTGAGCCGCCTGTTTGCCATGCTCTTTTGCTCACGCGTACTTCATCTGTTAAATGAATTTGCCCGTTTTTCAAAGCATTAAATGTTAAATATAAAGTCATTAATTTGGTTAAGCTGGCAGGCTGCATTTTTTGATGCATGTTTTTGTGCGCAATAATCATGCCTGTGTCGGCATCCATTAACACATAGCCCGTAGAATTTAAATTAGGGGCGGTTGGAATAATGGTGGGTTGATTTTGTGCGGTGGGTGTAACAGGATTGGCCGTAGGAACAGGCACTTCAGCCACAGCTACAGGCGCCGCTGGTGTTGGCGGTGTAGCGGTGACGCTGGCCAATGCGCTGGTGGTTAAAAATAATGTTGCGGCAATAAGCTGAACGACGCGCTTAGACATAATGTTTTCCTCAATGAAAATTTCCAATAAA
This sequence comes from Gammaproteobacteria bacterium, assembly GCA_026399315.1. GTDB lineage: Bacteria > Pseudomonadota > Gammaproteobacteria > Coxiellales > Coxiellaceae > 2-02-FULL-42-43. The sequence goes on from JAPLRF010000026.1 coordinate 17,068, forward strand.
TTGCGCCTATGATAACGTCCTTATTACATTCTTTCAAATTATACTTCGCATTATTATTTGTTTTCGGTATATAATTACGGCGTTTTTAGGTCAAATCATTGGGGTTTATTATGTCTATTGAAAAAACGTTGTCTATTATCAAGCCAGATGCAGTTGCAAAAAACGTGATTGGAAAAATTATCACGCGCTTTGAAGACGCAGGCTTAAAAGTGGTTGCAGCAAAAATGATGCATCTAAAACGTGAGCAAGCAGAAGCGTTTTATGGTGTTCACAAAGAGCGTCCTTTTTTTAACGCATTGGTTAATTTCATGATTCAAGGGCCGGTATTTGTTCAGGTCTTGCAAGGTGAGAATGCGATTTTGAAAAATCGTGATATCATGGGCGCTACTAACCCAAAAGAAGCAAAGCCAGGCACTATCCGTGCTGATTTTGCAGATTCAATTGATGCTAACGCGGTACACGGATCAGATGCGGTTGAAACCGCGCAACAGGAAATCGCTTTTTTCTTTAAAGCTGAAGAAATAAGTGAATAAACAAGGATGAATTTATGATGCAAAAAACAGTATCACCGGGAAAACTTCTTATTGCAGCGCGGGATGCGCTCGCTTTAACGCAAGATGAAATCGCAAAGCAGTTGCGTTTATCGATTAAAATGGTGAGCGATCTTGAGCAGGATATCTATGCGAGAATGGGTGCGAGAACCTATGTTCGTGGCTATTTGCGTTCCTATGCACGCCTTGTTGGTGTTTCAGAAATAGAAATTACTGAAGTGTTTGATGCCTCTGGTTTGATGGCCGATCCTTCGCAATCATCAACACCTATCATTGAAGGTGCCCCGGTGAGAAATGTGACGCGTCAACCTTTACGCTTAATGTTGCCGCGCTGGCAGATTATGGCTGGCGCTGCTGCTGCTGTTTTGTTGTTGATTATTTTGATCGTCAGTTTATCAGGCCCCAAAAAACCCACAGTGAAAAAAGTTGAAGCGCCATCAACGCCAGCGTTAACGACATTACCAGCGCCAATACCAGCAGCGATTCAATTGCCGCCGGCAGCGATTGCGCAGCCTGTTGTTGAAAACGCAGCCCCTATTGCGACACCTGCTGTAGAAACACTGAAACCGTTCGTTCATAAAAAGAAGCATAAAGAACAAGCGCCTTTGCATATCACCTACACCATTAAACCGGCATAAAGATGACAGAAAAAATCCAAGCTATTCGCGGCATGCATGATATTTTGCCGCAGGAAATGCCGTATTGGCAGCAAATTGAAAACACTTGTCGTTCCGTGGTTTCGCAATATGCGTATCGTGAAATTCGTTTCCCTTTGCTTGAGCAAACAAAATTATTTAAACGCGGCATTGGCGATGCAACCGATGTGGTTGAAAAAGAAATGTATACCTTTGAAGACCGCAATGGCGACAGTTTATCACTTAGGCCCGAGGGAACGGCAAGTTGCGTTCGCGCGGGTGTTGAACATGGTTTGCTTTACAATCAAATCCAACGTTTGTGGTACATGGGGCCGATGTTTCGACATGAGCGTCCACAAAAAGGGCGTCAACGTCAATTTCATCAATTGGGTGTTGAAGCATTTGGATTAGCAGGCCCTGATGTTGATGCAGAAACAATTTTGTTATCAAAGCGCATATTAGACCGCTTAAAATTATCGGATGACGTTACCTTAGAGATTAATACGCTAGGTACTTTTTCGCAGCGCGAAAATTACAAAATCGAATTGGTAAAATATTTAGAAGCACATCAAAATCTGTTAGACGAAGATTCACAACGCCGATTAACGACAAACCCACTGCGTATTTTAGATTCTAAAAATCCTGAAATGAAATCATTGATTGAAGGTGCGCCGAAATTAATTGATTTTATTGAAGGTGATTCTAAAAAACATTTTGATCAATTGTGTGAATTATTAAAAGCAGAAAATATTGCATTTCGCATTAATCCGAAATTGGTTCGCGGATTAGATTATTATTGTTTGACGGTGTTTGAATGGGTAACCAACAATCTCGGCGCGCAAGGAACGGTTTGCGCGGGCGGCCGTTACGACGGATTGGTTGAGTTGCTGGGTGGAAAAGCAACGCCGGCTGTTGGTTTTGCAATGGGTTTGGAGCGCATTACCTTATTATTACAGGCCAAGCAAACATTAACAAATACGCCTGATTTTTACGTTGTTTCTGATAACAACCAGGCCGCTTTTTCGCTGTGTGAAAAAATCCGAAATCAATTTGATGCTATAAAAATTGAAATGAATTGTGACAAAGCGAGTTTTGGTTCGCAATTTAAGCGTGCAAATAAGAGCGGTGCGAAATACGCCTTGATTTTAGGGGAAAAAGAAATTGCGAATAATTCAGTTACCTTGAAAGATTTGCGTGACAATGCGGATCAAAAAACGATGACGCTCGAGGAATTTCTTAGGATGAATGGAAGCGGAAGCGATAGCGACCGCGTAATTTGAATAACAGAGAGAGTTTTATATGCTAGACGGTTACGTTTCAGAAAAAGAACAAATCGAATCAATTCGGAAATGGTGGCGTGCGAACGGGAAGTTTTTAATCATCGCGATTATCCTTGGCTTGGGAATTGGCTTTGCTTTCCGTTATTGGCATACCCTTAAAATTCGCCGTGAAACGCAAGCGTCCGCAATTTATCAATCTGTGTTGGATGCAGACACGCAAAATAAAATCACAACAGCGCAAGGCGGTGCGGAAATTTTAATAAAAGAATTCTCGAGTTCACCCTATGCAGCATTAGGCGCATTATTGTTTGCGAAAGAAGCGGTAGCGCAAAATAATTTACCAGCCGCACTGGTGAAATTGCAATGGGTGATTGATCATGCCGATCAAAAACGATTACAGCAAATTGCGCGTTTGAATTCTGCGCGTATTTTATTATCGCAAGGAAAAGCGGCGGATGCGTTAGCGCAATTAAAAACTGTCAATGATAAAAGCTTTATGCCTGCGATTGATTGGGTGAAGGGCGATATTTACAAACAAGAAGGCAATGCGGCAAAAGCAACAGAGCATTATACAAAAGCCAAAACAGCGTTAATGGGATTTGACGCAGCCGAGGCATTGTTGACTCAGCAATTGGCGAATTAAAATATTACTTTAATTTTTTAAAATTTCTTTTATGAATACTTCAAAATCAGTTAAATGTGATTTTATTATGCTGATGACGATATTGACATTGAGTTTTTGATATTCGTGTACGGCAATATTTCTAAAACCAATAATTTTTCGCATTTTTGTTTGCGTGTCTTCTGAGATAATTTTTTTTTCAAATAAAAATAAAAATAAATCTTTTGTTTCTTTAGGCGCGCCTAATTTTTTAATTCTAACGATATGTGCTGCCATGTCGATTGTTGCTTGTGCAGCACGTTCTAAATTTAAAATGATGGCATCTTGTTTTGTTTGATTTGACAGAAAATTCTCTGATGAGTCGTCGTATTCTTCACGCACGCGCTTTAAACATTTCGCAATCGTTCCCGCTTTATTGATAATAATCTCATCCTGCATAATAATTCCTTAAAAAAAATCGCTGTAATGCTTTAGAATTTCGTGTCGGTCATCATTTAATTGCAAATACTTCGTATAGGCTAAATCCAAATAATGATCAAAATTGCCTTCTTGAAAAATGACTTCACCTGTTGAGACAATGATAAATCGAAATACATCATCAATTTTTTTTATATCAACAAGATCGATTGATTTAACATTCATTATCGCGGCCAGTTCTTGCGAGATGTCCCACCAGAGTGAAAACGGTTCAATTTCTTCATCTGCCATAAAGGCTAAATCAATGTCACTTTGTGGCGTTGCGTCACCACTTGCGTAACTACCGTACAAAATGAGTAAGCGCAATTTCATTTTGCTTTGCAAAAATGAAATAATTTTTTGTATCTCGTTGTTTTTTAAGCGCATAATAGTAACATTGATTTCATGATGGTTTAACCGTATATTGGCAACCTAAATCATAACATGCCTGCTTAAATCTATGCTACCAGTCCTCACTATCGTTGGCCGACCCAATGTCGGAAAATCTACTTTATTCAATCGCATAACCCGTACGCGCGACGCGATCGTTGGTGATACGCCAGGTATTACTCGTGACAGACAATATGGCGAAGGGCGTTGCGGCAATCATTCATTCCTGATTGTTGATACTGGCGGTATTGCGGAACCAGATGACGCGGTGATGGCTGAACTCACTGAACAGCAAGTGGCGCAAGCCATTAAAGATGCGGATGTGATTTTATTCGTAGTGGACGCCAAAGCTGGCGTTGCAACAGGTGATTGGGAAGTGGCGCGTCAATTGCGTTTACACACACAGAAGCCCGTTGTCTTGGTGGTGAATAAAGCAGATCGTCAAGATCGCCCTGAAGTGGTCTGCGCTGAATTTTATGCGCTCGGCTTGAAAAATGTACATGTGATTTCATCTAACAGCGGTTTTGGCGTTGATGCGATGCTCACTGCTGTTTTATCTTCCTTTCCAGAAACAGAAGTTGAAAAAGAAACAGAAGAAAATGCACGCACTCGCATTGCCGTTTTGGGCAGACCGAATGTCGGCAAATCAACTTTAATTAATCGTATTTTTGGTGAAGACCGCGTGATTGTTTTGGACCGTGCTGGCACAACACGTGACACCATTGAAATTCCCTATGAACGCAACGGTAAAAAATATACTTTAATTGATACAGCGGGCATTCGCCGTCGTGGAAAAGTAACTGAAGGTATCGAAATTTTTTCCGTCATTAAAGCCATGCAGGCGATGAAGCAAGCTCATGTGGTTGTGTTGGTCGTTGATGCGCGTGACGGATTATCCGATCAAGACATGCGATTGATGGGATTGATTATGGAAACAGGCAATGCGCTTGTTTTGGCCTTTAATAAATGGGATGGCATGAGTGAAGAAGACCGCGAAGCGTTTAAGCGTGCGGTTGATCGTCGTTTGCCTTTTGCCAATTTTGCCCGTCGTTATTATATTTCAGCAATGCATGGAACAGGTGTGGGGCAATTATATGATGCGATTGATGAAACACAGGAAGCACTCGCGCAAGATTTTGCAACGCATAAAATAACCAAAATATTAATGCAAGCAACGGAAGATCATCAGCCGCCGTTAGTGCAAGGGCGCAGAGTAAAATTGCGTTACGCGCATGTGGGTTCAAAGCGCCCATTGGTGTTTGTAATACACGGAAAGCAGGTGGATAAATTGCCGGGCTCCTATAAACAATATTTAATTAATTATTATCGCGATAAATTAAAATTGGTTGGTATTCCTTTAATTGTTAAATTTATTAATGATGATAACCCGTATGTGGATAACGGTGCGCCAGAAAAGCAATAAATAATAACCACCTGGTTTATGGGCTAGGTTGTTTATAGTTTAACGCACTCGTTGCTTCTTCATCAGGGGGTTTTGGTGCTTGTATTATTGAGCTCAGCGCTTGGTGATGCGGTTTAACGGAGTGAGTTTCAGTTTGTTCTTCTTTTCTTGCAGTCAAACAACCGTCAATTTTTGTTTTTAGCGCTTCCGGCATATCAGTCATTCCTTTTATTTTTTCTAAACTCCTATTATTAGGCTTGTTGTCATCCGTCATTGCTAACATTCTTTCAACGACTTCCCATTTTTTTCCGGTAGCGGCGACCATAATAACATCACTTGTTACAAAGGCGTCTGGTGCAAGTGAGGTGAGCACTGACTTAGGGTCAAACTTAATCTTGCAAATAGCATTAACCATTTCAATGTCCCCCGCTTTTGCGGCATGGTGTAATGCAGAGTTGATGGGTATTGAAAAAGAGCCTTTTTCTGTTCCCATTGGGCCAACTGGGATAGCGTGAGGAAATGGTTTTGTTAACAGCGCTTCCACTTGATCAATAATCAAAGGCAATCGTTTATGGTTAATAGCGTCAATAAACATGGCTTTTAAATCATCTGTATTGATGTCGACCTTCTTATCTGCAATGTCGAATAAATGTTTGATGACGGAATCAGGTTGTTTTGTTGTAAGTGCTTTGTTGATAACGTCATACAATTCTCGGCCACTCATGTTGCCGAAATTTGTTTTGTCAATTAGGGCGTTAAGCTTTTCTTCGGTTGCACCGTCTCTAATGGCGTGTAATATGGTATCTGCATGTCTTAAATTCTCATTTTGCTTTTGATGTTTACGTGCAGGCGTCTTGTCTTCGTTACTTTCTTCACGTTTTCTTTTCATTCCTTGTTGAGGCGAGGGTGTTTTAGTGTCAGTGGTTTTATTTTCTGCTCTCCATCCTTGTTTATCCGAAGCCGATTGAACAATTTCTTCCGCTGGTTTTTCTTTTATTTTTAAAGGCGCTGTTCGTTGCGCTGCAGGTGTGCTCATTGCTTTGGCTGCATTTTCAGCATATTGAATGGCTTGTTCTGCAACAGCAACTGTCATTAATGCATTTTCATGTATTTTGCGTGCGGGATGATTGGAATTGAAACGACAAATCAAAAATAACATTATTTTTGTTTTCGGGCTGGTTAGTTCTTTTTTTATTTTTTGGATATTTTTTTTCGCAGCTTGAATTTCTTCTGATGGTGATACATTTTCAGTTGTCGCTATTTTGTAAAGTGATTCAGATGCTTTACGCATTGGTTCAATAAAAGCTTGGGTAATATCACTGGGAACAGGCAGTTGTTGTAAAATGTTTGCTGTTGTATTAATGGCGGTAGCGGCGGTGAGTGTGCTTAATCGTGCTACTGCAACAGCAGATTGTGGATCGTCAGCTTGAAAAGTAACTTCACGCTTATTTTCATTGAATTCAACTACCGGGGTATTATTCTTATTTGTTGGTATAAAACCTTCTTTAGCCAAATAATCGTATGCGTCTTTTGTGCTGTTGGTGATGAGCTCAATGTCAGGCAGTTGAACCTGAACAGTTGTTTTTGTTGGTGTTTGCCTTACTTTTTCCACCCATTTCCGCATAAATCACCTGTTTATTTTGATAATCACGGGTAAAGTATAGACTAGTTTTAGGAATTTAATTATGTTGATTTATCATGAGGTTGCCTGAGTTCGAGTGACGCGCTCGCTTCCATGCGCGCACAACATTGTCATCCTTTAATCATGACTACAATGCTCACCATGCACGTGATGATGATGTTCTTCTTCCTGCGGTAGTCGACTTAATTTCTCAATTCTTTTTTTAATACGATCTCGCTTTAGGTGCGACAAATACTCAACAAATACTTTACCATTTAAGTGATCTAATTCATGTTGAATGCATTTCGCCATAAAGCCATCGGCCTCAAAATTTAATTCTTTGCCGAAACGGTCTTGCGCTTTTATTTTTATTTTTGCAGCGCGCGTCACTTTTTCGTAAGCGCTGCCGCCGACAGACATGCAGCCTTCGGGTGATGTTTCTTCACCTTCTTTTTCAGTGATAACGGCATTGACCAAACATAAGGGCTTATTTTTTTCACTTGAAAAATCAATGACAGTAATATGTTTTGGTTTTTTAAAATCTAATTGTGTGCAAGCCAATGCTGCGCAATTTTCTGTTCCGTAATGCGTTTCAAACATGTCGTCGATCATTTTTTGTGTTTCAGCGCCGAAATCAGTCACGTTTTCGCCTTTTGCTTTTAAGCGGATGTCGGGATATTGTAAAATTCTAATCATTGTCATAAAAAAGCGCTCGTCTTAATCTGAATCTTGGAGAATTTTTAGCTTTGAGGTGAGATTGAATGATAATTTATTGAGAAAACCGGAGTTGACACGTAGTCAATGAGGATTTTCGATAAAAATTATCATTCAATATCGCCCAAAGATGAAAATTCCCTGCTCTTAGCTGGAAAACTTACCGAGGAGAGGACTCGAACCTCCATGGGGTTACCCCCACAAACACCTGAAGCTTGCGTGTCTACCAATTCCACCACCCCGGCATAAAGTAGGGCAATTCTACGCCGGTTGAATTAACGCTTCAACCATTCTAGCGCAAATTAAGTCATTTTTAGTAACACCGCCGGCTTCATGCGTTTGATACTGTACGATGACGCGATTGTAGCTGACCTGTAAATCAGGATGATGCTTTTCTTGATGCGCAATCCAGGCAACAGCGTTCACAAAGGCTATCACTTGATAATATCCCTTGAATACAAATGTTTTCTCAATTAATTTTTTCTCTGTATTATGCGACCAATCGTTTAATTTTGTTAACTCAGCATTCAATTGTGCGTCTGATAATAATGGCATGCCGATATGGCAGCTTTCGCAGTGTTCGTGTTCAGTCATAAAAGTCTCCTTAAATTAGCACAGAAACGCGCCCGGCAGGGTGCGTGTGACCCTCGCAAAAAACATCAGCAATTGATGAAAGTCTTTTGCACATCACCCTCATCAATGTCTTTTAATTGCATTAACAACGCATCTGATTGCAATTCAAATAATTGTTCTAAATTATTTAAAATAAAATAATTGGGTTGAATGGATTGATAATCATAATCTGTTCGCAATACTTTATTAATATCGAAAGGATAACGTTGCGGCTTGTCAGATTCCAAAGAAAATAATGTTTCGGCATAGGATGATAAAATACCGCCGCCCAAAATGCGCAAGCCGCCTTTATTGTTAATTAATCCAAATTCAATGGTGTACCAAAATAAGCGACTTAATATTTTTCGTTTTTTAGGGCTGCATTCCAGCGCCATTGCGCCATACCATGCCATAAAGTCAGCATACAAAGGATTTAACAACAAAGGACCATGACCAAATAACTCATGAAACACATCGGGTTGTTGCAAATAATCTAATTCCTCGGGAGTGCGAATAAAATTCGCAACGGGAAATTGTCTGTTTTTCAACATTGTAAAAAATGCTGAAATTAAAACGGTACCATGAACGGGAATCATTTCCCAGTTTGTTTTTTTTAATATTTTATTCACGTCTGATAATTGTGGAACTGTGTCTTGCGGTAATTTTAATGCAGCCAATCCATCGAGATATTGATCGCAAGCGCGATTTTTCACGGCCTCATTTTGTCGTGTAATTAAGGTGTGCCAGGTTTTATTTTCTGTGTCTGACCAATGGATTAAGCCATTTTTATCGGGCCATTTTGCAGTGTAGCTTGTCATTCAAGACCCCAATTAATCGGCGTCCTGCCTGATTCAATTAATAATTTATTCACTTTTGAGAAATGACCGCAGCCAGAAAACCCGCGATAAACAGATAAAGGGGAAGGATGCGGTGCCATTAATATGATATGTTTATTTTGATCGATCAAGGCCGCTTTTTTCTGCGCATACGATCCCCACAATAAATAAATTATTTTCTCGGGGTGGTGATTGATTTGTTGGATTACGTTGTCGGTAAATTGCTGCCAGCCGATGTTCGCATGCGAACCAGGCCTATTTTCCTCAACAGTTAAAACAGAATTTAATAATAAAACACCTTGATTCGCCCAATTTTGAAGGCATCCGTGTTTCGGCATGGGAATATTTAAATCGTTATTTAATTCTTTAAAAATATTCATTAAAGAAGGGGGCGGTTTAATGCCTTCAGGAACGGAGAAAGACAATCCGTGGGCTTGTGAGGGATTGTGGTAAGGATCTTGACCGATGATAACGACCTTCAAATCTGCAAAAGGGGTGCAGTCAATGGCATTGAAAATGCTATTTGATGCAGGATAAATTGTTTTTCCCGCTGCGCGTTCTTGTTCTAAAAATTGCAAAATAGAAGCGAAATAGGGCCGCTGTTGTTCTTGTGAAAGAAAAGTAGCCCAATGCATTAGTTGATTACCGTCAATGCATGCCCTAAGTGCGCGTGATAAATGCGTCGTTGCAACTCGTCTGTTTCAGTGACATTTTTCAAGGGGCCGATTTGTACGCGATATAAGCGTGAATGCGGCGTGTCATGGATGATGCGAATCGGACGAGAGGTTAAGTGTTTTAAGCGATACTCTAAACTTTTCGCATTACGCAAATTTGAAAATGCAGCGACTTGTAAAAATAATTCAGGTCCTTGTTGTCGTTGCTCACGGTAAACAGGATTGGTTTTCTGTTCCAATGGGTTGGGCATATCAATACTCGTTACTTCTACGAGTGCGGTGCCGCGTCCTTCATACCCTAATTTTTTTGCAGCAACGTAAGATAAATCCATGACACGATTCGCAGCGAAAGGACCGCGGTCATTCACTTTAACGATTACTTGTTTCCCGTTTTGCAGGTTTGTTACCCGCACGTAGCAAGGGATCGGCAAGTCAGGGCTGGCAGCAGTCATGCCCGTTAAGCTGTATCTTTCGCGGGTTGAAGTGAGTTTGCCGTCGAATTTGGTGCCATACCAAGATGCGATGCCGCGTTTGTCATAACCGTGTGCTGACTTTAAAACGTCATAGCGTCGACCATCGACCGTATAATGGCTAGGGTTGCCGTATTTGCTCTTGGGTAAATAGTGCGGAACAGGGCTGTGAATCTTGCTGACATCAATGTAGTACTTCGGTGCGCCATCGCGTGAAGGCGGATGAACGCAACCGCCAACCATCATGATAAAGCCAAAAATCGCTAAAACAACAAAAATGGAACCGTGAAAAGGAGGTTTGTTCGGGTGTTTGGGTTGCATTAGGCGGTCCGTTGGTGATTAATCCATTTATCCGTAACAGGTTTTCCATTATGATAGCGAACTCAGTTAATTGTGCAAGCTTAACAGTGACGGTGACGGTGTCAGTGTCGCTTATCCGGGAACCTATTTTATGAAAAATCATGACATCATCTACGGCCTTCATGCCGTCAAAACTGCTTTAGAAACACGTCCTCGTGATGTGTTGCAATTATTATTGCTGGAAGGTCGTCACGATCAACGCTTCAGTGAAATCAATGCGTTAGCAGAAAAAGCTAAAGTTCCACGTGAAACAATGTCAAACGCGCAATTAGAAAAAATTGTTGGTGAACATGCGCGTCATCAAGGGGTGATCGCGCGGTGCAAGCCAATGGCAGCCTGGACTGAAAAAACACTAATGGATTGCTTGGAAAATAAATCAACACCGATTGTGTTGTTAATTTTGGACGGTGTTCAAGATCCGCATAATTTGGGTGCGTGCTTGCGTTCAGCCAATGCCTTTGGCGTCACAGCTGTTATTGCACCGAAAGACCGTGCAGCCAGCATTACAGATGTGGTTAGAAAAGTGGCCTGCGGTGCGGCGGAACACACCCCTTTTATTGCTGTGGGGAATTTACACCGCACATTGTTGCAATTAAAAGAGCAGGGCGTTTGGTTGGTGGGTTTGGATTCCGAAGCAAGCTTGGGATTATCTCAGGTGGATTTAAAAGGCAATATTGGCATTGTGATGGGCGGTGAAAGTGATGGTATGCGACGCTTAACAAAAGAAGCCTGTGATTATTTAGCGCAAATTCCGATGCAAGGGTCAGTTGAAAGTTTGAATGTGTCTGTTGCAACGGGTGTGACACTGTATGAGGTGAGACGACAACGTAAATAACTTCTAAAAAAACAGAGAATTCTCATCTTTGGGTGATATTGAATGATAATTTGATTCGAAAATCCTCATTGACTGGCGTGTCAACTCCGGTTTTCTCACCAAATGATCATTCAATCTCACCTCAAAGCTGAAAATTCTCAAAGATTCAGATTTTTATTTCTTTTCTGCAGGCCAATTAATACCTGCGACCAACTCATTCACGCTTTTTTCTTGCGTGGCCAGCAATTCCTTTTCAGTTTTATTGATGACTTTGAAAATAGGCTGCAGTGTTTTTAGCATAGCTTCAATTTCTTTTTCGCCATGCGGTTGCTGCGCGCGACCTAATGCGCTTTGAACCGTTAATATTATTTTCAAGGTGAAATATTGTTGAAAATCAAATGCAGATTTACTGAGTTTAGGCAAAGCAATTTTTAAATTAATGAATAAATCATGCAATTCAGAAATAGGTTGATTGGTCGCTAAATCATTTAATTCTATATCTGATAGCGTGATATCGTTATTTTTCAGTGTTTGAATAAAAGTATCGATCCAGTTTTGAATAGCGGATTCCCATAGCGCATAATGTTCCTTTGTTGATGAATCTAATTTAGCGCGTAATTCTTTTAGCGCGGAAGATTCAATGCTTGAAAGCAATTTTTCGGGTATGTTAAAAATAGTATTGGTAGGCATTTCCGATTCTTTAAATAAATCATCTTTTGAAATAGTCAGTGCCGTTTCTATGGTTGAAATTTTTGCGTAGGCGCGTAAATGTATTTTAAAAAAATGTTGAAAAGGGCCGTTAAAAGCATCGCTCATTTGCAAATCTGTTAACGTAAGGGGTTTTAATGTTTCCTTTTCAAGCTGTGCTTGCGTCGTATCTTTAACCCAAGTTGATTTTTGCAACATCAAATTCGCTATGATCTTCCAGTCCGCTAATAAATTTTTAGCGTAGGTGCCGGTGAAATGGTTTTGAAGTGTGATCATGGTGATACATCCCTTTAGGTGCGAGCACGATAACAAAGTTTAGCGCAATGGTGATAATATGAATAGTTCAGAATGATAACAAGGAGGTTGATCATATGAATATGAACCCCAGTGTAAAAAGGATTTTATGCTGCATGGCAATAACAGGCATGCTGGCAGGCTGCAACGAATATCGCCAATCTACTTCTTATTATGGCTCTGGTGCTTATCATTGCTTTTATCAAAATACCCGAACGCAAGCGGTGTACAAGACCAAAGACCCTGATATATATCAGTCAGCATTGACTGGGAAAAAGACCTGTCGAAAGGCCGCTGTGAGTGAGAATGACGAAGCACACTGTGAGTTTAAGGAGTGCGTTTTTAAATAAGCTCAATTGCCACCGCTGTCGCTTCACCGCCACCGATACACAAAGTTGCAATACCACGCTTCTTGTTTTGTTGTTTGAGTGCATGTATTAATGTCACCAAAATGCGCGCGCCTGATGCACCAATTGGATGGCCTAAAATACAAGCGCCGCCATGCACGTTGACTTTTTCAAGGGGAATATTTAACTGCTGCATTGTCACTAAAGTCACCACTGCGAATGCTTCATTTATTTCAAATAAATCAATATCGCTTATTTTTAAATTGATTTTCAATAATAGGTTTTTAATGGCATCAATCGGCGCGGTCGGAAAATCAGTTGGCGCTTTTGCAACAACCGCATCTCCTAAAATAGTGGCCAGTGGTTTTAATTGATGTTGTTGGGCGGTTGATAAACGCATTAATAATAGTGCCGCGGCACCATCTGAAATGCTGCTGGAATTGGCTGCGGTAATGGAGCCGTCTTTAATAAAAGCGGGTTTTAGAAGTGGAATTTTTTCCGGCATGGCTTTTTCGATGCCTTCATCTTTTGAAATTATTATTTTATTTTTTTTATCTTGAATTGCTACGGGTGTGATTTCATCTTGAAAAAAGCCATTTTTTGTTGCATTGCTTGCGCGCGCGAGTGATTCCAATGCAAAGGCATCTTGTTGCTCGCGAGTGATATTAAATTTAAATGCGCAACTTTCTGCAATGGCACCCATCGATAAATGATCGTCGTACGCGTTGGTTAATCCATCCAGCAGCATATGATCGGCAATTTCTTGTGTTCCCATGCGCAAGCCAGTTCGCGCACCTTGTAATAAATAGGGTGACCGCGACATATTTTCCATACCGCCTGCAACAATGACATCGGCATTACCCGATTGAATTTCGTGCGCCGCCATGATCACTGCTTGCATACCTGATCCGCACATTTTATTGATCGTGGTGCACGGTGTTGTTGCTGCCATGCCAGCGCCCAACGCAGCTTGACGTGCGGGTGCTTGACCTAAGCCTGCTGGCAATACACAGCCCATAATGACTTGATCAATTTTATCAGTGGTGTTTTGGATGACAGCAGCAATCGCTTTCGCACCGAGTGCCGTTGCGGGAGTATCTTTGAAAGCACCGTTAAAATGACCGATCGGCGTGCGTTTTGCGGAAACGATAACGATAGGGTCGTGCATATACTTTACCTGTTTTGCTGAATGTTTTAATGTTATGGTTACGATATCATATTTTAATGTGAAAAATTATGTTAGCAGAAATAATTCGTCGATTGCTATTACACATCAATCCCGAAACATCGCATGCGATTGCGCAGCGCTTAATTAATTTTCGTTACGGAAATGATTTTTCAGAAAACACGATAACAGCACAAAAGCCGCTTACTTTATTTGGTTTGCATTTCCCTAATCCCGTTGGATTGGCAGCAGGCTGGGATAAAAATGGTGAATGCTTTGATGCTTTATTTCGCATGGGTTTTGGATTCGTTGAAGTGGGCACAGTAACGCCGAAAGCACAGGAAGGTAATCCCAAGCCACGGTTATTTAGAATACCGCAAAAACAGGCTTTAATTAACCGCATGGGATTCAATAACGCGGGCGTTGATGCTTTGATTGAGAAATTGCAAGTGCGAAAAATGCCTGGTATTTTAGGCGTTAATATCGGTAAAAATAAGGATACATCCTTAGAAAATGCCCTAGATGATTATCAACATTGTTTAAAGGCCGTTTATCCCTACGCAGATTATATTGTTGTGAATATTTCATCGCCCAACACGCCTGGCTTACGTGAATTACAGTCTAAAAATTACTTACCTGATTTATTAAAAGGACTGCAGCAATCGAGAAAAAGTGCAGCGGCAATTTATCAGCGCGATGTGCCCTTGTTGGTTAAAACCACGGTGGATTTGCCTGAAGACAATGTCGCGTCTTTTGTTCAAGCAATAATGGATAATGAAATTGATGGCGTGGTGATTTCAAATACCACCCTAGATCATGCTTCTGTTGCTGCTTTTTCTGCGGGAAATGAAGCGGGGGGCTTGAGTGGTGCGCCATTGCGTGAGCGGGCAACACAAATGATTCATCGTATTGCAACAATAACCGATAAAAAATTACCTATCATTGGTGTTGGCGGTATTTTATCGGGGCAAGATGCATTGATGCATCTCAATGCGGGTGCGCAGCTAGTGCAGATCTTCACGGGATTTGTTTATCGAGGTCCGAAATTAATTGATGAAATCTTGCAAGCAATACATTAGGATATGAAATAGCGTTAGTGGAGCAATACAAAAAGGAATTTACCCCATGCAAAAAATCTTTAAGCTTATTCTCGCCTTGTCACTTATTTTTACGCTTTGCGCCGCCAGCGCGTTCACCCGTGGTATTTACATCACTGGCTCCACTGCGGAACACATGAGTGTGCTTCAGAATTTAATTGATCAATCAAAAAAATATGGCATTGATAGTTTTGTTATTGATATTGATAGTATGCATAACAAGCGCTTTGCAACGAATGTAAAGAGTGTGGTTGCACAAGGCATTCATGTGGTGGCGCGCGTTGTGATTTTCCCTCATGGTGGAACGCATGCGCAAGTGGTTGATAAAGCCATTTGGGCAAAACGCTTGGCGTTGGTGAAATATGCAATTGATTTGGGTGCAACAACAATTCAACTGGATTACATTCGCTATCAAGCAGAATTCCCTGCCAATCCAGCTAAAGCAAAGCAAATATTAAAGGTGGTTCAATATTTTAAAGATGAAGTCACGCCTTATCACGTGAAGTTACAAATGGATATTTTTGGTGTGGCAGCATTAAAACCAGCGCATACAATTGGTCAGGACGTTGCTTTGTTGGCAACAGCAGTGAATGCATTCTGCCCAATGGTTTACCCATCACATTATGAACCTTTCCGCGAACACGCTGTTCATCCCTATGATACTGTTTACCATTCTATTGCTGCGTTGAAAAAACAATTGGCGGATCATCCCACAGTTTCAGTAATTCCTTACATTGAAATATATAACTATCGTTACGCATTAGGGCCAGCAGAAAAAACCCGTTATATTTTAGCGGAAATGAAAGCGGTGCGTGATGGCGGCGGTGTGGGTTGGTATGTATGGAGTGCAACCAATCATTACAAACCCTTGTTTGCATTTTTGGCAAGTCATCGGGATCAATAAGCGCAACAATGATACGCAGTGAATTATCGGAAGTGGGGGCGGCAGCCCTCACGCGAACGCACGAAGTATTTTATTCCGATTACGATTCCTGCGCTTTTAAAAAAAACCTGTTACAATTTGCAAAATTTTTTGCAAGGGGTTTTTATATGAGTTCATTGTCTGAAGTGTTAAAGCAATTGTTTGCCAAAACCAAATTGTCATCTCATCGATTGGCGCAGACTTTGGGCATGCCAACGCCAACAATACACCGATTGTTAACGGGTGTTGTGCAAGACCCCAAAATATCAACCCTCACGTTATTGAGCGACTATTTTCACATCACGATTGAGCAAATATTAGGGCGCGCACCGTTGCCTGATATTATCATGAAGCCTTTTTTTTCTGTCCCGTTGTTAACGATGAATCAAGCATGTTCGTATGAAAAACACATGAGAAAACCAGGCCGGTGGTATCGCTGGCAAGCACAATCTGACAACAACGCCGAAAAAGTTTTTTCGATTAAAATAGACAATAATTTATATGAGCCGATTTTTTTAGCGGGTTCACATTTAATTGTTAAAACTGATATTGAGCCGAGCAATGGTGATTATGTTTTAGTGAGTTTTGTGGGTGATACAACGCCGGTCATCAAAAAATATATTGCAGAAGGACGTCACAAATATCTTTCTGCATTAACATCTGATTTAAAGCCTGTGTCGCTTGACCCCTCGGAATTGACAGTGCTGGGCGTTGTGATTGAAAGTAATAAATGTTTTTATTAAGCGGATTAAAAACGTTGAAAGATTAATAAGCTTAGGCTCTTTGTATTATAATATACCCTATCACTGTATTCAAAAAATGAGATATACAAAACCGTGGAGATTATTCGGTTGGGTGTTGCAGTATTGTCAATCGATTGAAAACATACACATATATCCACACTACCGCTTCGCACACTTGGACGGCTACTCGACATAATGTGAGTCAATGCGCCAGAAAAACAGGCTTTGCAAATGCGTCCATTTTGCAATAAAATGAATAACAGACGCGTCTATTTTGCAATGCAGGTAAAAACAGCCATGAATCGTTACATCACTCCTTTTGTTATCAAAGAGTTACAGAAAAAGATGGTTTTCATTGATGGGCCTCGCCAAGTGGGAAAAACCACACTAAGCCGATATGTGTCAGAAATAATTAATAGAAAACATGAGCTCTTGCTATCTGATAATACTCAAATGCAATTATCGGATGGTAGTAATATGCAGCTGTCTGGCAGGCAGTTATATTTTAATTGGGATGTAGATGAAGACAGAATTGATCTGTTAAAAAAGCACTGGGATAAAAAAGCGCCACTGATTATTTTTGATGAGCTGCATAAATATCCCCATTGGAAGCGTTGGATTAAAGGTGTTTATGATATCAAACCAGCCCATCAAAATTATTTAGTGACGGGTTCCGCAAAATTAGATACGTATAAACGCGGCGGTGACTCACTAATGGGCCGTTATCATTATTGGCGCTTACATCCTTTTACGCTCGATGAATTGCCTGAAAATATCGATAAGAATGATGCATTTCAACGTTTGCTAACAGTGGGTGGATTTCCAGAACCATTTTTGCAAAATGATGTGCGTGAAGCGCGTCGTTGGCGTCGCGAGCGGATGGATCGTATTTTGCGTGAGGATGTTCGTGATTTAGAGCAAATAAAACAATTGCCATTATTGGATTTGTTATTCAAAGCATTGTGTGAACGCGTCAGCCAAATGATTAATTATTCGAATATTGCAATGGATTTGCAAATTGCGCCAAATACTGTGAAAAGTTGGATAACATTAATTGAGCGGATGTATGTCGCATTTTCAATTAAGCCTTACACAAAAAAAATCGCACGCGCGATTCAAAAACCACCGAAAATTTATTTTTATGATAATGCTGATGTTATTAATGCAAGTGGTCCTCGATTAGAAAATTTGGTTGCAACACATTTATTAAAGCGATTACATTTTATCGAAGATTATTTTGGACACCGTTGTTCGTTGCATTATATTCGCGATAAAGATGGGCGGGAAGTGGATTTTGTCACTGTGATTGACGATATTGTTTATGACCTTATTGAAGTCAAAGAAAGTGACAGCACTATTTCATCCGCATTGAAATATTATAAAAAATTACTAAATCCGAAACGCACGACGCAATTGGTTTCTAATTTAAATCGTACGTTTGATTCTGATGGCATACACGTCACAACTCCAATAGAATTTTTTTCGGATGCGCCCTGGGATACACTGAAAATAGATTAATTTTCTCTGTGCTGATGATTTTATCGCGCAATTTAAAAATTTGCGACAGAACCAAAAATAAAAGGTTATTTTTGAAAAATAACCCTAAACTCCACACCCTTGCCATCCGCGGGGGTGTGCAATTCAATTTCAGCGTGATGCAGATTAGCAATTTGTTGGACGATACTTAAACCCAATCCGCTGCCCATCGCATTGCTGCCAATTACGCGATAGAAGCGTTCAAATACGCGCTTGCGTAATTTTTCGGGAATGCCTGGGCCGGTATCGCGAACAATGAGGATCACTTGATTTTCATTTTCTTGAATGTCGATCGTGACAAAGCTGTCAGGTGGGGAGTAACGAATGGCGTTATCGATTAAATTACGCAGTAAAATATCAATGGCGGTTGCGCTGCCATTGATGGTTGCCTTGCTGTCTGGTGATAATAATTCTAACTCAATATTTTTTTCAATCGCTTCAGGTGCAAGCATGGCAGCAATTTCGGAAGCTTCTCGCGCTAAATTAACAGGAGTGGTGTCTGTTAAACCAGCCTCAGGTTCCATTCGACTGAGTGTTAATAATTGTTGAACCACGTGTGTGCTGCGGCGGACTCCAAATAACACTTTTAATAAAGCTTCATTTTTTTCTTCGTCTGTTTTTGCGCGCAGTGCCACTTGTGCTTGTGTGCTAAGGGCGGCAAGCGGCGTTTTTAGTTCATGCGCTGCATCTGCTGTAAATCTTTTTTCACGCCCAAAAGCCGCTTTTAATCTCCCAAACAAGCTATTTAATTCGCCAACCAACGGTTCAATTTCGGTAGGTACAGACACCAAATCAACCGGTTCTAAATAAGAAGGTGCGCGTTGATGCACTTCCTTTGCAACGCGGCGCAAGGTGTCGAGACCACGACCGACAATTATCCAAATTAAAAACCCTAGAAATGGATAAGTGACGAGCATCATTACAACAGAATCTTGTGTTAAGCGATTTTCCAGTTCTTGTCGATAATTAGCACGTTCAGCGACCATCACGGTAAAATGATTTTCGCGATTGTAACCCGTGCTAACGCGCCAAGTGTGACCATTCAACCATAGTGTGGACAATCCGACAGACCCATTTGAAAAAGGGGTTTTTAAAGCGTGACGAGAATGTAAAATCAATTGGCCGTGTTTATTCCAGATTTGAAATTCAGAATTTCGTCCAGCTTGTTTAATCGCTTCAGGTTTTAAGTTGGATGTTCTTTTTAATTCCTCGAGATGTGTTGTTTCATTTTCCAGTCTTTTTTGAATAGAAATTAATTCTGTTGGGGTGAATGAACCGGAGAAAACAGCTTGCATGCGCAATGTTGTCCGAATTAATTGCGCATCCAATTGTAATTGAATATCTTTATGCGCCAAAAATAAATTACCAATGATCGCAAATGACGTGATGAGCGTGACACTCAAGAGCAGATTAATGAGTAAATATGTGCGTATTGAAGGCGACATGTTTAGATTTTCTCGTCCTTGATTGCTTTTATCATATAGCCGACGCCACGAATGGTGCGAATTAATTTCGTGCCAAAGCGTTTGCGTAGATTGTGAATATGCACTTCCAGGGCGTTACTATCAATATTCTCCCCCCAGCCATATAAAGTTTGATTTAATTGATCCCGTGAAATAACCCGACCTGCATTTTCCATTAATTTTTGTAGCAGTGTGAATTCCCGACGTGACAACTCAACTGGCTCATCGTTTAAAGTAATAATGTGAGCAGCAGGGTCAATGCTGATCTCGCCATACACCAACAAGGGCTGAACGCGAGACTTTGATCGGCGTTGTAATGCGCGCATTCGTGCACACAGTTCATCAAGATCAAAGGGTTTTAATAAATAATCATCTGCGCCGGCGTCAAGGCCTTGAACGCGTGATTCGACCGTGTCTTTTGCGGTGAGAATTAGAACGGGAACGGGAATGTTTTTTTCACGAATGCGTTTTAAAACATCAAGACCAGACATTTTAGGCAAACCCAGGTCAAGAACAACAACATCAAAGCTTTCTTGCTTGCGGGCGAGGGCCTCGTAGGCAGATTTGCCATCTTTGACCCAATCAACGGTGTGGCCATAATGCTTTAACCCAGAATAGATCCCGTCTCCTAACAACTCGTCATCCTCGACTAGCAGTACGCGCATAACAACCTCCTCTGTGATGTCATTACCTGTTTAATACTATGATACGGGAGATAATTCCATCGCGATAGTATTTGAGCGTTTTTAGGTCGCATGTTAAGATTGGCCATGAATTTTATACGCCCCAGTGGGTATCGGGTTGAAGGATCGCATTTTTACACTATCAATTATTTTTTAAGGTACTAAAGTATGCCAACAGCAGATCATCCTTCCATGAAATCGCTTATTTCTAAAGTCGTTCAATTTGCCAAAACGCAAATTCATGATGAAGCGCAATTGATGCTATTTTCTAACTTTATTCGTTTGTTTTATTCGCATGCGGCGGAAAGCGACCTGAAATCCCGCTCGGTTGCTGAGTTGTTTGGTATGGTTCATTCTCAGTGGATGTTGGTTAGTCGCCCTCAAAATGCTGCTTGCCCTGCCTTTCGCTTTTTTAACCCCGACCTTGAAAGAGATGGCTGGCATACCACGCATACTGTTGTGGAACTGATCATGAAAGATATGCCTTTCATTATCGATAGCGTGCGCATGGAAATGGGTCGTTTGGGTTTTACCATTCATTTGATGATTTATATGGGCGGCATGACAATTTGTCGTGATGCAGCAGGATTGGTGACAAAAGTAGAAAGTTATGACGTCAATCACCCCACTTGCGATTCAATTGAATCTCCGGTTTACCTTGAAATTGACCGGCAAACCGATCCCGCTGTTTTGGCGATGATTGAAGAGAATTTGAGCCGTGTTTTGTCTGATGTTCAGGTTGTCGTGAACGATTGGAAGCCGATGCAAAAACGCGTTGAAGAATCTATTGAGGATTTGTCTCATGCGGTAAAAACCTTATCAAAAGAAGAAGTGAAAGAATCAATTTCATTTTTGCAATGGTTGTTAGACGGGCAATTTACTTTTTTGGGTGTGCGCGATTATGAGGTGGTGGGTGAGGGTGATGCGATGGCATTGCATTTAATTCCCCATTCTGGTCTTGGTGTATTGCGTAATGAAAGTCACAGTCAGGTGACGCGTCAATTTTCGGCGCTACCTGACTCTGCACGTGAGCTCATGCTTTCAACTAATCAATTGCTTGTGATCTCCAAGACTAACACGGTTTCAACGGTGCATCGTCTTGCCTACACGGACTATATCGGCGTTAAACGCTTTAATGAACAGGGGAAATTAATCGGTGAGCGACGCATTATTGGTTTGTATACCTCAACAGCCTATAGCAGTCATCCCAAACAAATTCCTTTTTTAAGACATAAAGTTGTTTCTGTTCTTCAAAAATCGGGATTACCGCCAAAAAGTCATGCGGGAAAAGATTTAATGCATATCCTTGAAACGTTCCCACGTGATGATTTATTTCAAGCGCCAGTTGATGAGTTGTATCACATTGCAATGGGCATTTTAAATTTACAGGATCGCCGTAAAACCAGTTTATTTGTACGTGAAGATGCTTATGGGCGTTATGTCTCTTGTTTGGTTTTTGTGCCACGCGATAATTTCAATTCAAGTTTAATTACGCGCATTCAAAATGTATTGATGGAAACATTTCAAGGTGTTGAAGCAAATTATTACACCTATTTTTATACGGCGTTATTAACGCGTATTCATTACATTATCCGTGTTCCCTCAAAAAAGAAATTGCGTTATAACATTGAAGCATTAACTGAACGTTTAATAGAAGTATCTAAATCATGGAAAGAGGGTTTTAAAGAATCTGCTTTGGGATATTTCGGAGAAGAGCGGGGCAATGCACTGGTAAGTCGCTACAAAGGTGCTTTTTCTGCGGGATATCGCGAAGCTTTTACGCCTATGCATGCGCTCTCTGATATAGAGCATATTGAAGCATTGTCTAATACTGATGCATTGGGAATGAGCTTGTATCGCCCATTGTGTGCGACACAACAAGAAATTAAATTTAAATTATTTCGTTATCAAGAAACGGTTCCTTTGTCTGATGCATTGCCTATTTTGGAAAATATGGGTTTGCGTGTCATTGAAGAACAACCTTATCAGTTAGATTTTAAAGACGGTCGCCAATTATGGATTAATGATTTCAGTTTAATTTTCTCTAAAGAAACGCCCTTAGATGTTGATCAGGTTCGACCTATTTTTCAAGAAGCCTTTAATAAGATTTGGTTGGGCGAAGCTGAGAATGATTTGTTAAATGCTTTAGTATTAGAGGCGCAATTAAATTGGCGTGAAATTGCTTTATTGCGTGCATACACAAAATATTTACGACAAACGGGATTCACTTATAGTTCACAATATGTCGCCGAAACATTTTTAAAATATCCCGAGATTGCAAAAGCATTTGTACAATTGTTTCATGGTTTGTTTGATCCCGCACAACAGCCGTCAACAAATACAGTTGTACAAATTGAAATAGCCATTCGCCAACAAATTGAAGATGTGATTTTGCTGGATGAAGACCGTATTTTTCGACAAATGCTCTCTGTGATCCAAGCCACTTTGCGTACCAACTTCTATCAACACAATAAGGTGGATATTTCCTTTAAATTATCCCCTTCCAAAATCCCTGAAATGCCGTTGCCATTACCGATGTTTGAAATCTTTGTTTATTCCCCGCGTTTTGAAGGCATTCATTTGCGTTCTGCAAAAGTGGCTCGCGGTGGATTGCGTTGGTCGGATCGCCGAGAAGATTTTAGAACAGAAGTATTGGGATTAATGAAAGCGCAACAAGTTAAAAACGCGGTCATCGTGCCGGCGGGGGCGAAAGGGGGATTTGTTCCTAAGAATTTACCGATAAATGGTTCGCGCGATGAAATCATGGCTGAAGCAATCGCATGCTATAAAGGCTTTATTCAAGGTCTTTTGGATATTACAGATAATTTTCATGGCTTTGATGTGATTCGTCCAAAGGACACTATTTGTTACGATGATGCAGATCCTTACCTGGTGGTTGCAGCGGATAAAGGAACGGCGACTTTTTCAGATATTGCAAATCAAATTGCAATGGATAATGGGTTTTGGTTGGGTGATGCTTTTGCGTCTGGTGGCTCAAGTGGTTACGATCATAAAAAGATGGGGATTACGGCACGCGGCGCTTGGGTTTCGGCAGAAAGACATTTCCAAGGATTGAATATCAACGTCGACAACACTGAAATTACAGTTGTCGGCGTGGGTGATTTAAGTGGCGATGTATTTGGTAATGGTGTTTTATTATCGCCCCATTTGAAATTACTGGCTGCGTTTAATCATATGCATATTTTTTTGGACCCTAATCCAAATCCTCAGAAGAGTTTTGAAGAGCGCCAAAGAATATTTGCATTGCCACGATCAACATGGGCAGATTATTCCGCTGAATTAATTTCTGAAGGCGGCGGTATTTATCCGCGAGCAGCAAAATTTATCACAATTACCCCTGAAATAAAGGCGATGCTGGAAATCAGTGATGATCGTTTGGCGCCCAATGATTTAATTCGTGCAATTTTAAAAGCACCGGTTGATTTGATTTGGAATGGCGGCATTGGTACTTATGTCAAAGCAATAGAAGAAACGCATGCGGCTGTGGGTGATCGCACGAATGATGCTGTCCGCGTGAATGGCGCTGATTTGCGCGCGCGTGTCGTGGTTGAAGGCGGTAATTTAGGGTGTACGCAATTGGGTCGAATTGAATATGCTGCACTGGGGGGCTTAATTAACACTGATTTTATAGACAATTCTGGCGGTGTGGATTGTTCTGATCATGAAGTGAATATTAAAATTTTATTGAATACAATTGTTGAAGCAGGGGATTTAACCCTAAAACAACGCAATCAAATATTGGCGTCAATGACAGAAGAAGTGTCGAGCTTGGTTTTACAAAATAACTACCATCAGAATCAAGCGGTGAGTTTTTTAACAGCGATGTCACCTAAAAATATGAGTTTGTATGTGCATTATCTGGATGTGCAAGAACAAGCGGGCAAAATTAACCGTGAATTGGAATATTTACCGGATGCAAAAACGTTGTTAGAGCGCCGTTCTAACGGCCTGGGTTTAACGCGTCCTGAAGCGGCTGTTTTATTTTCCTATAGCAAAATTATTTTAAAAGAAGACATTAGGCAATCTGATTTATTAACAGACCCTGCACTCACTGATTTTATTAAAAATGCTTTTCCAACTGTGTTATGTAAAAAATACAGTGATTATATTTTTAATCATCGTCTTCGCAATGAGATTTTAGCAACGCAATTGAGTAATCATTTAGTGTCTCACATGGGTATTACCTTTGTTCATCAAATGGAAGACGAAACAGGTGCATCTGTTTCAGCGATTGTCCGTGCCTTTACGGTTGCTTTTACTATTTTCCACACGGCAGAAATGGTTGCTGATATTGAAGCGCTGGATTATCGTGTTGATATGTTATTACAATTTCAAATGATGGATGAGGTGATTCGCTTGGTGCGTCGGGCGACGCGTTGGTTATTGCGTAATTGGCGCGAACAAATTTCGATTCCAAAAATGATTGCCTGTTTTGAGCCGCACATTAAAGGGTTATATAAACGCTTACCTAAATTATTAGTGGGTACGGACAAAGAAGGTGTGGATGCGCGTCGTGATCAATTAATTGCAGATCAAGTACCCGAAGAAATCGCAACGCGTATTGCAAGCGTTCGATCGATGGTGCACGCATTGAATATTATTGAAGCGGCTAACGCACAATCGGAAGATGTGTATCATGTTGCTCAGGTCTACTTTAATTTAGTGGATCGTTTGGATTTGCATTGGTTTCGCGATAAGATCAACGATCATCCTGTCACACACCGATGGTCAGTGTTAGCCAAGGCGGCTTTTAGAGGTGACTTGGATTTAATACAGCGCCAACTCACTGCCAGTGTGATAGCACTAGATGTGCCAACAAAAAATGTAGCGCAACGCGTTACTATTTGGTTAGGGCGACACGAAGATTTGGTTGCACGCTGGAGAATGATTTTAACGGATTTGCGCAGTGAATCCGTTGCGGATTTTGCCATTATTTCAGTTGGCATACGTGAATTGTTTGATTTGGCGCAAGCGAGTAGCGTCGGTGCCGAAAAACAATTTTTGTCATTATAATTATAGTGAAAAAGCATGAGTGGATATTATGTAGCCACCCCAAAATTCTTTGTCACGGTCACAGTATATTAGGGAACGAACAAACATGGATATCATCGGAAAAAAAATAGACGTCAAAGGATCCCTAATGCATTATTACGATGAGGGTTCAGGTGATCCTATTTTATTTTTACATGGCATGCCGACATCAGCCTATCTTTGGCGTAACATTATCCCTGTTTTAGCGCCGTATGCGCGCTGCATTGCACCTGATTTAATTGGTATGGGTGAATCCGATAAGCCTGATATTGAATACCGTGTTTTTGACCATATTGCCTATATCGAATCCTTTATTGAAGCGCTGGAATTAAAAAATATTACCTTGGTATTGCATGGCTGGGGTTCTGTTATTGGGCTTGATTATGCCCGTCGTCATGAAAAAAACATTAAAGCGATTGCCTTTTACGAATCTCATTTGCAGCCAGTTACCCATTGGAATCAGTTGTCATTGCCTGTCCAACAATTTGCAACACTATTAAATAGACCGGGTGCAAGTTATCGTGCCGTGATTAAACAGAATTATTTAATTGAAAAAATATTACCGCGCAGTATTATTCGCGAATTAACGGATGAAGAAATGACGCATTATCGCGCACCTTTTCCAACACCCGAAAGTCGAAAGCCATTGTGGCAATATGTGAATGATTTGCCATTGGGGAAAGGTCCCGATGACGTTGTCAAATTAATTCAAGCTTATTGTGATTGGCTGCAAAAAACAACGCTCCCCAAACTGTTGTTGTATGCTATGCCGGGTTTTATGACAACGATGGATGATGTGCAATGGGCGAGCAAACATTTTCCCAATATTAAATTAGCAGCCTTAGATGATGCTATGCACCTGGCGCAAGAATCCATTGCAGCGCAATTCTCCTCGGCATTACTGAACTGGTATTTAAATATATAAATCAGCTTCGGCGTCTCGAACGTCAGCGAGTGGAACCTAAACCATGCAAGGCAATTTAAAAATATATAAAGGATATGGCGTATGAAAAAAACACTTTTTTTATTTATCTTCTTATTTTCATGCGGCCTTTTATCCGGCTGCGGCTCTGTCAACTATGCGCCCGGAAAAGCGTATATTAATGCAGAACCCGGTTTTGCCGCGCAAGATTCAGAGTGAATATTAAATAGTTCAGACGTGGGCGGCGGTCCATGCGCGTCGTTAGCGGGTGGCGAAGCGTTTTATGCTTATAAATAAGCTATTATGTTTTTCGTGCTGGCTAACGCCAGAACTTCCGTACCCATTCACTGGCCCACTGAAAAACGACGCTTCATGCATTGTAAATACACAATTATTCCTTAGAAATGCAGTCTCGCATCACATCACAGGTTTTTTGCATAACATGAATGTTGTGAATACAAGCAAGGTTATGATAAGCCGGTGCTTTTATTTTAAATAAATAGTGCAAATACGCGCGCGAATGATTTTGACAAGTGTGGCAGTCGCATCCTTTTAAAATGGGATTGTCATCTTTTGCGTAAATACCTTTTTTAATAATCAACTGGCCTTTTGGCTCGCCGTGATAATTAAATTTAACCCAATCACCCTCGGGCTCAGCAAATCCATGATACAAACTGCCGTGTCGTGCATTACGTGTCGGACCAACGCAATCGAAAATATCCACGCCACATTTGACGACATCGATTAAATCTTGCGGATGTAAACCGACGCCCATTGTATAGCGAATTTTATTTTCAGGCAGAATGGGGCGCACCCATTCAATTATTTTTTCAGTGATCGGCATGTTAAAACCAATGGATTCGCCACCGATTGCAATGCCATCTAAATTTGCATCTACAATAAACTGCGCGCTTTGTTCGCGCAAAGATTGATATTGTCCGCCTTGAATAATGCCAAAAAGCGCTTGTTTATGGCCATAAAAAGAATTCGGATTTTTTTCATGAATTTCTTTTGATAGCAGCAACCAGCGATGTGTGCGTTCCATTATTTTAATGGCTTCGGTCTCTGAAATAGAATCAGGCGTGCACTGATCAAACGCCATGATAATATCAGCCCCAATGTTTTTTTGCGCATCAATAGAAGTTTGCGCATTTAAGATAATTTTTTGGCCGGTGATAGGGTGCTTAAATTGCGCGCCATTTTCAGTAATCTTACAGATATCCGAATTGTTCGATAAGCTGAAGACTTGAAATCCGCCACTGTCGGTTAACATGGGTTTGTGCCAGCCCATAAATTTATGCATGCCACCAGCCGCTTGTAAAATTTCCATGCCGGGGGCGACCAACATGTGATAGGTATTGCCACCCAAAATAATTTGGCTGTTACTTGCCGTTAAATCATCTGGCGTCATTAAATTAACAAATGCGCGCGTGCCAACGGGCATAAATGCAGGCGTTAATACATCACCGTGCGGCGTACTCATTTTCATGATGCGTGCGTGGGTGTGGGTATGTTTTTTTATGAGTTCGCTGGAAAAGTTATTTTTCATAGGGGGTTTAAATCGGCTAATTGAATAATCTCGTGTTTTTTCTGAATGATTTTTTTAAAATCAGCGTCAATGCTCGACCAGTCAATCAAATCTACTTTGTAGGGTAAATCACTGTCAGATAGTGCTATTGTTAATTCTGTCATGATATTTATATCAAGTGGGGTTTGTGTGATTATTGCTAAATCAATGTCAGAATGGGGTTTTATATTGTCGGTTGTGCGGGATCCAAATAACCACACACTGCAATGGGGAATAAATTTTTTTAAAATGCTATTTAGTAAATGAAGTGATTTTTTTTCTAAATTGATCATCGATTTTTTTCTTGTATTCTTATTAGTAAATTATGCGCATCATCGTAAAATTCAGTTGCGCTTTGATAAACGCTTTTTGCATAATCTGCGCGATAGGTTTGTGACGTTAAATTTCGTTGGTGTCGATAAACAAGCCATTTTTTAGGATCTTGTATATAAGTTTTTTCAGCACCTTCTCGGATTAATTCTTGAAATGACATGCCATCAATCAATGAGGGGGTCGCTGATTCTTTTTCCAGTTGGCGTTTTAATGTTTTGAAACTGAGCTCATAAGAAAATTCAAAATTTTGTATGACACCTGCTTGTAGTGTTTCTTTTAAATCAATAGATGCTTTGGGATCAAGCAAATATTGTTTTGAAATAACAATACTGCGCTGTAGTGAATCCAGTGCATTTTCAAGAGCTTGTGTGTTTATTTTAGTCATAGTCCACAGTATATCAGTTATTAAACAGTTCAGAAACCGGGGCGGTGACCCTTGTGTGAATCTGGCCCCGTGTTACCTAAGTTGCCTTGGCCAACGCATCCATCATCGCTCTTAAAAACCGCGCCACTTCGCCACCGGTAATCGCACGATGATCAACGCTGAGTGACAATGGAATCATGCGATGCATTTCAAGTGCATTGTCATTATTTAATATCAGTGATTTTGTGATTCTGCCGACGCCAATAATCGCCACGGTGGGCGGCAAAATAATGGGGTTGGCATACCGTCCTGCGATTGAACCGAAATTGGATAATACAATTGTTGGATCTTTTAAATCAGATTGTGGAATAGACTTTGTTTGCGCTTGGCTTTTAAAACGCTGCACTGTTTCACGAATTTGTTCATCTGATAAATTGGCCGCGTCTTTAATCACGGGCACAAATAATCCGTGCGGCATATCTACCGCCAAACCTAAATTAATTTTTTCTTGTTTTTTGATACGCATGGTTTTACCGTCAAAATGCGCATTTAATGCAGGTTCAATTTTAGCGGCTTCAATAATCGCGCGGATAATGCGAACGGTAATATCTTGTTTTCCAACCCATGCAAAAATATCGGCGTCATCAATAATCGTAACGGGAACGATATCTTGATGTGATTTTTGCATGCTCATGACCATTGCGCGTCTGATGCCGGAGAGTGGTTCCCAGTCAGACGTGTCAGTTTCTGTTGAACTGGGTGCTGCTGCTTTTTGCGTGCCGATTGCATTTTTCACATCGTCTGCTGTGATGCGCTCACCGCCATATTTTATTTCCGATAAATTCACACCGAGTTGTCGTGCCAATGCCCTGACAGCGGGCGTTGCTTTAATATTTGAATGTGCTTCGATTGTTGTTGATGAAAATTGTTTTTCAGAAATAATTTTTTCAGACTGCTCGATTTTGCCGACAACGGTTCCTGTGTCTTTGGGGAAATCATTGGGATCAGGTTCACCCTGAAATCCAATTAAGGGTTTTCCTGTTAAGACTGTTTCGTTGGGTTCGCCGAACAGTTTTTCAATCACGGCATCAAAGGGGGCAGGGACATCAACCAGGGCTTTGGCTGTTTCCATAGCGACAATGGGCTGATCTTTGGTGACAGTTTCCCCTTCTTTAACGTACCATTCACGGATAATTGCATCGGGTAAACCTTCGCCGAGATCGGGTAACTTGAATATTTTCATGTACATGCCTTGTCTTTTGGGAACGAAAACGCCATTTTACGTAAGTTAATGCAAAATCACAATTTAATAAAATGGTAAGGTTTAACTGATATCATTGTGCTATGGCTGAATAAGGAAATGTTCGGGCGAATATAACCTATAATCAAGATGATAAGGTAAATGGTGCTGCGATGCCAACTGGCAATGATTCTTCTAAAAGTTTCGTTTTGATTGACCCTGATGCTGTCGATTTTACATCACCTAGCAATGCAGAATATATTGCAGGTGGTGATCAACTGCGTAATATCAATTCTTATGCATATCTGTTAGCGATCGCTGAAGAAATTTTTAAATCAGGCGAAGAGCATAAAGAAGCAATAGAAAACCTAAAATCTTATAATTTATTAATTCGATTTCAAGCGCATAATAAAATAAACGATAAATTTGAATATGATCACGAGATGGCTTACGGTGATTTTTACACGCTGTTTATTAATGCATTGGAAAGAGATTGCGAGAATAAATTATTTGAAAAAAATGAAATGCTGACTCAAATTGTTCGTGCTGCTTATTTAAATGACAATAAGGCATTAGAGCGCGCAGCCATAATGAATGCCCGCACAATTGAGAATGTGGTGCACACAGAAAAAAAAGGTGCTGAAAAAAAAATCACAAAGAATTTAAATAAGGGTGAAAAAAAAGTTAATGAAATAACACCCCAAGACACCAATTTTGCCAAAAATAAACTTAAATCGATTGCTGTTAATATAGTCGTGGAAGCAACAAAAGATAAACCAAGAAGCAAACTTGGCGAATTATCTCGGCATTTTGCTAAATCAGGAAAATATGATTTTAAACCCATGTCGACGACCAGCCTTGTTTCTATTAGAAAATACACCAACACACATTTTGGTGAAGCAGTTGAACTGCGTAAGGGCACGCAAGCGCAATATCATCAAGGTAAACCGCGCGTAGCGCCAACCTATCTTAGAAAAGTGAATGATAATAAGGATGTAAATAACCCAGATAAAATCACTGATCTCTATATTAATAATTTAGGTCGAGACCGTTTTGCAGCATCAGACAAGCTCGCGGATAAAAAAGATATTCATGAGCGTATTTTTGAATCGAGACTCACTGCAGTCTTAGAGACAGCTGAAATAGGTTGCATTTTTCAAATTATATCTGGGCCGCTAAACGAACTTGAAAAATTGCAAGTTGCAGACGGACGGAAAATTATTTTTGAAAAGGTGCAAAATAGCTGGTTTGTGCATTTTAGTGATGAAGAGGGTGTTTTGCAAAGAAAACCCATTGCTGCGTTCACTGATGTAGGTGGACCTGGTATTACTGTATTAAATAAATTAAATAATGAGACTTTACCCGTCACGGTTGTTGGCAGTGATCGCGATATATTGAAAACGGTCACTTTATCGTTTTGTAACGGATTAATTATTCCAGATGCGCGTAGCAATCTTGCTGTCATTACCCTGCCAGCCGATCATGGCTTGATGGATAAGAAGTTCGTTACACGTTTGAGTGAAAAAGCAGATGCTAAGGCTGCATTTCAGGAAATGTTTGATATCGTCAATGGCGCCGGTAAAGTGCCCGTTCAAGATTTTTATATTAGCGAGAAAGTGGAAAAGCTGCTTTATGGTGTGAATGGGGATGATTCATTAGATGCGGCCTCAAAGGAAGAAGAAATTACAGACTTATTGAATGCGAGCTTTAAAAAAATATTGGGTATTGACAATCCAATGCGATCAGATAAAAAATTAAGCCAAGCAGAACAGCAAGCCGTTTATTTTCATTTCATGAAATATGAATTAAGTAATTTTATTATTGAAAAAATAAAACCAAAAGAATTTAACATGTCGTGTAAAGATGGCATTGATCGCGGCGGTGTTTCATCGGCTTACTGTCATTTGATAAAATCAATTGAATTAAATATGCCTATCTCTAACGCAGAATTTGATCGCGCACTGCATGCATCAGCAACGAATATTAAAGGCCGCGGTGTTAATAATAATTCATTGCTGATTTGGAATGCGATAAATGGCTATATCGAAGGGTTTCAGAAGCAGGGGCGGGAGCTCGCGCGCGAACCTAGCGCTAAGAATAATGTTACTGCAATATCAGGAATCCCAGCTTGGTTAGTGGAATGGCGCAATAAAAATGCACCTAAAAACACAAAGCGCTATTTTATGAATGAGCTTGAAAGCTATGCGCGTGGCAGAGAAAATTTAAATCAACATGCATTCTTTGCGCGTAAAGATGGCTTAACTGATAAAGTCATAAAATTATCTGTCACAAAAAAATTATTAGCACTTTTAGAGTCAGGAACTGTTCTTGAATTTTCAAAAGAAGAACGAAAGGCTTTAGAAGACGGTAAATTGGGAAAGCTGCATAAAGACATCATGAAAGGAATGGGGCTATCGCTTTATACAAAAGATTATTTTATTAAAAAGCTTGAAGCTTATAAGGCTGTTCGAAATAATCCTGAGAAAGAAGGTATAAATGAATTCCAGGGTATAAACAGCTTTCCTGGAAAAAGCAAAAAGGAAAAAATTCTTGCTGTTGATCTAATCATAAATTATTTAAAGGTGGGAGAAAGGCCTGTTCTTTCTCTTATGCAATGGTGCGCATTAAATGACGGCCGCCTCGGAAAAATAATCAAAGAGATGAAAAAAATGGGAATCGATTTGTCAGAATTAAAGCCTATACCGCACGAAAAACAGCATTCAACTGGCAATTTCTGTTTTTAATAATCCATCACCACCTTAACCACCTTCATAATCCGCTCCACGCTGGGCATATAATTTTTTTCCAACTGCGCATAAGGCATCACGGTGTCGTAACCGGTGACACGTTGAATAGGTGCCTGCAATGAATCAAGTGCGTATTCTGCTAATTGTGCAGCAATTTCAGCTGCAACGCCGCCACTGCGCGGTGCTTCAGCAACAATCACGCAGCGCCCTGTTTTTTCAACAGATGTTAAAATGGTTTCCATATCAATCGGCGATATGCTTGCCAAATCTATTATTTCTGCGGAAACACCTTCGTTTTCCAATTGTTCTGCGGCTTCCACTGTTTCTTTAATCATGGCGCCCCAGGCAATTAAAGTAACATCATTGCCGGGTTTAACGATAAAACATTTGTCGAGCGGCAGGGCTTTGCCGTTATCTGGCACTTCTTGTTTTACCAGACGATAAATTCTTTTCGGTTCCAAAAATAAAACAGGATCGGGATTTCTGATGGCTGCTAATAATAATCCATAGGCTTTTGCAGGTGAAGAAGGAATCACCACGCGGATGCCGGGAATATGCGCGAATAACGCTTCCATGCTTTCTGAATGGTGTTCAGGCGCATGAATACCGCCGCCATAAGGGGCACGAAAAACCAATGGGCAGTGTAATCGCCCGCGAGTACGATTGCGTAATCGTGCTGCGTGCGACAGAATTTGATCTACTGCAGAATAAATAAAGCCCATAAATTGAAATTCAGCGATGGGTTTTAAGCCTTGTGCGGCCATGCCGATAGTCATCCCTGCAATCATGCTTTCGGCCAGTGGTGTATCCAGTACGCGCTCAGGGCCGAATTTTTCAAGTAAGCCAACAGTCGTGCGAAAAACACCGCCATTCACAGCAATATCTTCACCCAAAATGACAACATTGTTATCGTGTGTCATTTCGTAGGCAATGGCTTGGTTAACAGCTTCGACTAAAGTAATGGCGCTCATGAATTTTCCAATAAATCATTTCGTTGATCAATCATCGCGTCGGGTAATGTTTCATACATAAAATCAAACATCGATTCCGGCTTTTGTTTTTCACGTAAAAAATAAGTTGAAATTTCTTTTTCAACAAATTCTTTTGTTGTGCGCTGTAATTCAGCTTCCTTGTTTTTATCCCAATGACCTTGCGCTTCCAAATAATATCCTAAGCGTGCAATCGGTTCTTTTTTCCAGGCATTTTTTTTATCTTCTGGGTCTGAGTAACGTGACGCATCATCTACGGTTGTGTGATCTGCTAAGCGATAAGTGACAGCTTCAATCACCGTTGCTTTACCGCCATTGCGTGCTTGTAAGATAGCTTGTTGAATCACATCGAGCATGGCAATGGCATCGTTACCGTCTACTTGAATACAATTTAATCCTGCTGCAATCGCTTTTTGTGCGAGTGTTTCGCAAGCCGTTTGTTTTTCACGTGGAACAGAAATGGCCCATTGATTATTATCAATTACAAAAACAACGGGTAAATTCCATGCGCCGGCTAAATTGAGCGCTTCGTAAAAATCGCCTTTTGACGTGCCGCCATCGCCAATTTCAGTCACCACAACGCGTTTTTCTTTTCTGTATTTAATGGCATAAGCAACACCGGTTGCGTGTAAGCATTGTGTTGCAATCGGAACACAGATGGGAAAATCTTGATTGGCAGCGGCGGATGCGTTGCCGCGTTCATCGCCAGACCAATACGCCAAAATATCTGACAGTGCATAACCGCGTTGAATTAAAACACCGTGATCGCGATAAAAAGGGCAGAGCACGTCGTCTTTTTGCATGGCCATACCAACAGGAATAAAAACGCCTTCTTGTCCGAGTGATGATGGAAAAGTACCTATTTTTCCAGTGCGATGTAAATTCACCATTTGACTATCGAACACGCGCAATAAGGTCATGCGTTTGTATAAATCAATTAATAATTCCGGCGTGGCAAAGTCGGGAAAGGTTTGTGTTGGTTGAGATTGCTCATCCAAATATTGCAAATAAGGGATGATAAATGAGGCGACGGTTTTTAATTTGGTCGGCATAATATAGTTACTCAGTTGACAGCATTTATTGACGCAGCCTTTCAAACGCCATTTCTTCCGCAATTGCAGTTGTTGTTTTCCCGCTGAACGCTGCGCGTTCTAACATTATTAACACGATATCATAAATTTGATTTACCTTAGCATCTACCATCGATAAATCTTGATAAGCATAAGTCATTGCGGCATTAATTAAACCGCCTGAGTTAATTAAAAAATCGGGCAGATATAAAATATCTCGCGCTTGCATTGTCGCTGAATTGCTGCGATGTGCTAATTGATTATTGGCAATGCCGGCAATAATTTTTGCTGTGGTGTGTTGAATAAAATTTTGGGTGATGGTGCCGCCCATTGCGCACGGAGAAAAAATATCACAAGGCAATCTTTCTGCTTTATCGGTATCAACGGTTGCCACATTGAAATCAGCAACACATTTTTCAAGTGCTGTTTTATTAATATCTGAAATAGTGACCTTGGCGCCATGAGCAACCAAATCTTTAACAAGATGATATCCCGCATGTCCAACGCCTTGCACTACAACATGAATATCTGCAAAATCATCGCGCTGTAATTTGAATTTCAGTGCTGCCTGCATTGCGCGAAAAACACCGCGTGCGGTTGAGTGCGAAGGATCTTCATCGACGCGCCCAGGCCCTTTTGCGCCACAAACATAAGGTGTGCGTTCAAAGATGGTTGTCATGTCTTCAACGGAGGATCCCACATCAACGGCCGTAATATAACGCCCATTTAATTCATTAACGAAATCACCAAACGAACGAAAAATTGCTTTTTTTGCTTCTATGTCAGTGAGATTTTTAGGTTTGAGGATGATCGCTTTTGCGCCGCCGTGTGATAAACCACAGGCTGCCGCTTTCAATGTCATGCTGTAGGACAAGCGCAGCGCATCTTTTAAAGCCAATTCAGGGGCAGGGTACGTGTAAAAACGACAACCGCCCAATGCTGGCCCTAATTGTGTGTTGTGCACTGCAATAATGGCGTGTAGGCCAGTTTTAGAGTCAATTTTAGTGTGGATATCGCCAAATCCAAGCATTTTTGCGTAACGGATCAGTGCGCTGTAATGGGGAGTGCGTTGTTTCATTGATACCTGCTCTTTATATGTACAGAATGGATTGTAATACGCTGTATATTATCAAGAATGTTGAAGAATGGTAGCATTTTATTTTGTTTGGGCTAATTCATTGTTATTAATCAAAAATAACAAAAATACCCATTAAGCTGAAAAGACATTATTTTTTAATAGTATTTTAATATTCTTTCGTTATCATAGTCATGAGTAAAATTAGATAGGAAATGACATGACTACTCCCGGCGTTTCACAGCGTGGCCAGCAGGTTATTGCTTCCCCTATTCGAAAATTTCTACCCTTAATGCAGGATGCGCAACAGCGCGGCATAAAGGTGCATCAGTTGAATACGGGTGATCCTGATTTACAAACGCCTGATGCTTTTTTCGACGCGATCAAAAGCTACCCCAGTCAAAATTTACATTATGCGCCAAGCCCAGGTATTGCTGCGCACGTTGCTGCTTGGATTGAATATTACAGACAATTTAATGTCATCCTTGAGCCTAAAAATATTATTCCGACCGTGGGTTGCGCTGAAGCCATTTTATTGGCGCTGCTTGCCGTTGCGGATGCGGGTGATGAAATACTGGTTTTTGAGCCCTTATACGTGAGTTATAAATCTTTTGCGACGATGATTGGTCTAACGCTGGTGCCCATTACATTAAAAAACAGTGATGGTTTTGCGCTACCGTCAATGTCAATTATTGAAAGTAAAATCACATCCAAAACAAAAGCTATTGTGATTATTAATCCTGATAACCCGACCGGTAAATTATGGTCTGATGAAGAGTTAGATGTGGTTGTGGCTGTCGCGAAAAAACACCATTTGTTTATTATCGCAGATGAAACTTACCGTGAAATTCGTTTTAGCGGTGAGGCATCCTCTTTGTTATCGCGTGATGATGCGCGCAATCATTTAATTTTAGTGGATAGCAGTTCTAAGCGGTTTTCAATGCCCGGTGCGCGCGTAGGATGTGTTGCTTCTTTTAATTTAGACATTATGGCGGCGATTTTAAAATTCGCCCAAGCGCGCTTGTCTGTTGGTACCTTGGAACAGCATGCCTTAATTCCGCTGTTGAAAAACTCAAAAGAATATACAAACCCCGTTTGTGCGGAATATCATCGTCGTCGCGATATTGTCTATCGCGCACTTTCTACAATTGACGGTGTTATTGCATCAAAACCAGAAGGCGCTTTTTATATTTATGCGAGTCTGCCGGTCGATTCAGCAGAAAATTTCGTAAAATTTTTAATTCGGGATTTTAATCATGAGGGTGAAACGGTTATGCTTTCACCGATGTCGGATTTTTATATCACGCCGGGTTTAGGTCACACTGAAATTCGCATTGCCTATGTTTTGAATATTGATTTGTTGTCGCGCGCAATTGATATTTTAAGAATGGCACTAGCGGTTTATCCGGGCAAGTGTGATATCGTTTTGGATGAAATTGAATCTGTTGTTTAATCTATAAGGATCGAATGAAAAATGACAATCAAAAATTGGCCATTGTCTTTTGCTATTGCGCATCGTGGTGCATCCCTTTTAGCGCCTGAAAACACAATTTCCGCTTTAAAAAAGGCAAAAGAGCAGGGTGCGCATTCAGTTGAATGTGATATTCAATTAACCCGCGACCAGCAGCCAGTTATTTTCCACGATGAAACATTGGCACGCACAAGTAATGGGCGTGGACGTTTGTGTGATGCCACATTAGCAAGAATTCAAGCGCTCGATGCAGGCACCTGGTTTTCCGCGGATTACAAAGATGAGCGTGTGCCGACATTAGAGGAGTGGCTAAAAACCGCCGCAAATTTAAAATTAAATTTAAATTTAGAAATGAAAGCAATCAGTAAAAAAGAATCCATTACCCTTGCGACATTATTAATTGATCATTTACAAAAATTTTGGCCGGCGCATTCAACTTCATTGTTGATTTCAAGCAGCAATCAATTTGCGTTAATGCAAGTTGCAGAGCGAGCAAAAAGTTTACCCTTAGGATTCATCACTGAAAAAATACTAACAGAAAAAAATGCGGTTGAATTAAATAAAGCGAACATTGTTTCTGTGCACCAACTACATTCACAATTAAATCAAAAATATATCGACATGCTGCATGCAAATGATTTAAATGTATTGGCTTATACTATTAATGATTTAGACCGCGCTAAAGAATTACAGGCGATGGGAGTTGATGGCATTTTTACAGACAATGATATCTTGTTTAAAATGCCCGGTTAATG
Organism: Gammaproteobacteria bacterium; assembly: GCA_026399315.1. GTDB lineage: Bacteria > Pseudomonadota > Gammaproteobacteria > Coxiellales > Coxiellaceae > 2-02-FULL-42-43. The sequence goes on from JAPLRF010000026.1 coordinate 55,048, forward strand.
CGTGAAGGATCCGTGAAGCCCTTCAACAGCGCTGCTCAAAGGAGAAGGTGCAAATGTGTCGGAAGTGAGCGCGTTTGATCCGTTGGTGTTAGGCGTTTCACCAGCTTCTTTTAGGAGTCGAAAGCTTTTTGCGAAAAAGCGATGTCGATCGGGTGTGTGTGAGAACAGAGGTGAGTGTCGTTCTTCAGCATGATGATTTGAGGCTAGCGCAAATTCACCGACCATATCGCTTACTAATAGCGCTCTGATTGCTTCAGGTGAATATCCTTTGTTAAATAAATAGAGCAATTTTGCACGAACACTTTCTTCTGTTTGTGCGCCCGCCGAAATAATATGACAAGATGCTAAGGCAGCTCCAGAAGCATACATGCCTGATGCCGTATTGCTCTGGCCGCATTGTGAGCGGTTGATAATCATAACGCCGTCTGCATTTGCCTTTGCCAGCAATTCAATAGTATGGTCGTTGATTGGCATGTTACCATCGCCCAAAGTTTGGAGAATAACAACATCAGCGCCCGTCAGCGTTTGCCCTAGCCAATCAACATCAAAGTTAGGTTCAACACGGAAAAAACGTATTTTGGGTGAGCATGGATTTAAAAGTGTTAGTTCAGGCTTTCTATTCAGTAAAGCACCTTGCAATAGATGTTGCTCGTTGAGGTGAATATGATTCCTGTGATCAATTTGTCCTAGCAACGGATAATTAGGCGATGTAAAGGCTTTAAAGGCCGTGGTAGAGGTTTTAACGGCGCGATTTGCGCGAAGTAGGTCGCCATCGAAACAAATGGCGATTTCCTTGAGTTGTGGGCAGTTTCCAGCAATTCGAATGGCGTTCGTGATATTGTTTCTGGCGTCATTATGCGGTACTGATAAAGGTTTTTGTGCGCCGGTTAAAATAACGGGCTTTGACAAGCCATTCAGCATGAATGATAAAGCCGAACCTGTGTGTGCCATTGTGTCGGTGCCGTGTAATACGACGAAACCATCGTAATTGTCGTACTGATCGTAAATGTCTGTTGCTATTTGATTCCAATTTAAAATCGTCATTTGTGAAGAATCGAGAAGAGGACTATAGATTTTTGTTTCTATGGCGGGCATGTTTATTGCGCAAAGTTCAGGAACTTCCCGATATAGTATTGTCTGGAATAGCTCGGGCGTTGCCGGTATGAGTGCGCCGCATTCATCAGGAACCATGCTCAGTGTTCCGCCAGTGCATATGACTAATATTTTTGACATAATTTTTGACAACCTATAAAGTTTATCGCATATCATGAGTGAATAGGTCAATTTTACACCCTGGTTGTTTTTTCACAATCAAAACGGCGAAAAGAAAACTTAACATTATGTTAAGTAAAAACATATGTTACTGTAACCTTTGTAAAATAAGGATCAATTATAATGGAAATGCTTAATTTATCTGAAACAAAAACCCAATGGATTGTCTGGACCTTATTGTGTTTGATGCCAATAATTGGCATGTGCATCGATCTTGTAGCACCTTCATTGCCTGCTATCGCCAGTGATTTTAATGTTATTAATCATATGGCTCAAAACGTTATTTCATTTTATTTATTGGGATATGCGCTTGGCAATTTTTTATCGGGTTTTTTAATTGATGCTTATGGACGACAAAAAATTATCCGGTTTTCCTTGTTTGGATTTATTGTGGCAAGTCTATTGCCGATTATTTTTCACAACATGTCATTATTGTTCTTTGCGCGTGTGATGCAAGGATTAACAATTGGCGCTGTTTCGGTGACGTTGCGGGCCATATGTGCTGATGTGTTACCCCCTGAAAAATTAACCAAGTTGGGTCCATGGTTTGGTGCGATGTGGGGGTTGGGTCCAATCTTTGGTCCTGTGATCGGTGGTTATTTTCAAGTTTATTTTGGCTGGCAAGCGGGGTTTTATTTTTTTGGATTGATCGGCCTGATTGCGTTTATCGCTGTTTATATCATCGTTCCAGAAACGCATCTTGATAAACATCCTTTGCAGCTTTCACGGATTAAAAAGGATGTTTTTCAGGTGCTTTGTCATCCTGTTTTTATGGGCATCACGATGTTAATGGGGTTGACTTATTCCTTACTGATTATTTTTAATGTTGCAGGCCCTTTTTTAATTCAAGGCACAATGCATTATTCTCCGATATTTTTCGGACATGTTGCTTTTTTTCTGGGTGTTGTTTTTGTGGGCGGTACTTTTTTTGGGAAGTATTTATTAAAAAAACACTCAGTTGAAAAAATTTGGTTAGTCGGTATTAATCTATCATTATTGGTTGGCATTATTTCATTTGTCATCAGTTATGTCGACCCTCAGAGCGTCGTGTTAACGGTATTCATTAGTGCGTTGATGTTTATATCGTGCGGTGTTTTATTTCCTCTGTCTCTCGGAAAAGGCTTATCACTTTTTCGCCATGTTGCGGGAACGGCAACGGCTGTGATGTATTTGGTGAATATTTCCATCAGCAGTCTTTCTTCTTATTTTGTTGGATTTTTTAAAATGACAAGCCTGATCGAATTGTCGAGCATGTATTTATTTTTGGTCGCTGTGATTGCTTTATTGTATTGGACTTTATTGAAGAGATCGTAGGCGGTAGTCTGCGTGTCAATGCATGTCGTCATTGGCCAGGGTAAACGCATCTTAATTTTGTTCATAACAGCAAATACGCATTGAATAGAATGTAATGATTTATTTACAAAGCGTGATGCTGCTATTCTTTCGGGCTAGTGAATGCGTACGGAAGCCTCCGCGTGAGCGGAGTGCGAAAGCTATTTAATTTTTCGCGCCCGACTAACGTCGGGGCTTCCATGCACTCACTTAATGCAAAAACACGCTATTCGGCTATTTAGAATCAATATACGCTTTCGGTCATGAGCCAAATTAAGATGCGTTTACCCTGGTCACTGGCGATGGAGGTAGCTATCAAGTTCGAAATCATATTAAAATAACGGAAATCATTTCTATCACAGGTAGATTTTATGCGTGAATCCAATCCCTTGCTGTCTTCAATCTCTGACTGGTTTCGTCGAAATTTTTCTGACCCAGCCACGGTGGGTTTGTTTTTCACAGTGCTTTTTATGTTGTTATTCCTTGAATTTTTCGGCCATTTTTTCATGCCTGTTTTGATTAGCATTGTGCTGACTTATTTATTATTGTCTGTCGTTCGGTTATTGCAACGCTCGCGTATCCCACACTTTTTAGCGGTTTTAATCGTTTTCTCTGTTTTTATTGGCCTGGTGGTTTTTGCTTTGGTGGGGCTCTTGCCTGTTGTTATTCGACAACTGGAAAACCTAGCAACCGAATTGCCGAATGCTTTTTCGCAAGGGGATCAGTGGATGACAACCTTGATGCAAAAATACCCTGTTATTTTTGCGGATCCGCGTTTTCAGCAGTCGATTTTATTTCTGCAAAATGAAATGTCGCACGCAGGGCAACTGGCGATGAAGCATGTTTGGACTTTAATACCCAGCTTAATCACGGTTGTTCTCTATTTTATTTTAGTGCCCTTGTTGTTATTTTTCTTTTTGAAAGACAGCCGTAAAATTGTTCATTGGTTTACGCAGTTTTTGCCAAAGAATCGCAGCCTGGTGATGAATGTGTGGCAGGATGTTAATCAAAAAATTGCTTGTTATGTGCGTGGTCGTGTGATTGAAGTGTTGATCGTTGGGTTTTTATCCTGCATCGCTTTTGTATCACTGGGTATGGAATATTCTGTGTTGATGGGCGTGTTGGTTGGTTTGTCTGTCATTATTCCTTATATCGGCGCTGTGCTGGTAACGATCCCTGTTTTTATTATCGCGTTAATGCAGTGGGGAATTGCCCCACATTTTTTATATTTAATGATTGCTTACGCTGTGATTATTTTAATTGATGCGAATGTGATTATCCCATTATTGTTTTCTGAAACGATGGATTTACACCCTGTCGTAATTATTTTGTCCGTATTGGTATTTGGTGGAATATGGGGATTTTGGGGGGTGTTTTTCGCAATTCCGCTGGCGACAGTGGGGGATGTGATACTGCGTAATTGGCCGAGAGAGGGGTGTGATATTTGACAAGCACAACGAACCTTGACTCAGAGCCCCGAGCGTTAGCGAGTGGAAAGTAGCGTCGAACTTGTTAATTATTCCCCACTCAACATCCCGCCAGCCGCGCCCAGCAAACCTTCTTTTTCTTTTTCAATTTTCTTTGCGGCATCGTTAATGGCGGCAGCAATTAATTCTAACAAAATGGCTTTATCTTCTTTTAAAATGTCATCGTCTATCGTGACAGCAAGCGCATAACCCTGAGCATTAAATTTAATTTGCACAGCACCGGCGCCAGATTCACCCATCACTTCAATTTTCGCCAATTTGTCTTGTGCTTCCGACATCATTTCTTTTATTTTGCCTGCGTTTTTCATCAGACTTGCAATATTACCCAAATTAAATTTATCACCAAACATAAAAAACCCCGTTATGAAAAAATGGCACGTGAATTAAACGCATGCGATAGCGTGCTACCATCTAAATATTCTAATTCCCCGCCCATGGGGACACCATGTGCGATACGCGTGCATGACATTTTACGGGTATCGACAAAGTTTGCAATATATTGTGCAGTTGCTTTTCCCTCAATGGTAGGGTTGGTTGCTAAAATGATTTCTTGAATAGGCTCATCTTTTAAGCGCGCCAATAATTGTGGGATGCCAATATTGTCAGGTGAAATACCATCGAGCGGCGACAAATGCCCGTGTAATACAAAATAAACCCCTTTAAATGCGTGCGTTTGTTCTAGTGCAATCACATCGGCGGGGCTTTCAACAATACATAGTAATGTTTGATTGCGCTTTGGATTACTGCAAAGCGAGCATTGTGCTTGCTCTGTGAATTGACGGCAGCGTTGACATTGCCCTACCGATAGAACAGCGTGTTTTAAAGCGTCAGAGAGCGTTTTCGCTTTTTCCTTCCCCTTATCTGTTAGTAATTGATACGCTAAGCGTTGCGCCGATTTTGGGCCGATGCCAGGTAATGCGCGCAACGCGTCGATTAATTGCTTTGTCAGTGGGCTAAACATAAATTCCTAATGCGCTTACTACACTCGCTTGCGCTCGTTTCGTGCGTGCTTCTGTGCTAAATTCACTGGTCTTTCTATTTGTCAGCTTCGTCTTCTTTTTTAGGCATCGACAAATTTTTAATTTCATCCGGGATTTGCATTTGTTGTAATAATTCCATGGTTTTGCTTTGCGTTGCTTCTTGAATTTTTTTAACCACATCTTCCCATGATTCACGAATGCGCAGTTTAAATTCCTTTACGCCGCCTTGTAATGCTTTGTCTGTGAAATCGATATCAACAAAAGTGTATGTTGCAGTCATGGTGATTTTGACTGTTTTGTCTGTCGATTCACCGCTGACGATGATGTCAGCTAAATTTTTATAGGTGGATTGCATTTGATTTTGCATGTCCATAATGCTGTTTTGAATATCTGAAAGTAGTTTGTTTTCTGGCATGTTTTTCTCCGAGGGTTATTTTAAGGGCTCAATACTGTCTTCAAGTAGTTTAGCATCAAATGTGGTAACAATCCGATGAATTGAGGGGTCAGCGGAAATGGCTATTTTTGCCGATTGTTTGTCGGCTTCGTGCGCCCGTACCGCCATATCGGCGGGCGTGTCCATCATGTTTTCCTTGTTTTTTTCAATGGTGATGGTGACTTTGATTTTCTCGCCCTTGTTTGCCGCAAAGGCTTCTTCGATGCGTTCTTGGTGTTTTGTGTTGAGCAATGCTGAATATTTGGGCTGTATGCTTAACTGCAATACGCCATTTTTTAATTCACGCAGATTGCAATGTTGCGCGAGAGCGAGCGTGGGGCCGGCAAGTTTAAGTTCTGACAGCAGGGTGTTCCACGATGTTGCGACATCATTTTTTACTGTGGTCGTTGCAGTGCTGACATGAGCATGAGTTGATGTCAGGGGTTTGGTCTGCGCCTTCGTTTCCGTAATTGTAAAAGCCATTATTCGCATTACAATCATCTCAAAACCAATTTGTGCGGTTGGGGCTAAGGGTAAATCGCGTTGCCCAATTAGCGCAATTTGATAATAAAGTTGCGCATCTTCAGGAGACAAAGCGCGCGCCATATTTTTTAGCTCAGGATTGGCGGCATTAAATACAGCCCCTTCCGTGAATTGCAAAACAGTGATTTGATATAGCTGGGTGAGCAATTCAGATAAGCAGCGCGAAAAATGAATGCCATTATCTGCCCATTTTTGGGTAAGTGACAATGCTGCTTGCGCATTATTTTCATGAATCGCTTTTAAAAGTGTCGTTATTTCTGTTTGATCCGATAATCCCAGTAAGCTTTGCGTTTCTGTAGTGGTGATTTTTCCGTTGCCGTAAGCAATGCATTGATCGAGCAAGCTTAAGCTGTCGCGCATGCTGCCATTGGAAGATGTGCTAATTAAGGCTAATGCACCTGCTTCAAAGTCAATTTTTTCAGATACTAAAATATGGGCCAATTGTTTTTCGATTTGCTCAGGAATCATTTTTGATAAATGAAATTGCAAACAACGCGACAGCACAGTAGCGGGTAATTTTTGAGGGTCGGTGGTTGCCAATAAAAATTTAACATGCTCAGGTGGTTCTTCCAATGTTTTTAATAAAGCATTGAAACTATGCGTTGATAGCATGTGAACTTCATCGATTAGATAAATTTTAAATTTACCTTTTGTTGGCGCGTAAGGGATGTTGTCGAGCAATTCACGCGTGTCTTCAACTTTGGTTCGAGAAGCAGCATCGATTTCATATAAATCAGGGAAGCGCCCACTGTCTATTTCTTGACAGCTCGAACACTGATCGCAAGGCGTTGCGGTGATACCGGTTTCGCAGTTTAAACACTTTGCAAAAATACGGGCAAGGGTTGTTTTGCCGGTGCCGTGTGTGCCCGTAAATAAATAAGCGTGATGCAGCTTGTTGTTGGTGAGTGCGTGACTGAGTGCTTGAATCACATGGGCTTGACCGACAACGTCGTTAAAACGTTTTGGACGCCATTTTCGAGCAAGCGCTTGATAGGGCATATCACATCTCTACTGTGTCGATTATATTTATTATCTTACGTGATTTTTTAAAGCAGGGAACTATTTTTAAAAGAGTAGTCACAAAAGCCATTACTAACACACGAGTCTGTCGCTACCGTTGCTCCCTTCCGGGCCTGGCGGGGTTTGCAACCTATCGTTGATAGGTGACCCTTATGACTACACTTTTAAAAACAGAAGCGAATCATACCGAATTTTTTATAGTGGTGCTAGTGAAAAAAGTATTTGTCGCAGGGCGCCCTGGTATTTGTCGTGGACGGATAATTTATAATGCGCTCTACTTTCTATTCAGCATCGCCAAAGCGCGATCATATTTTTCTTCAACATCTTCTTTTAAACTGCCGGTTTCTTTAACGAAGACCATGATAATGACGCATATAATCAATGAAATCGGGATTAAAGTTAATGCAAACATGTAATTTGCCATCGTGTAATTTTCAACACCTGCGGTGGCGATACTGTGATGACTGTAATCCAATAAATAACCAACAAGCGGGGTAATCACTAATCCGCTGAGCATAATTAAGGTGTTGGTAAAGGCAATAACAGTACCTGCAATTTTGTTTGAGTAATTTTCTTTGGCGATGGCAAAAACCAGTGGGTGCGTTCCCATTGCAACACCCATAAAGAAAAATAAAATATAAAGTGCTGATTCGGGAATGATGTGACCAGTGATAACAGGTGTGTAAAGCAAAATCGAAAATAGAACAGCTTCAATCAACATGCTAATAATAAGGGGCTTGCAGCGTTTTCCTACTTTATCTGAGTACGCACCAAACAGAGGACCACAAATAATCCATCCTGCAAAAAAGACAGACATGCATAAAGGCGCTGAAGATCTTGATAGATGATAAACTGTTTTTAAAAAGGGAATTCCAAATAAATCGCCAATGACGGCAGACGGCAAGTAAAATAAACAACCCACGACACCTACTAACCAGATTTGTGGATTTTTACCGATCAAGCATAATTTTTTAAAGATGTTGGTTTTATCGTTTGTATTCAAACAGCTTTGATTTTTATTTTTTACTTTAGTGTCGGGTGTATCTTTTAAAACAAAAACGATTAAAAATGCGATAAACAAACCGATTCCAATTAATAAATTAATTGAGCTTTGCATGCCGTCGACAATATTGATGTGCGCTAAAACATCATCAGCAAACATGGCCCCTAACATACCCAGCGAATCCATGATGGTGGTTGCAAAACCAAAATGTCGACGCGACAACCAAACCGATGCCACTTTTAACGCGGAAACATAGGCAAATGCGCTACCCAAACCAACAACCAAACGCCCAAACTCAGCCAAGTGAAGGTTGCGTGTCGAATAAAATACAATAAATCCAAAGATACATGATAGGCAGGCAATAAATAAAACACGTCTAACAGAATAACGATCAACCAATAAACCAGCGGGAATTTGCATCACGGTATAAGCGATGTAATAGAAGAAAGAAGTGAGCATGGACAGCGAAGTGGCATTGATTTGAAAAATCTGCATCAATGTGCCTGACATGGTGCTGGGAAGGGTGCGAATAATAATCTCAAAGAAATAATAAAGACCAGCAATGCTCCAAATAATCCAGGGAATGGCGTTGACAGGAATGAATCGCATATTGTGGAGGTTGAGTGTTCGCATCGGTTTTTTCCTTGGGGCGTGACGCTAATTTTGGGGGATTGTAACAGAAAGAAGAGCCTTGAACTAATCGACAGACTTTTGAGCAAAATTTGATACGTTTTTTCCAAGTTTCAGAGTGTTAAGTGATTTTTATTCTCTGTATTTACTGTTAAACTGTGCCAAATATTTTCTTTTGGAGTTTATTATGATTGTTGAGCCTAAAGTTCGTGGTTTTATTTGTACAACAGCACACCCAGCGGGTTGCTATCGAAATGTCCTCGACCAAATTAATTATGTGAAGTCACAGCCAGCGTTAGCGGTGAAACCCAGAAATGTATTGGTGATTGGTGCATCCACGGGTTATGGCTTAAGTTCACGCATTGCTGCCACTTATGCTGGTGCGAAAACAATGGGTGTTTTTTTTGAAAAACCCGCATCCGATAAACGCACGGCAACAGCGGGTTGGTATAACACGGCTGCTTTTGAAAAAATCGCTCATGAGGATGGCCACTATGCAAAGAGTATTAATGGCGATGCTTTTTCAAATGACGTTAAAAAACAAGTCGTCGATTTAATTAAACACGATTTAGGAAAGGTTGATTTAATTATTTATAGCTTGGCATCACCCCGTCGTACTGATCCCGTTACCGGTGAAACCTATCATTCTACTTTAAAACCGGTAGAGAGCGTCTATCGCAATAAAACAGTCGATCCTTTAACGGGCACGGTAAGTGAAATTGCGATTGAACCTGCCAATGCAGATGATATTGCGCATACCGTTGCTGTCATGGGCGGGGATGATTGGAAATTGTGGATTGATTTATTGCGTAAAGAAAATTGTTTGAGTGATGATGCTATTACTTGCGCCTACAGTTATGTGGGCCCTGAATTAACGCATGCTATTTATAAAAACGGCACCATCGGAAAAGCGAAAGACCATCTGTTAAAAACAGCCCATGAATTAGATCAGCAATTACAAAAAACGGGGGGGCGCGCTTTTGTTTCAGTTAATAAGGCTTTGGTGACGCAATCGAGTTCTGCTATTCCCGTTGTCCCTTTATATATTTCTATTTTATTTAAAATAATGAAAGCGAAAAAAACACATGAAGGCTGTATTGAACAAATGGTGCGTTTATTTCATGATTTTATTTATACTGGCCGGCCCATTTCTGTTGATGATGAACAGCGCGTTCGCATTGATGATTTAGAAATGCAAGACGATGTACAAAAATCTATTGAGGAAATTTGGCACAAAATTGCAACAGACAATATTAATGAATTAAGTGATATTGGCGGTTACCGTGACGATTTTTATAAATTATTTGGATTTAAAGTCGATGGTGTTGATTATGCGAAAGAGGTTGATATTGATGTTAAGATTGAATCGATACCGTCATAGAGTTAAAAGTTTTTGTTGTCATGTTGTATTTACACAGCATGATATTTGTATTCTTTTATCCTAGTGAATGCGTACGGAAGCCCCCACGTTAGTGGGTGGCGAAGTTTAAGTAAACCGAGAATGCTGATGACCGCCCAACTTCAAACAAAACTCTCCCAGCTTCACATAGACAAAATCCGTCATCACATTTTCCTCTGCTGTGATCAAACAAAAGCAAAATGTTGCACACGTGAAGACAGTTTAATTTCCTGGGAATATTTAAAAAACAGATTGAACGAATTAAATTTAACGGGACAAGGCGGCATTTACCGCACAAAAGCCAATTGTTTACGTGTGTGCTGCGAAGGTCCTATTGCTGTCGTCTATCCCGAAGGTGTGTGGTATAAGCAGTGCACGCCTGAGGTTTTAGAGAGAATTATTCAAGAGCATTTGATTGGGGGCGTACCCGTTGCAGAATATATAATTTCTGATGCGCGATGAACCATCAGAAGCGAGCGGCGGTTGCCCTCGCGCGAACGAGCAACACACAAGCAGATTACTTTATGACAACTTTTAACCTCCACAAAATGCACGTCCTACACGGCAATCCAATTCAATATCAATTAAATTCAATCACGCTCAATACATTACTCAACAAAAAACTCACCCTCGAATGGAGCGGCGAAATCAACTGCATTCAATGCGATCGCAAAACAAAAACCTCTTTCCAGCAGGGATTTTGTTTTCCGTGCATGCAAAAAATAAATGAATGCAATAATTGCATGATCCACCCCGAACGCTGCCTGGTTGAAACGGAAAATATAAAATGTGATTCAAGCCATTGGGCGCATCAACATTGCCACCAAAAACAAATTGTTTATCTGGCAAATTCATCTGGCTTGAAAGTCGGTGTCACGCAAATTAAAAATAATCCTTCGCGTTGGATTGATCAAGGTGCTGCACAAGCCTTACCGATTTTTCAAACAAGCAATCGCTATCAAGCAGGCTTAATTGAAGTCGCTTTAAAAAATTATGTTGCCGATAAAACCAATTGGCGCATTATGCTGCGTGAAAATGTCGCGCCTATTGATTTAATAAATGAAAGAAATAATTTATTGTTGAAAGCAGAAAAAGACCTCGATCCTATTTTTAAAAAATATGATATAGAGCAGAAATGCGGCCGGGAGGCTGCGTGTAAATCCTTGGATCAAATTGCGCTTTTCAACACCGACACTGTTTTCACTTTTGATTATCCAGTTTTAGAATACCCAACAAAAATAGTGTCTTTGTCCTTTGACAAAACACCGAAAATCTCAGGCATTTTACGCGGCATCAAAGGCCAGTATCTTATTTTCGACACAGGCGTTTTGAATAGCAGAAAGTTTAGTGGTTATGCTGTTACTTTAATTTCTTTTGAAAACAAGCGGAGCGACCACCCCCTTTGAAAAAGGGGGTCGGTTTGTGGACGCAGCAAGTAAACTGAATACCCGATACATTACCGCGTCCGCAAATCGGGGGGATTTACCTCTTCAATCGGACAATTAGCCGCGATTCCCGGATGGCTAGCATCACCAACCAAGCCTGTGCATTTGTGACGCGCCCAAAAATCAGGGTCTCTGTGAACGCGGTGAAACACGGTTGCTGCAGAAGCAGGCACAACAGAAACAGTGGGGCGCTCAATCAACCAGTTAATCCCATAGAAGCATTTAATCGGGTAGGGATTTGTTTTTGCACCCACATCCCCCGCTGGATAAGGAAAATGATCAAACATGAAATACAAAAAATATAGCTTGGTTTTGACCCGGGGCATATAAGAATACGTCTCAGAGACTTTCCAGCCTTTTGGCGCACCTGATAAATCACATTTTTTGTTTGTGCAAGTGATGGTTTGAGGGCAGGTGAGAACAGTCCCAACCGGTTTCGATTCCGCCATTGCCTTCGTAGTATGCGCTATTCCAAAGCCCAGTATCAAAAAACTGCTTGTGTAGAACACTGATCTTGAGTAACTTTTTGCTTTTACCATGATTCCCTCCAAAGAACATGCTTTCCTTTTTTGATTATAGCTTAGAATTTAAAATGCGCATAAAAAAGGCTGTTTATGCAAACAGCCCTGTAGCGTTTAGTAGTGTTCTATTGTTGATAATAAGGTGTTTTGCAAAGCATATAAGCAACACTGTTGCTGGTTTGTATGTTACCAACATCGCATTGACTGCTGTAGCTACCCGCCATTGATAATGTGAATGCATTTTGTGCGATAACAACATATGAATATGCATTAGCTGTTAAAGGTATAGGAATACTAAAGGCGCTAGTCCATTTTGCTTTTGTGTCCTTTACGGTGCCACTGATACTAAAATTTCCTTCTGGTGAGCATGTATATGCTTGGCCATCGGCAGGGCTTTGTGGCGGAGACGCGCCAAAATCAGCCACGTTGACAACGTTACTACTTATCTTGGCGGTTGTGAAGATAGGTGAAATATAAATTAATAAAACACCAGCCTGTGATTTGCTGCACCACGAGGTCGCCGCCATCGCACCTGTCGACACCATTCCCAGCGCCGCAGCGCAAGCAACGCTAACTAACAAACCCGACCGTGTTCTTTTTTTCATGACCCCCTCCTCAAAAAATCATTTAACATGTTCAAATTATAGCCTAAAAAAACGAGCTTGCTCAATATAAATAATAACAATATAATCAACAATATAAATCGAAATTCTCATGTGAAACAAACAACTCGCAACGCACTATCAGAAGCGGGGGCGGTAGCCCTCACGCGATCACACGACGTATTTTCATCAAACAGCTCAGAAACTAGGGCGGTAGCCCTCGTGTGATTCTCGCCATAATCAAAATTGCTTATACAAACAACTCCAACAGATCATTCAAAAACAAATACCCCTTTTCTGTCACCTGAAATGTTTTATCATTCAAAACCAACAATTCCAGATCAATCGCTTTCCCAATTTGTTTTTTAATCACAGAAAAAGCCAAGCCCGTTCTCGTTTCAAATAAGGCAATGGCAATTGGTTGACGCAAACGCAAGGCATTCATCATAAATTCAAGCGGTAATTCATCGCGCGCAATTATTTTTTCTTCAAATATCTCAGAACCCCGCGCGTTAGCAAGGGAGATAGTTCGCGAAGCGGCTAAATATTTTTTGGGCTGTTTTGTATTGCATCGTCTTATTATGCTTTGCAAGCGGGCTGCCGCCCCCGTTTCTGAAATGGTGAATTTTCCATGCGCACCCGCACCTATTCCCAAATAATCGCCAAATTGCCAATAATTTAAATTATGTCGACAAATGTTTTGATCGAATTGCTCGCCCCTTTGCAAACAAAGTTGACCTGGATCAATCTGCTCCCCCCTTTGAAAAAGGGGGGTTGGGGGGGATTTATCAAACAGCGCAGATTTCGCATAAGCCGAAATCTCATACTGCACAAACCCATTCTCCCGCAATAATGTCTGCCCGGCTTGCTGAATCTCAAACCGATAATCATCACTCGGCAAAACAGGTGGAAAACGATGAAAATACGTATTCGGTTCAAGTGTTAATTGATACCACGAAATATGCGTTGGCGATAAATCAATCGCGGTTTGTAAATCAAATAAAGCATCGGCGATGGTTTGATTCGGCAATCCAAACATCAAATCAATATTGATTCGTTTGAATCCTGCCTCTTGCGCTTGCATCACCGCTTTTTTAGCGTGATCCGCCTCGTGAATTCTGCCCAATATTTTTAATTGATTGTCTTGGAAGCTTTGAACACCCAGTGAAACACGGTTAATACCCGCTTCAAAATAGCCTTTTAATTTTGCGGCTTCAGTTGTGCCAGGGTTGGCTTCAATCGTAATTTCAATGCCGTCTTCAAACACCAAATATTTTTGCAATTGCGAAAACAATAAAACATAGGCCTCAGGTGAAAACAAACTTGGCGTGCCGCCGCCAATAAAAATACTGTGAATTTTTCTTTCTTGCACAGCATAAAGTTGCGACTGTAAATCAATGATCAATTGATCAATATATTCCTTTTCAGGAATGACGCCCTGTACAGCATGTGAATTAAAATCACAGTATGGGCATTTTTTAATGCACCACGGGATGTGAATGTATAAACTTAACGGAAATTTCATGTGACTCTCATTTCATATTCGTTATAATGGCGCAAGTATCAAAACACCAAAAAAGGGCTTTCTTTTGCGCAACTATATCATTATTTTTTTATCACTACTCATCATTCCCTTTGTTACTGTTTTAGCCGACGATGCTGGCTTTGAAATTCCACCAAAAGTGTATGCAGCGCAAGAATTGGCTGTGAGCGCTACCAATTACGGGCAAACACTGTGTAACTCACCTGAATACACTTGCCGCGCAGTTAAGAAGGGCGATCACTGGTATAATTTGTTCCCTAATTATCGTCAGCGTGAAGAAGTAATGCGTTTAAACCGCACGAATGTTTCATTGATGTATCGCAGCTGGATTATTGTACCCAAAGATTTTTCGAAAACAACCTACATGGATATGTCGCCATTACCCAATAAAATGGATACGCACGGCAAAAAATTATTGTTCGTGAACCTGCATTTGTTTGCTTTTGGCGCCTACGATGCGCAAGGCAATTTAGTGTATTGGGGACCCGTTAGCAGTGGTGCCGATAAATGCCCGGCCAATAGCACGTCTTGCAAAACCACGACAGGGGCTTTCAAAGTTTTCCGAATCGAAGGAAAAGATTGTGCCTCAAATGAATTTCCACTAGAAACGCATGGTGGTGCGCCGATGCCATACTGTCTGTTTTTTCATGGCGGCAGTGCGGTTCATGGCTCAACCTTGTCAGGTTTCATAAACCGCAGTGCTGGTTGTGTTCGATTGTTTTATGCTGACGCACAGTGGCTTTATGAGCGATTTGCAAGTAAGGGCATGGAAGTGATTGTCAAACCGTAAGCCTAGCGCAGAAACCTGGGCGTCAGCGAGTGGAAGCGGAAGCGCCAGCGACCGCGTGACTTAAACGTGGATTAATATTTAAGTGAGACAGCATGTCCAAGCTCCCTATTTTACTCAATAAGAAGACCGTCGCCAAAACCCGCATCTTCACGATCGAAGAATCCCTTGTCCGCTTTTCAAACGGGGTTGAACAACCATTTGAAGTTATCACCGGCCGATCTCCTGGCGCTGTGATGATTATTCCCATGTTGGACGATGAAACATTTTTACTGATTCGTGAATATGCGGCAAGCGCCGGCAATTATTTTCTCGGTTTCCCTAAAGGTGCAATGGATGAAGGTGAAAAACCACTGGAATCCGCAAATCGCGAATTAATGGAAGAAGTGGGTTATGGTGCAAAAGAATTAATTCATTTGGCAAAGTGGTCTTTATCACCTTCTTATTTTAATTCGGAAATGGATATTGTGTTGGCAAAAAATTTATATCCGCAAAAATTAGAGGGGGATGAACCCGAGCCCATGGAAGTGATTCCTTGGAAAATAAATAATATTGATGCTTTATTGGCGCATCCTGAATTTCATGAGTCACGCAGCGTGGCAGCCTTATTATTATTGGAGAGAATAACACGTGGATAATTTATTGCGCGATGCAATCAACATTGCTACTCAAGCTGGCGAAATATTATTATCCCATTTTCACAGCGGTTTTTCGCACGACATAAAACTTAAATCTGACAAATCACCCGTAACACAAGCAGATATGGCGGCGAATAATTATATTACCGAACAACTCACCAAAATAAATCCGGATATTCCAGTATTATCAGAAGAAAATAATATCCCTGATTTTTCAGTGCGAAAAACATGGCAGCGGTATTGGTTAATTGACCCGCTTGATGGTACGCGTGGATTCATTAATCGCAGCCCAGAGTTCTGTGTGAATATTGCTTTGGTTGAAAATCATGAGGCGATTTTAGGTGTGATTTATTCCCCGGTCGAAAAAATTTGCTATTACGGCAGTAAAAATCAAGGTGCATTTTTAATTGATGAAAATAAAGTGACACAACCAATGCTTACTATTAAAAATAGCCCGCGCCCATTGCAATTTTTATGTGGCCACACAGATCGCGCAAAGCAATATAAAAAGACAATTGAAAAGAAATTTAAAAATGTGGCCATAAAGCCAATGAACAGCGCGTTAAAGTTTGGGCTCGTTGCTTGTGGCAGCGGCGATTTGTATGTCCGTTTTGGGCCGACATCGGAATGGGATACGGCAGCAGGGCAATCTATAGTTGAAGCGGCAGGTGGATCATTGGTTGATTTTCAAGGGCAACCATTGCAATATAACGCCAAAGAATCGTTACTCAATCCATCATTCATGGCGATGGGCGATAATGCACAATGTCAGCGTTATCTGGATTTGGTGCACAGTCTAACATAAGGTAATTAACAACAAGGAAATACAAATGAAACCCTCTATTAAAATTGCAATCACAGGCGGCGCAGGTCAAATTGGCTACGCGCTCTTATTTCGCATCGCCTCCGGCCAAGCCTTTGGTGCAGATCAACCCGTTGAATTGCAATTATTGGAAATCTCAGTGGGATTGCCCGCTTTAAAAGGCGTCGCAATGGAATTAGAAGATTGTGCATTTCCTTTGTTGAAAAATATTGTCATGACGGATGATCCTGCTGTTGCCATGAAAGACGCCAATTATGTTGTTTTGGTTGGATCTGTCCCGCGTAAAAAAGGCATGGAACGTTCTGAATTACTGAAAATTAATGGCGCTATTTTCAAAACACAAGGGCAGGCGATTAATGATCACGCAGCCAAAGATGTTAAAATATTTGTTGTTGGCAATCCTTGTAACACAAACTGTTTAATTGCGATGAATCATGCAAAAGATATTCCAGCTGATCGCTTTTTTGCAATGACAATGTTGGATCAAAATCGCGGCACAACGCAGTTAGCCAAAAAAGCCGGCGTTTCTGTTTCTGATGTGACTGACATGGTTATTTGGGGAAATCATTCTTCAACACAATACCCTGATTTTTACAATGCGAAGATTAAAGGTGAATCTGCATTCGATGTTATCAAAGATGAAAAATGGTTTACGGAATTTTTTATTCCTACTGTTCAGCAGCGTGGTGCAGCAGTTTTAGAAGCGCGTGGATTATCTTCTGCTGCGTCTGCAGCGAATGCGATCGTAGATGGTTTAAATGCATTGCATCACGAAACGCCTAAAAACAAGGTGTATTCAATGTGTAAAGCATCAGAAGGTGAATATGGTGTTGATAAAGGTTTAATTTTTTCAGTCCCTTGCCGCACAGAAAATGGAAAAGTCATTGCCGTGACGGATTGGAAACACAATGCATTTGGTGAAGAAAAAATGACAGCCACTTTAAATGAATTGCGTTCTGAACGCGATGCTGTGAAAGAATTGGGATTAATTGATTAATTGATTAATTGATTAATTGATTGATTGATTGATTGATTGATTGTGTGTCGACATAGTTGAACGAAGCGATTACCCCCTTTGAAAAAGGGGGTCGGTTTTAAAGCGCAATTCAGTTTAAATGTGCAATGAAATAGTACGCTTTAAAATCGGGGGGATTTCTTGCGTATTCTCGGTATCGAAACATCCTGCGACGAAACCGCCGTCGCGATCTACGATCGCGACGCGGGTTTGCTCGGCCAAATAATTCATTCGCAAATTGACTTACACAAACAATACGGCGGTGTCGTTCCCGAACTAGCCTCACGTGATCACATTCAAAAATTATTACCTTTAATTCAACAGTTATTAAATCAATTAAATTTAACATCAAAAGATATTACAGGCATTGCATACACGCGTGGCCCTGGATTAATCGGCGCATTAATGGTCGGTGCATCACTTGCAAAAAGTTTGGCGTTCGCTTGGCAAGTGCCTTCAATTGGCGTGCATCATTTGGAATCACATATTATGGCAGTGATGTTAGAAAAGGAAAAACCAGTCTATCCTTTTGTGACATTGTTGGTTTCAGGCGGACACACTATGTTACTTTACGCCGAAAAATACGGTGTTTATCGCATTTTAGGTGAATCATTGGATGACGCAGCAGGTGAAGCCTTCGATAAAACCGCTAAATTAATGGGCTTAGATTATCCTGGCGGGCCTGCATTAGCAAAATTGGCATTGAAGGGTGATCCGCAAAAATTTCACTTCCCACGCCCCATGTTAAATCGCCCCGGCTTGGAATTTAGTTTTAGCGGATTAAAAACAGCAGCAATGCAGGCATTTTCACAATCCGATAAAAGCGATCAAACAAAAGCGGATATAGCCTGTGCGTTTGAAGATGCGGTCATTGAAACGCTGATGAAAAAATCGGAACGCGCATTAGCAGAAATGCAGAGTGATCAATTGGTCATTGCGGGCGGTGTTTCCGCGAATGAAAAATTACGCGATCATGCTCATCAATTAATGAAGCGGGGCGTAAAAATATTTTTCCCGCGACGTGAATTCTGCACTGACAATGCAGCAATGGTTGCTTACAATGGTTTTTTGCGTTTATCAGAGGGACAGTATGATTCATTAGATAAGGATGTTATGGCGCGTTGGTCCATTTCAACTATCTGAAGAAATACAGTGTTTTCCTCCAAACAAATACTTTCTGCCAATAAGAAAATTTCATATCTCGGCGCAGCCGGAAAAATGTATTCTTTTGTTTTTGAGAAATCCCGTAATTTACAGCATTTAAATACGACAGAAGCTGCTGTTGTAGCCAGGGTAAATGCATCTTAATTTTGCCCTAAACATCAATTGTGCATTAATGAAGATGCGAATTTAGCGATGAACTATCAGAAGTGGGGGCAGTAGCCCTCACGCGATTCTAGCAATGCACAACCCTGGTGCATTAGCCCACCGCTTTTGCTCGTTCATTGCTTGAGGTTCGCATCTTCATTGGCGACGGGTATATATGTGCTTTCGCTTATGAACAAAAATAAGATGCATCATGGTTTATTGTAATTCTCTCTTCTGCTCTAAAGAAGGTGTTTCAAGTATGTTAGGATTTAATTTATCAGGGTTTGTGGAATTTAATAACCCATTTTTCTGCATTAAATCTTTGAGGATTCCATTCGGCAATTTTTTTTCCACGAATAAATTGTACGCTTTTTCCAGTGCGCAAGGGTCGTTATTTTCCATAAAAGTTTTTAATGCAGTAAACATCGCCATTTCTGCTATAGGAAAAGAGCCTGGAGTAAAGAAACGAGTATGATCTCTGGCAATTGATAAAGCGTACGTCGAAATCACACTTTGAAACGCCTGATTTCTTATATTTTCATTACCCATATCGCGCATATCATGAGAGGGATACCAGCCTTTAAATTCTAAAAGTTTTCTTAAAATCGCATCTTTCTGCTCTGACGGTTGTGTTTTAGCTGCAACACCGCCACCGATAGCAAATCTATCTCCGTTTGAAAGTTGATTTTGCCACCCTAATAATGCACCGCCATTTTTGAGAAATTCTTCGGCGCTGCTTAAGCAGTCATTCACATCATTATCTTCTGCTCGATTGTTTTTTTTCTTATAGTCCATTGTTGTTATAGGAATAATTCGAAAAACCGACTGTAAATGCCTATATTTTTCTTCTTTAAGTAATTGTTCAGTGGCCGCCATTACTTCTGCTTGATTAGCTCCAGACGTCCCTGTGTTCCATTCTGAAGTTTTATAGGTAGTATTAATTTTTGTTGTTTGCGCTTGATCAGCGGAATAGGTGATGCCTACTTTTTCAAACCCAGCAGCATGCAGTAATGCTACTTCATCTAAGATTTTTTTAGCTTGTTCAATAGCAGAAATTGCTTTCTTGTCTCCATCTTGGAAATCCACGCGAAAGGGGATAAATGCGCCATTTTGTCCTGGTGCAGTTGAAACAACGACTGTCGGCGCAGTGGGTTTTGCTGAAGGAGCCACTGTCGCTACAACGGGCTTTTTTTGTTTTGATAATTTTTCACTTAATGCGTCTGGATTAAATAAAATCACATCAACAGTGCTTCCTATGGATTCGATAACACAGGTTGCGTTGGGTGCTGCTGGTGCTGCATGTGTATTCAAATCTCCGGCCGCAATGCCACCCGCATTCGCACTCTCTTCACAGTATTGAATTGTTTGATCTTGTTTCGTAAAGTCGCCATGAATATTGTGCAGTGCAAATGCGGTATCATCCGCCATTCTAATTTCATGGACTGCACATCTACCGCCAAGCGCTGGTGTTGGTTTCGATACGCTTTTAATCTGCGCATGATTAGCGATAATCATGTTGCCAAATTTATCAGTGTTTTTCATTAATAAATAGGAAGCTTTTATTTCGTCTCTATCCAGTATTATTTTGGGTTCAGTACTGTCTTTTTTCACCAGATCAGTTAATTCTGATAATAAAATTTTTTGATTTGAGTCTATGAATAAACTGTTGTTTACATTTGGCATTTCTTGCAATGCTATTACGACAACGCCTGATTTTAAAATATCAAAAATATATTTTGCCATTAACTTCATTTGTTGCTGATGATGCTTTTCATGTAATTCCCATCTCCCTGTTTGTTTATTTGGATTTTTGGGAGGAGCGATGGGTGTTGTCGGACACCAAACATTTAAAGAAGCGATAGTGCCAATGGGCGTCACGGAAAAAATAGCGGGGTGATCGGTAATGGCTAGGTCTGACACGGAAGGAGTAGTTTTTTGTTTTTGATTCGTAGTATCCCTGTTATCTCCTGTGTCGGGGCGATGAATAAACGCAACCTGTTCAGTAAACGTAGGAACTGGAATAGTTCGCTCATTATTATATTCCCTCATCGCTTTTTCCTTCTTAGGTGAACTTAAAAACAGTATAGATCATAAATGGTAGCACGCATGGATTAAGAAAATATTAAGATAAAAATCAATCTGTTACACTATCCAGCGCCCACTTTACATGTTCTCTGACAATATCAGATTCGTGATGTTTGCGTGATTGTAGGGCTGCAATCACGACATCTGATTTCTCCGCATTACCCAGCGCAATCGCAATATTGCGTAACCAGGAAATATAACCCGCTCTGCGAATGGCAGAGCCTTCCGTTTTTTCGAGGAATTCATTTTCGCTCCACGCAAACAATTCAATTAAGTCGATATTATTTAAATGATGTCGCGGTTGAAAGTCCTTTTCTGTCGTGAATTTGGCGAATTTATTCCAAGGGCAAAATAATTGGCAATCATCGCAACCATAAATGCGATTACCCATTAGTGGCCTTAATTCAGGATCAATTGACCCTTTGTGTTCGATTGTTAAATAGGAGATACACCGTTTCGCATCAATTTGATAAGGGGCAACAATGGCTTTGGTTGGGCAAATATCAATGCAAGCTGTGCATGAACCACAATGCGCTTCAACGGGTTGATCCAAAGGTAGCGGTAAATTCGTAAAAAGTTCACCGAGAAAAAAATAGGATCCGGCATGTTGATTCATGATCATGGTGTTTTTACCTGTCCACCCAATGCCCGCTTTTTCCGCTATTTTCCGCTCAAAAATAGGCGCGCTGTCAGTAAAGGCGCGATAACAGTGTTCAAAATCTTTAACAGCAATATTTATTTTTGCTGCCAATTGATTTAATTTTTTCCGTAACACTTTATGATAATCACGACCAAGTGCATAACGCGAAATGACAGCCTTATTTTTATTTTTTAATGTTGCGATGCTGTCGTGATTTTCAATTAAATAATCCATGCGAACAGAAATAATGCGTAACGTTCCAGGATGTAATTTGTCAGGGTTTTTTCGCAGGTCGCGATTATTTTCCATGTAATGCATTGTGCCGTGATATTTTTTATCAAGCCATTTTTGCAAGCGTTCATCTGCATCGCCGGTATCACAATCTGTGACGCCTACTTGCGCAAAACCCAAATCGAGCGCCCACGCTTTGATGTTGGCGCATAACACGGTAAAATCAACTTTATTCATGGACGACAAGTGAGTATCCTCATTTATGACAGAAGCATTGTATCAGAAATTAGAGTGGCAACCCTTATCGCAACAATTCAAAGCGCGTGATCGTGCCGCACATAAAGGCGATTTTGGACATGTCTTAGTGATCGGCGGTGATTATGGTATGGCGGGTGCAGTGCGCATGGCTGCAGAAGCAGCATTGCGTGTTGGCGCTGGATTGGTTTCCGTTGCAACCCATGCGGAAAATGTGGCTGTGGTGAATGCTTCACGTCCAGAAATAATGTGTCATGCAGTAGATTCAGCAGATGCTTTAAATTTATTGTTAAATAAAGCAAGTGTGATCGTATTGGGCCCTGGTTTAGGAAAAAGTGATTGGTCTGTAATGTTATTTGAAACGGCGATAAAAACAGCAAAGCCGATGGTCATTGATGCAGATGCCCTTTATTTTCTCAGTGCAAACAAAAGCAGACAAAATAATTGGATAGTAACACCCCATCCCGGGGAAGCGGCGCGATTGTTGCATTGTACTGTTAAAGAAGTACAGACAGAACGATTGGCTGCCGCGCAAAATATTGTCAAGCTTTATGGTGGAATAGCTGTGTTAAAAGGGGCTGGAACCATTGTCGCGACTGAAAATAACGCCTTTATTTGCGAAGCTGGCAATCCTGGTATGGCGAGCGGTGGAATGGGAGATGTATTAAGTGGTGTTTTGGGCGGATTATTAGCACAAAAATTTTCGCTAGAATCAGCCGCAAAAACCGGTGTATTATTGCATGCCATGGCTGCCGATCAAGCGGCATTGGAAGGCGGAGAACGGGGTTTATTAGCAACCGATCTCATGCCATATTTACGACAATGGGTAAATTTAAAATGATATTGTTGAAAAATTCAGATGAAACTAAAAATTTTGCAGCTGAGCTAGCTTCAACGCTTCAAGCGCCTGCGATAATTTATTTAGAAGGTGAATTAGGCGCCGGTAAAACCACTTTCGTTCAAGGCTTTTTACAGGGTTTGGGGTATGAAGGATTGGTAAAAAGCCCAACTTATACATTAGTTGAAACCTATAACGTCAATGAAGCCATTATTTTACATGCCGATTTATATCGCATTAAAGATCCATATGAATTAGAAGAAATGGGATTTCGAGATTATTTTAATTCAAATACCATTGCCTTAATTGAATGGGCAAGTAATGCGAAAGACTGGTTACCAAAGCCTGCGATCGTTTGCAAATTGTCAGTTCCCAGTGATGGCGTTGGACGAACGATAACAATGGATTATTTATGATACGCCGATATTTTTTGACAATTACTTTGACAATCACTTTTTTATTTTCAGCAAGCACATTCGCTAACCCCATTATTTTGCGTAGCTTGCACGTGCAAAATTCCACTAATACCGTATCTGCCACGTTTAATTTATCTTCTGTTACGCAATATCGTGTATTTATGATGCATCACCCTGATCGTTTTGTTGTGGATTTAAAAAATGTGAAAACATTTCAGCAATTGCATTTTCCTGAGTATGCGAAATCCGCGATTAACAGTTTTCGTTATGCAACGCATCGCGATGGCATGTTTAGAATGGTCTTTGGACTCAATTCATCAGTGAAACCGCAAACACGTGTATTACCGCTTGATTTGCATCATCAAGCGCGATTACAAATTACTTTTTCAAAAGCCAATAACATTGCGCTACCCATTCTGCCGCCGCCCACAAAAGAAAAAGTGCATCATCAAAAGGCGGTGATGACAGATTCAGACTTTGATAGAAACAATAAAAATCATCGCAATATTATTATCGTGATTGATCCAGGGCATGGTGGAAAAGATCCTGGCGCATCAGGCATTAATGGCACAAAAGAAAAAAATATTGTGTTATCGATTTCGAAAATAATCGAGCAAGATATTGATAAGCAACCTGGTTATCATGCCGAATTGACGCGAACCGGTGATTATTACTTAACTTTGCGTCAACGATTATCGATAGCCAGAAAAGACAAAGCAGATATGTTTGTCGCAATCCATGCGGATAAATGGCGAAATACCCAAGCACATGGCTTTTCTGTTTTTGCATTGTCACAGCGCGGCGCGACCAGTGAAGCTGCCCGGTGGTTAGCGCACTCTGAAAATAAATCTGAATTGATGGGGGGCGTAAAATTACAAGACCAGTCGCATTTGTTAAAATCGGTTTTAATTAATTTATCGCAGTCCGCAACTGTTCGTGACAGTTTGCAAATTGGTACCAACGTGCTTCACGCAGTTAAACCGATTGCATCATTGCATCATAATACTGTGGAACAAGCGGCATTTGTCGTATTAAAATCACCAGATATTCCTTCATTGCTGCTTGAAACCGGATTTTTATCCAATCCACGAGAGGAATATAGATTGTCTAATTCGACTTTTCAGCATCAACTGGCGCAATCGATTACGCAAGGTATAGATCAATATTTTTCGAAATACCCGCCACGCGGAACCTGGGTAAGTTATTGGAGAATGCATCATGCGCATTCTTGAGCTTGACGCATTACTTGCGAATCAAATTGCGGCAGGGGAAGTGATTGAGCGCCCTTCATCGGTTGTCAAAGAATTAATTGAAAACAGTTTGGATGCGGGCGCGACAAAAATCATTGTGGACATTATCAATGGCGGTCAAAGTTTAATTCGCATTAAGGATAATGGACATGGCGTTCACCCCGATGACTTGACCTTGGCCTTAAAACGTCACGCAACAAGTAAAATTACGTCGTATGATGATTTAACGCGCGTGATGAGCTTTGGATTTCGTGGTGAAGCGCTAGCCAGTATTGCCTCTGTTTCACGCTTAAAAATGATGTCGGCAACGCAGCACGCGAATACGGGATTCTATATTAAAAATAATATAGAAGGCTTGATTGATGCGCCTTCTCCGGTTGCACATCCCGTTGGTACGACAGTTGAGGTGGCTGATTTATTTTATCAAACACCGGCACGCCGAAAATTTTTACGCAGTGAACGTACCGAATTTCAACATATTGAAACGATGATGCACCGTTTGGCATTGAGTCGCATGGATGTGGGATTTCAATTGCTTCATAATCAACGTGAACTTTTTTCAGTGAGCGCTGCAAATAATTCACTGGAAATTGAAAAGCGAGTAGGGGTTATTTTAGGCGCTGATTTTATTGCGCATGCTTTATGTCTGACGTATGAATATCAAACCATGCGTTTGACAGGCTGGATTGCTGAGCCGCGCTATTCTCGTTCCCAAGCAGATTTGCAAATGGTGTATGTGAACAACCGTTTTGTGCGTGATAAAACCATTATGCATGCAGTGCGTGAAGCCTATCATGATGTTTTATTTCATGGTCGTCATCCGGCATTTTTATTATTTCTCGAGGTGGATCCGCTTGTTGTTGATGTGAATGTGCATCCAGCAAAACAAGAAGTGCGATTTCGAGATGCCAACACCATTTTCACTTTTGTGCGACGCGGTGTGCACGAAGCACTATCCAGTGTGCGGCCTGGTCACCTCAACAGCAGCATGCAGCCTAATTTAACTTATATGAATGCAAACGGAAGCGATAGCGCCAGTGAAGATATGCAGGATAATTTAGCCTGTGTGAATGGAAACGGAAGCGATAGCGCCCGTGCAAATATCCAGCATTCTCTTTTATTGCATGATTGTGATTCGCCATTAAAAAACATGTCAACGGATTTCCCAATGGGTTTTGCAATAGGCCAAATCCATGATATTTATATTGTCGCGCAAAATAAATCGGGCATGATATTGGTCGACATGCACGCTGCGCACGAACGTATTTTATATGAAAAAATGAAAGATAATTTTGACCATTCGAAATTAATTCGTCAGCCATTGTTATTGCCGCTTGTTTTAGATTTGCCGACAGCTGAAATGCATGCCTTCGAAAATCATGCTGAGCTGTTTGAAAAAATGGGTTTTGTGATTGATCAGCTCGGAAAAAATCAGTTAGCCGTTCGTGAAATCCCTGTCTTAATTCAACATAAAAACTGTCAAACACTGTTACGCGATATTTTTTCTGATTTAATTGCGGAGGAAAAAAGCACGCGCGTTACGACCGAAATTAACGCTGTTTTGTCCAGTCTCGCTTGTCATGCTGCGTTCCGCGCACCGCATAAATTAATGTTACCTGAAATGAATGCTATTTTACGTGACATGGAAAAAACAGAAAACAGTGGTTGCTGTAATCACGGTCGTCCGACATGGAAACAATATTCAATGAATGAATTGGATAAGATATTTTTTCGAGGAAGGTGATGGTGGCATCGACGAACTATCGGAACCGATCGGCTATACCCACAAATTTTTTTAGCATTATTTAACGCCGATTGCCTTATTCACACAACAAGCCCAACAGAAGCACGCACTTACTACGCTGCGCTATGTGCGTGCTTCCGATCAAACTATTTCAAAAACACGGATATAAACTTTTTTTCAAATTGATTATCATGCTTTCGTAAATTAATCCTTCAGGAGATTTTATGAAAACACGATGCATCACTTTCGCCTTATTTTCAGTGCTTTTAATTCAATCCGCATTAGCGGCCGATCAATGCGCCGTCTTAGGTTTTAAAGAACCCAATAAACAAACCTACGATGGACCTACCTGGTGCGATGCAGTTCATGTCAAAAACATAACTGTTCATGGGCCATTTCACACCAATCGATCCACATTTTCCGGTGAAACAAAAGTCAGCGGCCCAATGCGAGCAGATAATTCAACATTCGATTCAATTGCTGAAAAAAATAAAACATCTGAAGTGATAAAGCTCTATCACACCTCTCATGTAAAAGGAAATATCACTTTTCAAGGGCCGCCAGGAAAAGTGATTGTCAGTGTTACCTCATCAATCCAAGGAAAAGTAATTAATGGAAAAATTATCCATCATTAATTTATATTGCGGAGTGTCAGATGAAAACAGTAAAAAATAAATTTCTTATTAATGCGGCCGAACAATTTGGCACGCCGGTTTTTCTATATGATGTGGATATTATTAAAGAAAGATATTACCACGTCAGGGGTAATCTGCCGAGTAATTGCGATATTTTTTACTCGTTAAAAGCAAACCCGGCCATTGCGATTTGCGAACAGCTTAGAAAATTAGGGGCGCAATGCGAGGTGTCATCAAAAAATGAATTAATGACAGCATTAAAATCAGGCTTTAAGCCTGAGCAGATAATTTTTGTTGGCCCCGCAAAAAAACAAGATGAAATCGCGTTATGTATACAGAAAAAAATCCGACATATTGTTTGTGAGTCAGTAGAGGAAATTACTTTGGTTAATTTCATTGCTGAAAAAAATAAAACAAAAACATCCATTTTAGTAAGGTTAAACCCAGATTTTACTGTTAAAAAATCGCCGATCAAAATGAGTGGGGTTGCATCTCAGTTTGGAATTGATGTTAAGCAGTTTATATCAAAATTCAAAAAAATACAGCGTTGTTCTTTTGTTTCATTGGATGGCATTCATATCTACAATGCCAGCCGTGTATTAGATGGCGATGCAATCATCGAAAACATAAAAAACATATTGTCACTGGTAAAAACATTGTCTATAAAACTTAAAATAAAATTTAATGTCATTGATCTTGGTGGAGGCTTTGGTATTCCCTATTTCACAGGGGAAAGTGAATTAAATCATGCTTCTTTGATATCTGAAATTAATGGAATATTGAATGATCACCGTAAATTAAACAGTACGGTAATTTTTATTTTAGAATTGGGGCGTTACTTGGTTGCAGACTCAGGCTATTTAATATCAACAGTGCAGTATGTAAAAACCAGTCATGATAAAAATTATTTGATAGTAGATGCTGGAATGAATTGTTTTATGGCTGCAACGGGTCTGGGTTCATATGTTCATCGTAATTTTCATTTTAGTCATATTCCCATTTCAAATAGCAGGGTTGAAGTGCAAAAAAAACAATATCAAGTCGCAGGTCCACTGTGCACCCCGGGTGATGTTCTGTTAAAGAATGTTGAATTATCCAATGTCAGCAGGGGTGATTTAATTGTTTTTGAGAAAACAGGTGCTTATGGCCTAACTGCTTCACCGAGTAGGTTTTTGAGTCATGGCTCGCCTGCTGAAGCTATTTATGACGATAAAAAAAATCATTTAATAAGACGGCGCGAAACAATTGACGATATATTTTCGACGCAAAACAGCCTAAATACGTCAGAGTGGGTTCAGCAGAGTATGTCGTATAGCACAGAAACGCGCCCAGTAAACAGCTCAGAAACGCGCCCGGCAGGGTGCGTGCAAACCCTGCTATAAAAAAACAAACTAACCAGGAAAACAAATCAACCAGGAAATTATCATGCAAAACACAGAGAAATTGGTTAAAAACGCATTAGCATCAACCCTGCATTTTTTAGATACAACCTCAATTCACTTTGATCATACTTTAAAAGAAGATTTACAGTTAGATTCCATGAGTTCATTAATGTTTTTAATGAAACTTGAAGAAACCATTGATAATTTTTTGGTTGATCCTGAAACTCTTGAAATGCGTGATCTTGAAACCGTTTCATCCGTTATAAATTACGTTGACATGCAGTTATTGTCGCGAGAAAAAAATGTACATTAATAGCGTAATTTATCAGTCTCATTTTTCAGGCATGCAAACAGAAAGTGTGAGTAATAGAGTAAAAGATTATTTTTATGATTTATACCGGATTTATAAAAAAGACATGCGTTTAAATTTAATAAAACCTGTATACCGCTATGCAGACTTAGGAAGTTTATTAATGGAAAAGCTGAGACTAAACGGCAATCTAAGTAACCTTGAGTTTCTTTTTTTGCCATTATGGGCGCCTTCATGGAATATGGACTTTGCGACGCCGGAATTATATCTAAAAAATAAATTTAATATTGTCGCTCAGTTAATTGATGTCCGTGGTACCGGAAGGCTATGTGTTTTTTATGCTATTTATTTGTTACTTCAACTGGTTGATGTCAGTTCAAAAAAAATATCGCTATGCTGCTCGATAGAGAACGCATGTTCTTCATTTTCGCATGAAGACATGTCCTTCTTGCCAGAAATTAATTATATAGCCTCGTTTGCTTTTTCTGCAATGAAAGAAAAAAGTAGTTTTTTTAAAATATTACAATGCAGTATCGTACAAGTGAAAGACTTAATAAAATTTTTAGATTCGAATATGAATTTATTTAACATAAAAAATACTGATAGTGTTGTTTATAGTTGCAGAATAAAAAACAAGATTGTTGATCATAGGTTTATCCATATTGAACATCGAAACTCATCAGGGTTTCTTTATAGCTGCATTGATTTTATATTAAAAAGTGATATTAAAGTGAAATATGTTTTTGTTGTTGATTATGATGTTATTGAGAAATTGGCGGGGCTGATTTTGCTTGAGTTTCTCATTTGATAGCAGTCAATTATATGTTGAGAGGTGGTATGGAAAATAATATTCAATTCCAATCGGAAAAGTATATTCGCATTGAATGGAAAAAACTATTTTATGAGGTGAGTTCCTTTGTTTTTGGCGAAAAAAATCCGGTTGGATTGATTAATAAAAGCGGGATTGTGATGGTATCAAACGCAATTTTTTTAGAAAAAACTATCACAATATATTCGAAAAAAAGGGCAATCACGGTTATGGTCGATTCTCTGGATTTTAGAAGGATTTCAATTTTAAAAGATTTTAATTTTTTTTCGATTAATGTCAGCTTAATAACAAATAGTGGCTCATCCACTTTGTATGCTGATTTTATTTTTAAAATTATTCAAGCAATTTATAAATCCTGCTTAGAAATATATCGCTATACGCGACAACACCTGGAAAATCGATACTATGACAATAAAAGTATTTTTAAAATAGAGATTGTGCAGTCAAAATTTTCAGACATGATTATTATTTTAAATCGGGTTTCATTTTTAATTGATTCAAATAGAAATAAGGACAGCGTAAATTTTATTTTATCGCAATTAATTGACGTTCTGATTATTTTATCACGCCTCGCAGGTGCGCGAGCTGTTTTAAAGGATAACGCAATTGATTTTCTATTTCACGTTCGTTTATTCCAAAAATTCATAGGAACATGCTGATGCCATCATACTTTAGTGCTGAAATTGCTTATGGTGATGTACTGTTATCCTACGCAAATAGTTTCAGAGAAATTGCTTTTGAAATTGATGACGATCCCAATTCGATTCTTAATTATATCGAATTACCGGCTATCAATTTTATTTTATCAGATAGAGACAGCACAACGGTTCAGCGAACGCAATACCTTGAGGCTTTAGCTTATGGTGATCCAGGTGTTTTATTGGCATGTCCTGGTCCTTCTCTTTCTGGCTTGATGATGCGTGAATTAGGGTTGCCAGAACAAATAGATCAATTTTATCGTATTTTGCAATCTAAAAAGATGAGAACATTTTTTGCTTTGACTGAACCAAAAAAAGGTTCGGACGCAAACAATATTGAAACTCGTATAATAAAAAGCAGCAGAGATTCAGATCGGTATTTATTGAGAGGTGAAAAATGCTTTTTTGGAAATGGCGCAGTAGGCGATATGGGTGTCGTGTTGGCTAGGATGTATGATGGCCTTGTTGGTATTCGTGCAATATGGTTATTGCCTGAGTGTATTGAAAATAACGCCACCATAGAAACCTTGCCGATGTTTTCATTGCATGGCGCCCAAATTGCCAAAATGAAATTTAATAACACGCTTATTTCGAAATCAAACATATTAGGTAATCATCTTTCTATTTGTGAAAATGGTCTTTTAGGAATTACAAAAGTCTTAAATCGATTGCGAAGCGGTGTTGGTGCTATTGCAATTGGGCAAGCGCAGGCAGCATTTGATTTAACTTTTTCAATTAATAAGAAACGACACTTGTCAAACAAATCAATTTTTTCAAATTTAAATGACATGCTGTTTTCAGCGCGAAAATCATTACAGCGCGCAGCTATTATTGTGGATGAAAATGCATTAAACAGCAGTGAAGTTTCGTTGGCAAAAGCCAATGCTACATTTGTTTCTGAAAGCGTTATTAATGCGTGTATCGATTTATGCACCCTTGATCAATTGCTCGAAAATCCTTGGCTGCTGAAGGCGTATCGTGATGTGTTTAGCTGGGAATTTATGGAAGGTACCACTGACATGCAAAAGAAGAAAATCATTAAGGAAATTATATGAATAACCATCAGTATTTACTGCCTCATTTATTTTTAAAAACGGTTTATCAAAATAAAACGAAAACAGCTTTAATTATTGATGATGATTACTATAGCTATTGGTTGATTTATGAAGATTGCTTGCGTTTCGTAGAATGCATCGGATTGAAAAGTAAAAAAACGAATGGCCGGGTTATTATCATAGGGGGAAATAATTATATAACAGTTGTCGCTTTCTGGGCTACGATTTTATTAGGTTTTGTTCCGTGCGTCATTGATCCTGAGATGAATGAACAAACACTCAGCGCCGTGATTGAAAAAATTGACCCTTGCATTGTTGTTTTTGAAAATATTACTGATTCAAGATTTAAACTGATTTCAGATTTTGGTGTTGATCTTATCTCTGGAGTGTGCGAAAGAATTCATAAAAATATAAATTGCAATTTTAAATACAGCGCGACAGAATCTGATCTGGCGATGATCATGCACACCTCCGGAAGCACTGGTGCCCCGAAAGGGGTTATGCTTTCACATCGCAATATTATTTCTGCAGTCGAATCAATTTCAAATTACCTGAGCATGAATTCTTGCGATGTTATTTTATCTGTTTTGCCAATGCATTTTGATTATGGTTTATATCAAATGCTGCTTGCATTTCATGTTGGCGGAACGCTTATTTTAGAAAAAAATTTACTATTTCCGAATTTGGTTGCTAACAAAATTTCCAAGTATAAAGTATCCGTTTTGCCATGCGTTCCATTAATGGTTCAATTATTTCACCTCACTTCAAAACGATTTTCTTATGATTTTTCCTCGCTAAGAATAGTGACAAACACGGGTGAAAATTTATCACCTTCGCATATTGAAAAAATAAAAAAAATATTCCCGAAAGCAGTCTTGTTTTCAATGTATGGATTAACGGAATGTAAACGGTGTAGTTATTTGCCGCCTGATATGCTTGAGAAAAAGCCAGGGTCAATTGGGATTCCTATTCCCAATTTGAAAATGTGGATTCAAGGTGATAATGGTGATCCTGTTGGGCATAACATTGAGGGAAATTTGGTTATTTCAGGGCCAACTGTCATGATTGGTTATTGGCGAGATAGTGTTGAAACACAAAAAAAATTAACTCTGGATGATAATGGACAGAAAATATTACTTACTGGTGACAGAGCGATAATGGACGATGAAGGTTACTTTTATTTCCGAGGCAGAAATGATCATGTTATAAAATATAAAGGAATAAAATTTGATTGTTTTGAATACGCTGAAATTTTAATGAAATTAAAGCATGTTAATCGAAGTTATATTTTCACAGAAGCAAAAAATGTTCAGGAGCAAGTGTTGGTTGTTTGTATTGAATCTGATTTAACCAACAATAACATGGATCTTTTCAAGAAAGCTATCTTTGAAAAATTTCCGTCTAAGCAAAAACCAGATTGCATTTATTTCAGTGATCGATTTCCTTCTCTAAGCAATGGAAAGCTGAATAAAAAAATGTTAGAGAAAACAGCATTAGAAAACACTTGGATTTGTACGAGATGAATATAGCCCATATTACCTATATATTAGGCGAAAACAAATTAAGCATCCAAGAGATTTTAGATTCTGGTGAAATTACGGGTGTCGATGCGATGATCTTTGAAAAAATAATGGGTTTAGCGTATGTAAAACGCCATTTTGCTAAAACACCTTCTGATCAAATTTCAGATGTAGTTAGTCAATTGTTTGCTGAATATCCGGCTGATAGGGACGCTATTAAGTATGTTATCTATTCTCATACTTCTGAATATGCTTTTCCTCTTGGTGATTATACGTTGAGAAATATTTTATTAGCGCTGAAAATTAGCAATGCTTTTTGTTTTGAAACTACCTTATATAAGTGTGTAGGCGCATTTAATGCGTTAAAACTTGCGAATTCGTTATTTCATAAAATTGAAGATTATCAAACTATTCTGATTGTTGTCGCTGATATTGCCTTTACATCAATTTTGCGCGCCATTCCTGGCTCAGCCCTGTTGAGTGATGTTGCAACAGCCATTCTATTAAAAAAATCAGATGCGCATCATTGCTTATTAGATGTAAAGATAGATTCCTATGGTCAATTTTCAAAGGGGATATGGGCTGATCGCAATGAAAAATTATTATTTCAAAAAGATTATGTTTTTTATCTTTGTAAAATAATTGATGAAATCACAAAAAGAAACAACATCCTTATTAATGAGTTAAAGTATATTTTTCCACACAATGTTAATAAAATATCATGGAAGCAAGTGCTTCACACCTTGTCAATCCCGCTTGAAAAAATTTATTTTGAAAATATTGCTGCAATTGGACATGGTTTTGGATCCGATCCGTTTTTAAATTTAAAAGATGGCATTTTGAATAATGCAATATATCCTGGAGACTATTATTTGTTAGTAGGCATGGGATTGGGTGCTACTTTCTCTGCAGCACTGCTTCAATATTAAGGAAACCCCATGAATAATTTTTTTGAAGAAATATTGATATCAGCAGAAAAATATAAACACAAAAAGGCAATTTATATTGGAAATAAATCTTATACCTATACGAATCTAATTCAGTCAGCATATAAACTTTCGCACGTTTTTGAAAAAACACAAGATAAGAATTCATTTTGTATTATTATTTCAAATAAGACCATTAACTTTTACCAAGCGATGCTTGCTTGCTTTTTCTCTAACAGTGTTTATATTCCATTAAATGTTATGTCTGGAATTGAAAAAAGCAAAATGGTGTTAAGCACGCTTGATTCATATTTTATCTTCGTTGGTGATATTGATTCAGAAATTGCTTTTGATTTACTTTCCACTGTTTCAGATAAAAATATACTTTTCTTATTTAAAACAAAAGATATGAAATTAAAATCAATTATTGAAAATAATCATTGCTATTACGTTGAAGATTATCCTCTTCGTGAAATAAATTTTAATTCCTGTTTTCGTCATGTTGTAAAATTTCCAGATGCCAGAAATTATGCCTATCTTTTTTTTACATCTGGGTCGACAGGAAAACCAAAGGCTGTCCCTATCTCATATTTAAACCTAAGTACTTATATCGACAATGTGTTATCGCTATTTTCCTTTTCATCAAAAGACCGGTTTATTCAGTTATCTGATATTGCCTTTGATATTTCCATTCATGAGATTTTATTATGCTTGGTATCTGGTGCAACCTTGTATGTTTATGATGATAAAAAAGAATTAGGTGTGTCAAAGTTTATTGCTAGCAATAAAATAAGTCATTGTATTTTAGTTCCGTCAGCTATGCCCGTTATGATAGCGCAATGTCGATATTATGCTTATAATTTTCAAGCATTGAAAAATACTTTTATATGCGGAGAACCTTTTCCAGTCAGTTTTGCGAAAGAGTGGGAAACCGTTGCGCCCAATTCTAAGATTGTTAATTTATATGGCCCTACAGAAGCTACCGTTAGCTGCACATATCATGTTTACGACAAGGACCATGATTATGCGCCCATGCTAACATTGCCAATTGGAAGGCCTTTCTTAAGCACGCAATTGTCGATGACAAAAAGAGGTGAACTTGTCATTTCTGGCCAGCAGGTTTCTGAAGGATATTGGCCATTTCATACAGTGGATAAATTCCGCTATGATCTTTTTTCGGAAAGCAGGGAATATTTTTCTGGAGATCATGTTTCTTATGATGAACAATATGGTTATTTATTTCATGGTCGATTTGATGATCAATGGCAACTGAAAGGCTGTCGCATTGAAAAAGCGGAAGTTGAATCTGCCTTAAGGCATATTTTGCATCTTCATGATATTTGTGTTGTACCGCGGTACGATCAGAATCAATTGATTTTCGCCTTAGTCGCATTTTCAACATTTGAAATAAACGATCGAAATATTAAAAAAAAACTGCAGTCGTATTGTCCGAATTTTTGCCTCCCGATCCTATTTGTAAAATTAAATAAAATCCCTGTTTTACCTAACGGAAAGACAAATTATAATATCCTAAAGGAAAATATAAATGGATAAAGAATATTATATTTCACATAGCAGTGTTTCTGACCCTGGAAAATATGCTAATTTACTGTGTTGCTTTCCAAACGCCATTTCAGAAATTTGTAATAAAGCAAACCAGTTGTTTTTACATTACGCTGATTTCAATTTATTTTCGATTTCGGATTCCGAAGTTGCTTATGATGAATTAAATGCTCGGTTTATGGAGAAAATCATAGGAAATATAGTAACTAAAAGTGATCTTCTGATCGAAGAAGAAAGAAAACCGCGTGAGCGTATTCTAGGTGTGTGTCGTGATACGGCATTATTATTGTGTTCTGTTTTGCGGTCTCGCGGCATTCCAGCTCGGTTACGAGCAGGATTCATCACGTATTTTATCCCCGGCCTTTTTCTTGATAGTATTTTTCTCGAGTATTTCGACAAAGAAGATAATCAATGGCATTTGGTTGATACAAGAACGACGCAATTGCATATCGATCATTATCAATTGAATATTGATTTTAATTTAACGAATGTACCCGGTACGCGTTTTATTTCTGCAGCCAGCGCATGGAATATGTGTCGTTTTAAAAATGCTGATCCAGTTCGCTTTGGTTCCCGTCAGCATCGCGGTTTATTTACAATTAGGAATAGAATGATCCAGGATCTGGCTTTGTTAAACAAACAAGAAACCCTTATTTGGGATGTCTGGGGACCTATGCTAGGCTCAGTTATTGTTGATTATGATATATTGGACAACTTATCTGATGTTTTGATGAATTGTAATCGAGATATTTCTGCAGTTAATAATTTTTACCTTAATGCCATTTTTAAAATACCAAATCAGATATTGGTTGATAATCCGTTTGTGCCGGCGGAGTGGGTATCTATTGCTAAGCATTAATCAGATTGAAATTGCTATTCCAAGTAAATTTGTATCTATTATGGATCTAGAGCGTAAAACACAACTCAAAAAAGACACGTTATTAATTTACAAATTAATTTATGGCTTAAATGAAATTCCAGTTTATGATGAAGGTAACTTATTTTCTTTGCTGAAAATACCGCTTGAAAAACTATTAAGCACTATGAATAATATTTCAAAAATAAAGTATTTAATTTACGTTCACACAACGGGCGTGTTATTGCCATTTGGTGAGTCTGTCTTAAATAAATTGAAGAAAACCTACCAGTTAGATTCCGCTATTGCTTTTTCAATGACGATGCAAAAATGTGTTTCATATTTTAAGGCGCTTGAATTATTGTCAGTTCTTTTTTCTGATTCGTCGAATTTTCTGGCAATTGTCATGACAGGAGAAGTTGCTTTCACGCCTTTATTGCGTGTTGTCCCTGGTTCTTCTATTGTCGGTGATGCAGCAACGGCATCATTATTTTCAAACAATGCTGGAAGTCATCAATTGCTATCAGTTATTAACCGCTTGATGCCAGGCTATGCTAAAGGGATTTATTTGGCGGATGATGAGATACGTATGTTTGATTCGAAATTCACGCAATATATGGTAAATGTTATTAGTGATGCTTTGGCAAGGTGTCAAATATCACTTAATAAAATAAAGTTGATATTGCCTCACAATATAAATTTACCCACCTGGAAAAAAATAGCAATTTCATTAAACTTTCCTATTGATAAAGTTTATTTGAAAAATGTTGCAAAATATGGACATACATTTTGTTCGGACCATGTTATTAATTTACATTCTGCCTTGTCTGAAAACAGACTAAAAAAAGGAGATTATTATCTGATGGCGGGGTGTGGAATGGGATTTTATTTTTCAGCTGCGGTATTTTCATATTAGCTATGCGTATTTCCAATAGCTACAACACATTTATAATTGTTATTTTTTATGTTATTTTATTTGAGTGAAAAATGAAGACCGTTAAAAAATATATTTTCACTTTTAAAGATCCTGTTTATAGAGAGCCTAAAAAAAATTATGTAGATTATTTCAATGATATGTATCATTTTACAGGTGGCTATCTAGATAACGAAATGTTATTGAATAAGAGCGGTTAT
>JAPLRF010000026.1:92241-149699 GCA_026399315.1 Gammaproteobacteria bacterium
ATTCCTTCTGTGAATTAATTGATTTGGTAGTAGACGAGGATAAAGCGATCCTTGATTTTTTGAAGAAAACTGATTTATGTTTGATGATAAGCAATACGTACGATCATGATTCAAATTATTCGCATATTGCATCTTATTTGATTGAAAAAT
The DNA here is from genome assembly GCA_026399315.1 of Gammaproteobacteria bacterium. GTDB lineage: Bacteria > Pseudomonadota > Gammaproteobacteria > Coxiellales > Coxiellaceae > 2-02-FULL-42-43. The sequence goes on from JAPLRF010000026.1 coordinate 92,392, forward strand.
ACCATATAAAAGCTGATTTCTTAGATGTCATAGCAGAAGAGGATTCTGAGTCAAAAATTGCATTCCATATTGTGGATTCGTATTTTTTACGAAATATCATCAATAGCGCTATCGTTATAAAATTTACGCAGCGTTCATTGCCGCTTCGCATTAATGCTAATATTGCATTGCCAGAATACAATTGTGTAGAGGTGCTGATCTTGGAAAGGGGAGGTTATTCTTTGGCGGACCTTAAGCCCAATGGCACTACCTTAAAGCAATGATGTAGTGAGCGAATATGAGAATTATGGGGGATGTGAGGAAGGCGTGATTGGCATGGATGCCAATCTCGAGCCCTCATGGATGAGTTTACGGCGTCCTTCCGAGCATCTCCCTAATTCGAATATTGAGCGAACCGAGCATCTCCCTAATTCGAATATTGAGCGAACGGAAACAAAGCAATAAGGAATTATGAATGTGCTACGGCTGATTCATAATGCTTTTTTATTAAGGTAGTGCTGGGACCATTTTATAATCCACAAAACAATCTCACGATTCTTATGGCGCTGTAAGAATATTGCCCTTCAAATTTATCGTAGAAAAATTTTAAATTTTCTTTTTCGGACTTTTCTATCGCAGCAAAAATTAGCATGAAGTCTTTTTCCGGGATAGTGTTTTTTAAAGAGGCGATGCGCGTGCTATCAATCAGCTTTAAAGTCTTCGCTTTTTCTATATGCGCAATGATCGTGCCAGCCGTTAATCCGCGTTTTTCAGCTGTTGACGCAATGGATAAGTGTTTGCTCAGCATTTCGAGTGTTATTAAGTGTGTGTCAATGCCTGTTTTTCTTCTGTTATTCCCTTTGACCGCTGTTTTTATTTTCGTGCCGCCAAAACGGTCTATTAGCGTTTTTCTTTGGCACGCCATTTTTTCTTCGTCTGATAGTGTTTTTAGGTAATTTACGGCAACAACTGAACTTTGTTTAAAAATTTTATCTTGCAGAAGAATTTTAGGGTGCACGGTTAATGCCATTTCGTTTAAGTTCATTAGCTTTAGACCGTTTAAACCGCGTACTCTTGATAATGCAACGTAACCCATGCCGGGCTCAAACGCATCTCCTAAATCTATTTCTGCTGCGTCCAACGTCATTCCTTGGCTCTTATGAATCGTGATAGCCCAAGCAAGACGCAGTGGCACTTGCGTCAGTGTTGCGTGCACGACACCATTTTCTTCGTATTGCCACGCTTCCGGGCTGGCCGTAACTATCTCATTGTTGTATGTTTTGACAATGGGCCAACCTTCTTTTTTGTCAAAACCAACAACTACACTGCGGGTGCCGTTCACATATTTACCTGAAACATCATTTTTAATAAACATGACTTCCGCGCCGATTTTTAATTTTAATTGTTCCACAGCGAGGCAGCTTTTTTTCAGGCTTTCCACTAAAGTACTGAAACCATTGCTTGTCATTTTAAATATTTTCTCTTTTCCGTCTAGATGAGTCAGTTCCTGGTCGTTTAGTGTGTCGACATTAACATTGCGTGAATATAATTTGGTGGCTTTCGTTTCGCCCTCTGGTTCCTTTTTATAGCGTGTACGTAGCGGAATTTTTGTGTGTTCACCTGCGGTACCGCTTCGTATGTCATTTAAAATAGTAAGCAATAAATCATCACCTTGACGGTGCTGCTCGTGCAAATAGCATACATAGAATTCTGCATTTTCCCAGGCGGATGCTTTAAAGGCGAATTCAATTTCTTTTTTCGAAGAAGAAACGGGTGGTAGCTGAAAAAAATCGCCGCACAAAATAATTTGCATACCCCCGAATGGATCGTCGCAATTTAAAATATAGCGTGCGATGGTGTCAACCATGTCGAGTTGATGCTTATGCAGCATGGATATTTCATCAATGATGAGTACCCGTGTTTTTTTATAATTTCGTCTTATGCGTTCTGTTGTTAGTAATTTTTCTAAATCTTTCTGCGTTAAACTGTCTTTTATCCCTATCCCTGACCATGAGTGTAATGTCGTGCCTTGCAAATGTGTTGCAGCAATCCCGGTTGATGCAGTGACAGCAACGTCTACGTTATTTTCTTTAAGGTGCTTAATATATTTATTTAATAAATAGGTTTTACCTGAACCTGCTGCGCCAGTGAGGAAAATATTTTTCCCCAGGGTTAATAAATCAAAGGCTTCTTGTTGTTGCATGGCTGTTTTTATTCCATTTCTAATGAGGGGTGAATTTTACCATGATTCATGACGCTCGACTCTACCGTAGTCGTTAAAATACGGCGTTACATTTTACATTATGGGTAAAGGGGTGGGTAATGCACCAGGGTTGTGCATTGCTAGAATCGCGTGAGGGCTACCGCCCCCACTTCTGATGCTCGATGTTCTAGTTTTTTCTGCAGCAAAAGGCTTAGATCAAGCGTGCCATTTTATTAAACTGCTCGGAAGCGCGGCCGGAAGGCTGTGTGCGAACACGCAAATTATTACTTATTTTAACGATAGTTAATTTACAAAAGCCAAGGGAGTCGCATCACTCACCACCTCCAAGATCATCGCATAACACACAACCACATCGCATTAACTCAGAGCGAACGATAAAGATAAAATGTTTTATTGATAATCGACCGAGCGGGTGACGATGATGCGATGCTCTCGTGCGCGGAGCTGATGGGACTGCTGATATTACCTGAATGCATGCGTAATTCTGCAGTAATCGAAGTATTCATCAGCGAGCACGCGAGAGTCGCATCATCGGCAGGACCCGTGAGGGCATCCTTCATAAAACACTTTGTCTTTATCCAGTGAGCGGAAGGGTTGCAGAAAGCGGGTAATTTTTTCGATTTCTTTGATAACTTAACTGAACTTAAGGACAGGAAGGCAAAGAAACTAGAAGATCGAGTGATAGTTCATCGCTAAATTCGCATCTTCATTGGCGGTATAGCATTTCGTGGTATCCGCTCCAAATTAGAGGGTAACGGAAATAGTATTGCACCAACTGAAAAGTGATCGGGGATCTGAGATCAGGGATCAGTGTCAGAATGCGAACACCGATTCATGACAGCAGATCCCTGATAACTTCCTGCAACAGCAATAATATTAGCATCACCCTGGAAAATGGACCGGATACCTTTCGTGAATATAATATACGAGCACTATAAAGCCGCCCTTTTTTCCTTACAAAAAAAGGGGGTCGTGAGCGTCAAAATTATCGCTTAAATCAATGGCGGTGAGGCTGAGCTGTTACTTCGGATAAGGGTTGTCGGGGAGGGCACCATTTCGCATTGTTATCATGATGCCAATTGTTTTTTTTACGAAAACCACGACGTACTTTTATGTAAAATGGCATCATATAATTCCTCACCGTTGGACGATAACTGGTGATCAACGCGTGAATCATCTTTTTCAGGTGTGGCGTAAGCAAACAATACTGAGCCGCCTTTGACAAGGTCGATTAGCTTATCTACATGCGCAGGATTAACGGCAAAGCAACCCCAGCTTCTGCCGGCATACCCATTTTGTTTAATAAAGTCTGGTGTAACATAAGAAGCAGCGTGAATAACCACGGCGCGATTATAAGCGTTGTTATTAATGCCTGCTTCTAATCCACGAACACGCAATGATTCGCCGTGTTCACCAAAATATTTGCTTGATGTCGTTGTGAAAACACCGGGTGATGATTCCAATGAGCCAGCTTGATTTGAAAAACGGGTTGCGTATATCGCGCCTGTATTTTTGCCTTGCGCCACATGCATGCGCATTAAGACGCGGTCATTTTTTAAATCGATAACCCAAAGTCTTTGTTCAAAAGATGGCCTGCTGAAGTCAACGATTGTCAGAACAGAGGGGTTATTTACTTTGTGATTTTTTACCGCCCAGCGATACGCGTTGATTGCATATTTCAGTGCTTGAGGAGGGACACCTGTGCTCGATTTCTCAGTGGACTGTGCTGTCGCAGCCTGTACTTGTTTTGCTGTTTCATTTGCACGCGCAGAGGGTGCGAATAAAGCAGCGCAGATAAGACTCGACACCGATAATGTTATTAAAATGGTTTTCAATTTGCTGATCCTAATCACTTTGTTCTTGCCTCTTCGTTGGTTGAGGAGGCAAGTTTAACCGATTTGGTCAAAAATCACCACAAATAATCACTTAATTTTGGTAATTAGTTCCTGTTCCCGCCAAAGTAACTTAATATTCTTAATAAGCTTAAGAACAAATTTAAAATGTCGAGGTAGAGTGTAATCGTTGCCATGATGTAGTTTGTTTCGCCGCCTTGCAAAATTTGGCTGGTGTTAAAAAGAATGTAGCCTGAAAAGACAACCACAAACAAACCCGAGATGGCAATTTGCATCATTGGGATATGAAACAGCATTCCCGCTAAGCTCAGTAAAATACCGCCTAATAATGCAATAAAAAGAAAGCCGCCCATGAAGCTGAAATCTTTTTTCGTTGTTAAAACATAACCAGACAAAGCAACAAAAATAACGCCGGTAGCGCCAAGGGAAGTCAAAATTAATTGCGGGCCGTTAGAAAATTCTTTGATATACATATTCAACATAGGCCCGAGTGTGTAACCCGTGAAACCCGTGAATGCGAAAATAGAAAGAACACCCCAGGCTGTGTTGCGCAATGCCATGGTTAAAAATAATAAACCAAACATACCGACAAGCTGAACAATCCAGCTTAATGCAGGCGCGTTGGTTTTCATCGCAAATCCTGCCGCTGCTGCACTGAATAATAATGTGAGGCTCAGTAAAAAATAGGTTTTCCGTAAAACAACGTGTGTTGCAATAGTGGACTGATAGTTCGATGCGCTTGCAGGTTGCATTGTGAAAGCCATGGTGTAAACTCCCGTTTAATAAAATTGTATGCATTGTAGCAGAAAGTGAGTGACTAATGCTATAAGGCGACGTATTATTACGTTTTCCGGAGAGATGGCAGAGTGGTTTAATGCGACGGTCTTGAAAACCGTTGAGGGTAATTCCCTCCCAGAGTTCGAATCTCTGTCTCTCCGCCATATTTAAATTTTTTTATAGTCTTGACTAAAAAATCAAGGCTGTATATTGAAATTACCTCAGAAATTTATCCATCGAGAAATACTTATGATTAATGTATTACTTGTCGATGATCATGATCTTGTTAGAGCGGGAATTAAAAAAATCCTTGATGATATTTCTGGTATTAAGGTCGTTGGTGAAGCCGCAACGGGTGAAGAAGCCGTCAAAATAGCCCGAAAATTACATCCGCATGTAGTCTTAATGGACGTTAAAATGCCGGGTATCGGCGGATTTGAAGCAACGCGAAAATTAGTCCGTATTGATCCTGATATTAAAGTCTTAGTCTTAACGATTTGTGATAATGATTTATACCCTGCGCGTCTATTGCAGGCCGGTGCCGCTGGCTATTTAACAAAAGGCGCATCAACCGATGAAATGGTCCGTGCAATTCGCACCATTCATGCAGGGCAACGTTATATTAGCAGTGAAGTTGCCAATCGCTTGGCGTTTCGTCACGTGAGTGATCATGAAAAATCCCCCTTTGAATTATTATCTGAACGTGAATTACAAGTAATGATGATGATTACACGCGGAACGAATGTGCAATTTATTGCAGAAAGCCTGCATTTAAGTGCTAAAACAGTTAACAGTTATCGTTACCGTATTTTCATTAAGCTTAAAGTGAAAAATGATGTTGAATTAACGTTATTAGCGATACGCTATGGTATTGTGGATTCAGAGGCTATCCCAGCGTGAAAAAGTGAATTAATAATGCATGATAAATAAACCCAAACATCTTCCCAGCGCTCCCGGCGTCTATCAATTTCTCGATGTGTCTCATAAAATATTATATGTTGGTAAAGCAAAAAATTTAAAAAAACGCGTATCCCAGTATTTCCAGAAAAATATTTCCCATAAAAAAACCGCTGCCTTAATGGCAAAAGCGGTTGAAGTAGAAATTACAATTACAGACAATGAGAATCAAGCCTTATTGCTTGAAGCTAACTTGATTAAACAGCATCGCCCAAAATATAATGTCTTGCTGCGTGATGATAAAGCGTACCCTTATTTGTTTATTTCAAAGCATCAATTTCCAAGGTTGGATTATCATCGCGGTCCCAAAAAAGAAAAGGGGCATTATTTCGGCCCTTATCCCAATGCTGGTTCAGTACGTGACAACCTTGCGCTCATTCAAAAGCTATTTAAATTAAGACAATGTGGCGATGTTTTTTTTTCACATCGCTCCCGCCCTTGTTTGCAACATCAAATTAATCGCTGCACAGCGCCTTGCGTTAACTTAGTGTCGAAAGAAGATTATCAAATGCAAGTGCAAGATGCGATTGATTTTTTACAAGGAAAAAATAAAGACATCATTCATGCTGTAGAAAAAAGAATGGTTAATGCTTCAGAAAAACTGGACTATGAAAAAGCGGCTCAGTTTAGAGATTTATTAACGCGCTTGCGGCAATTGCAAACACAGCAATTTATAACGGGCGGTAAAAACAATGTGGATGTTTTTGGCGTTTCAGAAAATAGAGGGGATATTGCGATTGCCGTAGTAGCTATTCGCAATGGCCAAATGCTGGGACATAAAACCTTTTTCCCTAATTTGCCCGCGGATACAGGCATAGATGAAATTCTATGCGAATTCATTCCGCAATATTACTTTAACATGGAGCGACAATTACAAAGCATTGATCGAATTGTATTGAGTCACCCAATCGCCGATCGATTATGGATACAGAATGCGCTGCGTGAAATATTAAAATCCAAAGTGCAGTTGTCAGACAGCAAAATACCTGCGTTTCGTCAATGGCAAACGATAGCGGTTGCCAACGCTGCTGATGCATTAAAACAACATCAAATTGAAAAAAATAACATGATGGCGAAAATAGAATCATTGCAAAAAGCGCTTGATTTAAAAAACGCACCAGAACGGATAGAATGTTTTGATATCAGTCACACACAAGGCGCTGCAACCAAAGCGTCTTGTGTTGTCTTCGGGGTGGAAGGGGCAATTAAAAAACTGTATCGTCAGTTTAATATTGAGAACATCACGCCAGGCGATGATTATGCCGCGATGGAGCAGGTATTAACACGTCGCTATACGCACTTAAAGAAGAACGGTATCGTATTTCCTGATATTATTATTGTGGATGGCGGAAAAGGGCAGTTAAGAATTGCTGCTCAAATTATGAAATCCCTCGAATTACCAGGGATTATATTGATGGGTGTTGCTAAAGGCGTTACCCGTAAAGCGGGTCTTGAAAAAATATGGATAGAAGGTCGTGTAGGCGAGATAGCATTAGCGGAAAATAGCCCAGCGCGCCATTTCATTCAACAAATTCGTGACGAAGCGCATCGATTTGCAATAACAGCGCATCGAAAAATGCGTGGAAAAATAAGTTTAAAAAGTAAAATGACAAGCAAAAGGAGTTGATTATGCCTTCACCAACACTGTCGCTTAGTAAATACTTTGTCATGATTGCCAGCAAGCTGGCGGCGATTTTTAACCATCCCCATAATGAAAAAAACAATGAAGATGATTATATTGTTGTTGATGATAAAGTACGATTTTCACAATCTATACTGTGGCATAATGAAAAAAAATATTATGCGGAAAGTGGAATACAGCCTTGGACGGAAGCGTTACCATTTTATATTACCAGCAATCCCTTTATCGCTACGGCTTATGCAAAAATGACATTGGGTTTTATTCAGGATTATATAAATAAAAATCCGGAGGCGATTAGTCATCCTTTTCATATTATAGAATTGGGCGCTGGAACGGGGAAATTCAGCTTCTATTTTTTGAAAAATTTATTGTCATTGATGGATGACGCACAAGTCAACTCTGTTATTATTCGTTATGTAATGACTGATTTGTCAGACAATTCATTTTCATTTTTTGAAAAACACCATGCGCTACAGCCTTTTTTAGAGGCGGGGATTTTGGATTTTTCTGTCTACGATTTATATCGTGGCGGCGATATTTTTTTGCATCGCGCTCAGCGTAGAATTGATATTACAGAGATTAAGAACCCACCTATCCTGATTGCAAACTATGTGTTTGATTCGATATCAAGTGATGTTTTCACGGTTCGTGAAGGTGTTTTGTATGAATCTTTGGTGACGGTAAAGACACCGCCTGCTAATTTAAATAACGGCGTACTGATTGATTGCAGAAAAATAACGATTCAATACAGTGAATCATTAATGAAAGAGCAGTATTACAATAATGAATTCGATAATATATTGCTTAGCTATGCTAATAAATTAAATGATACGCATTTCAGTTTTCCGATTTCTGCCTTGTCAGCCTTAAATCAGTTTCAAAAGAACGTTAAAAAACAATTTTTATTGCTTACATCTGACAAGGGTATTCTTACCGCTGAAAAATTAAATCGTATCAATGGAACTTATGAGTCTATTATTTATCATGGAAATTGTTTTTCATTTGGTGTCAATTACCATGCTATTGCGGCATTTTTGGAAGCCTCGGGTGGAAATAGTTTGATTAGCTCGGAATCTGACTGTATAGTCACCGCAGTTTTATCGAGTGGCTTTAAATCCGCGGAATGCCCTCGCTTGGTTTCAGCGGCTGTGCAACTAGGGCAATTCTCACTGGGCGATTACAGTAAAGTGAGTGCCGCTTTTTTAAAAAATCACGAAACAGCGACGCTGGATTTAATTCACTCCTATCTAAATTTTTTTTCGTGGGATACATTTGTTTTTTTTAATGTTTTTCCGCACGTGAAAAAACTGATAGAGGAATCCAATCCTAGGTCCGCTTCTCTTTTCATGGAAGGTTGTGCTCAACTCGAAGAAAATTTTTACGCTATTCCTAAAAATGGCGATGTCTTATTTAAGGTTGGATTGTTATTTCAAAATGTCAAATCCTATGAAAAGGCGCTTGTTTTTTACGAGAAATCAATTTTGCATTCTGGCGAAACTGAAATTATTTTATATAATATCGGAATGTGTCATTATAAATTATCTCAAAAGCGAGAAGCTTTGTCGTTTTTTCAAAAAGCCTTGGACATTGCGCCTGGTTTTGAGTATGCAAGGGAATGCCATCATGCATTGACTAAAGAAATCCGCGAAGAACAGTGCGCATCATAAAATAAAAGAAAACAAACATGACAAACAATAAAGTAATTTTAGAAGATAAAATTCGTTTTTCCGATTCGGCATTATGGAAAGAACAAAAAAAATATTACGGTGAAAAAGGGATCGAAGCATGGAATGACGATGTGCCATTTTACATTACCAGCAATCCTTTTATTGCCAGAGCCTATGCCTTAATGACGATTCATTTTATACAGGATTATATCACGCAACATCCCGAGTCAATAAAAAGCCCGTTTATTATTTTAGAATTGGGTGCGGGCACGGGTCAATTTAGTTTTTATTTCCTAAAAAACCTGCTTGCCTTTCAGAAAGAATTAAAGTTAGAGTCTGTTTTAATTCAGTATGTGATGTCTGACCTAAGCACACGCCCATTTGATTTCTGGGAAAAACACCCTGCATTACAGGATTATTTGAATTGCGGCGTGTTGGATTTTTCTGTTTACGATTTATATCATAGCGATCATATTCTCCTGCATCGCTCAAAAAAGAAAATAACGCCGCTTGATATTAAAAATCCTTTGATTATTGTTGCTAATTATCTTTTCGATTCGGTTGGGACGGATGTGTTTAGTGTTTCAAATGGAAGAATACATGAGTCTTTGGTGACAATACAAACAGACGAAAATAATAATGACAATGGCAGACCCAAGGATTGGCAAAAGACTGAAATTATCTACACCGAAGTGCCGATTGAAAAAAATTATTATCATAATGAATTCGATACTATATTATTTGATTACCAAAAATCATTAACGGATACCCATTTCCAATTTCCGATTGCCAGCTTGATCGCATTAAAAAATTTACAAGCTTTTTCTAACGGACGTTTTTTGCTGCTCACCTCCGATAAAGGTTGTGCGACAGTGAAGGAATTGGATAATTGCAATCATCCCGAATTAGATTTCCATGGTTCTTTTTCGGTGATGGTTAATTATCATGCCATGGCTGAATTCTTGAAAAAATACCAAGGTCAATCTATTACGCAATCCTTTCGTGAGAATATTATTTCCGGTGTTTTTTCCTGCGGCTTTTCTTTCGATGACCTTTTGCAATTTCAATTTAGTGCCAAACAAACTATCCAGGGTTTTAGTCCGACAGATTATTTTATTATTTATGAGCATGTCACCGAGCATGCGTCGACCTGTTCTTTGGAAGTCATGGCCTCTTATTTAAATCTATCAAACTGGGATCCTTACGTTTTTGATCAATTTTTCGATCGTTTGGCGGATTTGCTTGATGGAGGTGATGCCGAAGTGGTTTCCTATTTGATTGAGCATATGCCTTTAATCGCGGCAAATTTCTATTATTTACCTGCAGCAGAAGATACGTTTTTTCATATTGGCGTTTTTTTTCAAAATATTGATCGTTTTGATGAGGCATTGACTTATTATCATGAGTCACTAAAATATTTTGGTGAAAATGATGTGACGTTATTTAATATGGGGATGTGTTTTTCTTCTGAGGACCGCGATAAAGAAGCATTGGTATATTTCGAGCGTGCCTATGCGTACAACCCAGAAGCGCATGATGCAAAAGAGTGGGTAGACAAAATAAAAAATAAAAAGAGAGCGTCATAATCATGTGGACATTTAAATTAATCAGTTTGTTTTCTGTTTTGCTGATAACGATTGTGGCTGGCTTTTATCCCTTCTTTAAGAAAATTAAGACCGATAAGGAGCAAAGCTTTCCTGTTGCGGAATCATTGGCTGCTGGTGTTTTCTTGGGCGCAGGGCTTATGCATATGTTGGGTACAGCATCCGATGGTTTCTACCATCTTTCTTATCATTATCCTTTCGCTTTTTTATTGGCTGGCATGACATTCTTATTTTTATTGTGGCTTGAGCATCTCGGCCGAGAAATTGTGAGCCACAAAGGCGCTGCGAGCGGTTCATTTGCTGTTCTTGCAACTGTCATGTTATCGATACATGCCTTTTTAATGGGCGCAGCATTGGGGTTGAGCGGGTCGCTATCATTGGCTGTTGTTATTTTGTTAGCAATTTTAGCGCACAAATGGGCGGAAAGTTTGGCCTTATCAATTCAAATTAATAAAAGTCATTTTAGTCATGAAGTGAATATCAGCTTGTTTTGTGTTTTTGCGATGATGACACCCTTGGGTATCATTTTGGGCACCACGGCAACAACGCAATTGCATCAATATCCATTGCTCGAACCTATTTTTAGTGCACTGGCAGCCGGTACGTTTTTAATATCTTGGCACCTTGCATGGCCTTGAAAAAGCAACCTTGATCAAGCAGTGCTGTGATTTAAGGCATTTCTATTTTGTCATCATGGGCTTTTCAATTATGGCTGTTGTTGCTATTTGGACTTAAAACTTTTTTCGTATCTTAATAGTTTCTTAATATTTCTCCGGTATCGTGTGAATATTACTTTAACCTGAGAATATTATATGCGCCCAGAAAATCATCCCCTCATGCTTTTAACCGATCAGGAATTTAAAAACCGCCTTGATTTTTTTAGGGCTAAGTTCCAGGAGAACTTAAATCGCTTCGACCAAATGCAGTGGACTGCAAAGGATGACATTGAAGACGAAAAAGTAAATCTGCGCATGCTCAGGAATGAATTTCAGGCGAAATGTATTGATGCGAGTCGGTTTTTTTCTTTATTTCAGCATGTTACCGCCAATAAAGATAAAACAAAGCCATTTATTTTTACAGAAAATGAAACAGCTGCTTTAGCATCGCGAGAAACGGCATTAAATGCCGTTGAAAAAGAACTGCGATTTTTAGTGTCTATTTTAAGTGACCTAGTGAAACGCGTTATGGAAAAAAGAAGCGCTTCTTTTTTCGCCTGCGGACCTTATGTTCATCCTCAACAACAATCTATCAAGCCGATGGACTTAATGCCGCGTAAACGAAAAGATCAATTGCTTTGTCAGTACGGTCAACTATACATGAATATAGCGCGCGATAGAGATGCATTGCACAATGGATGTAACTTGCACGCCTCACCAGCATACAAATCCCTGTTTAATGTGCTTTCTGCAGAACTTGAAAAATTATCTGATTTGCTGGATCCTTCAAATCAATCCGGTCAATCGATCGAAGCATTTAACGATACATTAAAATCACAGCTTTCTGTATGTGTTGATTCATATCGAAATTATCATGAATTTGTTCAAAAAATTAATCAGATTGTTTCCCATGCCACTGAAAAACTGGATGCGTTTCGCGATCAATATGAAGCATTGCTTGTTGAAATTGCGAAAAAATTTCCATCAACACATGAAAATATTGTTTTTAAACTCTTTGAAAATAAAACTGAAGAAATTGTTGATGAGGTTTCAATCTTTAGCGAAATTATGTCTGACACAGTTAAAATTATTTCAGTAACTGACTTCCAAAAAAATCTTGATGAACAATTTGATGTGTGTGAACAATTGTTGCGAATATTAGATATTCACGTCAATGGATTGAAGCAAACATTCCTTGATCCTAATGCAACTAATACGGATTCAGATTCTGACGACAGCTGTTCTCCGCACGAGGAAAATGTATCGCCGCCAGAATTGACGTCATCGCTACTGATAGAAAAGCCCAGTGATGAGTTGCCCAGCTACAGCCCGCAGCGATTTTATCCGGCGCCACCACGACCATCGTATTTGAAAGCGGTAACGCCCGTAAACAAAGATCTTGACATGCTTGATTTATAACATCTTTTTTAAATCCATTGCTGCGTCGAATTCTTTTTCATTTAAGTAACCCAATGCAAGACACGCTTCTTTTAAAGAAGTGTTGTCTGCATGCGCTTTCTTCGCTATTTTTGCCGCTTTATCGTAACCAATCACTGGATTAAGGGCGGTCACCAGCATTAAGGAATTATCGACATATTGTTTAATTTGCACAAGATTCGCTTCAATGCCTATTACGCAATATTTTGTAAAAGAACGACATGAATCTGATATTAAATAAAGCGATTGCATTAAATTATAAATCATAACAGGTTTAAAAACGTTTAATTCAAAATTGCCTTGTGACCCTGCAAAACCAATTGTTGCATCATTTCCAAATACTTGCGTACAGACCATTGTCATTGCTTCTGATTGTGTCGGATTAACTTTGCCTGGCATGATTGATGAACCTGGTTCATTTTCCGGAATCGTAATTTCTGCCAACCCACAACGCGGGCCGCAAGCAAGCCAGCGAATATCGTTGGCAATTTTCATTAACGCGCAAGCCAATGCCTTTAAAACACCACTCATTAAAACAATTTCATTGTGTGATGATAAAGCTTCAAATTTATTTTCCGCGGAAATAAAATGTAATTTTGTGATGTTTGAAATTTCTTTTGCTGCGTTGTCTGCAAATTCTTTTGAAGAATTAATGCCGGTGCCAACCGCTGTTCCGCCAATCGCCAATCGCAATAACAATTTTTTCGTGTGGTTAATTTCTGCTAGGCAGGTATCAAGCTGCGCAACATAACCTGAAAACTCTTGTCCTAATGTTAATGGCACGGCATCTTGTAAATGCGTACGGCCAATTTTAATAATATCTTTAAATTCAATTTGTTTTTTATACAGCGCATCACGCAGCAGGGTGACAGCAGGAATTAATTGATGCTCAACCATTTCGCTTGCTGCAATATGCATTGCGGTAGGAAAAGTATCGTTTGAGGATTGCGACATATTCACATCATCATTCGGATGAACAGGCGCTTTGCTGCCCATAACGCCACCCGCTATTTCAATCGCGCGGTTGGAAATCACTTCATTGGCGTTCATATTGGATTGCGTGCCGCTTCCGGTTTGCCATATTTTCAAGGGAAAATGACTGTCTAATTTATTTTCGATCACTTCATCAGCGGCCTTCACAATCAAATCACATTTTTCTTTTGATAATTTTCCGATTTGTTGATTTGATATTGCAGCTGCTTTTTTTAAAATACCCATGGCGCGAATTAATTCTGGCGGCATCATTTCGCGGCCAATGGCAAAGTGGTGAAGTGATCGTTCTGTTTGTGCGCCACCGTACTGATTAGCGGGAACTTCAATTTCGCCCATGCTGTCTTTTTCAATGCGGGTTTTGTTCGACATAATATTTCCTTAGCTTGATTATAAAGTGGAGAAAAAGCATTATAGCCATTTTTTCTCATAAGAGAAAATAATTACCATGGAGTTAGAAAATGCGTAATTTATGTCCCGAAGTGATTGGCGGATGTGATGAGTATCCTGAACAGCAAACGCTTGACGTATTGCGTCTCATGTTTATTGGGATTGCAAAGCTGGGACTGAGGAATGTTAGAGCTCGGTTGCCCTGCCTTAATTTGAGTGATTTGCATGCGCTGACTGTTTTGCCTGATAAATATATATTACATAGCGCACAAGATTCATTGTCTGGCAATCAAGTGCATGCCATCAAGGGCGATCTTCATCAGGAATTGGCAAGACGCTCTTTTCAAGCTGAAAATCATATTGCCAATGCTAAGACCTGCGAACAGTGGAAGCAATCCAGTTTGTGTTATTTTGCTGCGGGAAATGCAGAGTCGAGTGCTTATGCCCTAGAGCAAGCAATAAAGATGCTGCCTGAGTATTCGCGCGATAGAAATAAATATATCGAAGAAAGAAAAAATATATTACTGATGAAAGCGGCTACAATGCGCCAGGAAAATGATGAGCAAACTCGTTTGCATTGTATTAAGAAAATTCTTGATATTGAAAAAGCGGCAATGCGTTATTCTGTAATGATAGGACCTAGCGAGAGACCAGCGGCTTTAACCTCTGCTTTTTTTCAAGAATATCAATCACCTTTGTCTTCAGCAGCAAGCTCAACATCGACAGCATCACCTTCTTCTTTTAGGCGTAACCCTTATTCGCTATTGTGCGTAGTGGTGCCGTGTACAGATGAAGAAGAGAAGTGCTTAGCGAGAAACCTTTGGTAGTCTTAATGCCCCAGAGCCGAATCGAACGGCCGACCTGCCCCTTAGGAGGGGGCTGCTCTATCCACTGAGCTACCGGGGCTATTTTCAAAAAGATATGGTACGATAAAACCTGCCTGATCAAAAGGATTTGTGTGAATGAAAACCCGTATTATTTGGATTATCAGTTTTTTCTTGTTCCTTTTCGCGGCCACCTTTATCTTCTATGGCGTAAAATCCTATTTTATTTATGCTTTCATGAAAAATTATAAAGAGCCGCCTGTCTTCGTTTCAACGACAACAGCGGTTTCCAAAACATGGAATCCTTTTTTAACTGCCGTTGGCAGTTTAAAAGCGTCGAATGGTGTTGAAGTCAATTCCCAGGTAAGCGGGCAAATCGTATCGATTTATTTTCAATCGGGTCAAGATGTGAAGCAGGGTGATTTGTTGGTGCAGCTGAATGATGAGGTTGATCAGCAGGGATTATTGCGCGATGAGGCCACATTGCGCTTCAATAAAGTCGATTATTCCCGAAAAGAAATATTATTAAAAGAAAATGCGGTTGCGCGCAGTGCAGTGGATGCTGCAAAAGCTGCCTTTTTGCAAGCCGCTGCCGCAGTGGCTTCTGACAATGTATTAATCGCACAAAAGAAAATTAGAGCGCCTTTTGCTGGCCGCATTGGTATTCGTCAAGTGAACATTGGGCAATACATTACATCGGGCACAGCGATTGTATCTTTGCAGGCATTAAATCCTTTGTATGTCGATTTTTCCTTACCAGAACAAAATTTACCTTTGTTGAGAACAGAACAAGCGGTGACTGTTTCTGTAGACGCGTACCCCAATCAATTATTTCAAGGAAAAATATCGGCAATTAATTCCATGATTGATGTGAATACGCGCAGCATTGCGGTTCGAGCGACCATCCCCAATGAAAAAGAAATTTTATACCCAGGGTTATTTGCTAAAGTGCATGTGATTTTGCCGCAAATTGAAAATGTGATTACTGTTCCGCAAAGTGCCATTACTTATAGTTTATATGGTGATTCGATTTATGTTGTCGAACATAAGGGCAAAGAAAAAATTGCCGTGCAAAAATATGTAACGGTGGGGGATAGGCGCGATAATGTGGTTGCGATTTCCAAAGGCGTTACGGCGGGTGAAGAGGTCATAACGGCAGGACAAATTAAATTGCATCCGAATGCGGTTATCACCATTAACAATTCGGTGTCGTTATCATGAGCCCTCGCTTCACTGACATTTTTATTAAACGCCCTGTTTTAGCAGCAGTGATCAGCTTGTTAATTTTCGTTGTCGGTGTTCGCGCCATTTTTAATTTATCCGTGCGACAATATCCCAAAATGGAAAATACCGTTGTCACTGTAACCACCGCTTACCCCGGTGCTTCTGCACGCTTAATGCAAGGGTTTATCACCACACCGCTGGAGAAAAAAATAGCCAGTGCCGGTGGAATTGATTATCTTACTTCCACTTCAACGCAAGGTGTCAGCACGGTCACCGCGAATATTATATTAAATTATAATCCCAACGAAGCTTTCACTAATGTGATGAGCAAAGTGGCGGAAGCGAAATATGAATTGCCAACAGAAGCGCAAGACCCTGTTATCACCAAAACAACCGGTGATTCATTTGCATTAATGTATGTGAGTTTTAGCAGCCCACAAATGTCGTCTGAACAAATCACGGATTATATTGCCCGCGTGATTCAGCCCAAAATTGAAACAGTCCCCGGTGTTTCTGAGGCTTCTATTTTAGGTGGTAATAACTTTGCCATGCGTATTTGGTTGAATCCGGAGCGCATGGCAGCATTGGGTGTAACGGCAACGGATGTGAAGCAAGCTTTATTGAATAATAATTTTCAAACAGCAGCAGGCAATACAAAGGGAAAATATATTTCTATTTCAGTAACAGCACACACCGATTTGCAAAATAAAAAAGGATTTGAAAATTTAATCATCAAACAAGATAAAAATCATTTGGTTCAACTGAAAGATGTGTCAAAAGTAGTGTTAGGGTCGGAAAGTTATGATTCATCGGTCTATTTTAATGGCAAGAAATCCATCTTTATGGCAGTGAATGCAACACCCGAAGCCAATCCCTTAACGGTGATTTCACAGGTTCGAAAAATTTTACCCGAGTTAGAGAAAACATTTCCACCCACCTTAAAATCATCTGTCGTATTTGATGCAACCACTTTTATTCATGCGTCATTGCATGAAGTATTAAAAACCATTTTTGAAGCAACTGCGATTGTGATCTTAATTATTTTTCTATTTTTAGGCTCATTCAGATCCGTTAGCATCCCCGTTATTACGATCCCCTTGTCGCTGGTTGGCGTGTTTGGATTAATGTCTGCAATGGACTATTCCATTAATTTATTAACACTGCTTGCTTTGGTATTGGCCATTGGCATGGTGGTGGATGACGCCATTGTTGTCGTCGAAAATATTCATCGACACATGGAGGAGGGGACTTCACCGTTAGATTCAGCAATCATGGGTGCGCGTCAAATTGCTTTGCCGGTGATTGCAATGACATTAACATTGGCAGCAGTTTACACGCCGATTGCTTTTATGGGCGGCATTACGGGTGCTTTGTTTAAAGAGTTTGCGTTAACCTTAGCGGGTGCGGTGATTATTTCAGGCATTATTGCTTTAACATTATCGCCGATGATGTGTTCAAAAATATTAACGGCAGCAGAATTGCAAAAACCTTTGGCGCATGCCGTTGATGCGCGTTTTTTACGCTTAAAAGAAGTATATCAACGTTATTTACAAATGATTCTGGATTATCGAAAATTAATTATTACTTTTGCGGGTGTTGTTTTAATCAGCTGTTTTTTTCTCTTTTTAATTTCACAAAAAGAATTAGCGCCACAAGAAGACCAAGGTGTTGCTTGGGTGATTGGTCAAGGACCTGAATCAGCTAATATTAATTATACTGAAAAATTCACACAACAAATCAACCCCATTGTTTCAAAATATGCCGCACTCCAGGATTATTTCATTATTAACGGTGAAACTACGCCCAATACGGCCGCATCCGGTTTTATCATGAAGCCGTGGAATAAGCGTTCGATGACGGAAGAAACATTAGTGGCTTCGTTAAATGTGTCGTTAGCAAAAATTACCGGCATGCAAATGCAGGCCATCTCGCCGCCGGCATTACCCGGTGCGGGTTTATTCCCGATTTCTTTTATTGTCACCTCGGTTTTGCCCTTATCTACTATTTATCCTTTGTCTGAAAAATTAATTCAAGAGGCCAATAAAAGTGGATTATTTTTATTTGTATTCAGCGATTTAAAATATGATAAGCCGCAAGTTGAAGTGCAGATTAACCGTGAAAAAGCCGCTGAAATGGGCATCAATATGGCAGAGATTGCGGATACGCTATCCACTGCGCTGGGCGGAAATTATGTGAATCGTTTTGCAATGCAAGGGCGAGCGTATCAAGTTATTCCGCAGGTCGCACAACAATACCGTTTAAATCCTGATGCATTGAATAACTTATTTATCAAAACGCAAACCGGAAAATTAATTCCTTTGTCAACCGTTGTTTCATTAAAAACAATTACCGAACCGAATAAATTAACGCGCTTTCAACAACTCAATTCTTCTACGATTCAAGGCATGATGTTTCCGGGAAAAACAGTGGATCAAGGTTTGCAGTTTTTTAGAAATAAAGCGGCGCAATTATTTCCACCGGGTGTGTCGTATGATTATTCAGGCGAATCACGCCAATTTATGCAAGAAGGCAATATGTTAATGCTGGCGTTTTTATTTTCGCTCATTTTTATTTTCTTGGTTTTGTCTGCGCAGTTTGAAAGTTTTGGTGATCCTTTGGTGGTCATGATCAGCGTGCCGATGGCAATTTGCGGCGCCTTGTTGCCGATCAGCTGGGGATTGGCATCACTGAATATTTACACGGAAGTGGGGTTAATTACCTTGATTGGATTGATCAGTAAACATGGGATTTTGATGGTTGATTTTGCGAATCATTTACGACTAAAAGAAGGCTTGGATCGCAGGGCGGCTATTACGAAAGCAGCAGCGATTCGATTGCGACCTATTTTAATGACGACAGCAGCGATGATTTTGGGTGTCGTGCCTTTGCTGTTTGCCAGTGGCGCTGGGGCGGCGAGTCGTTATAATATCGGCTTGGTTATCGCTTCTGGCATGGGGATTGGCACGCTATTTACTTTATTTGTTGTGCCGATGATGTATACCTTGAAGCCGCGTACTATCTTGTTGTTTTTACTGTCTGTTTTGGTTTTTGCAGCTTGCTTGTTCGTTTGGATTTTTAAAATATTATAGTGTTACGCCACCCACTAACGTGGGGGCTTCCGTGCTAACTCACTAGGGCGAAAGAATACCCGTTTCACGCATTAAATGACCCACCTGGTTTAGTAATTGCTCAGGTAGCGCAAAATCATTGAATTGGCAGTATTCTAGTGCATCGACACGGAAGCATCGACCTTAGTCGAGTGCCAAGCAGTTGCAAAGGGCCAGTGCATCAGCACGGAAGCCCCCACGTTAGTGGGGGCGAAATATTATTGCAATTTCAACAGCATTTCACTATTCCTTAATAAATCACGATTATACTGATAGTAATGAAGTTATCGTATGGGGGTTGTATGCCAGCAGAAATTACAGCGCAAAAAGAAATAATAGCGACAAAAGAAGCATTTATGGAAAAATTAAATAATCATATTGATAAAAATACAACGCTAGATTGTTCAAATTATCAATTTGCCTTTTCTGATTTTAGTGGATTGAATTTACAAGGGTGTCAGTTTTGGCGTGAGGAAGAACTTTTGTCATCTGATGACCATGCTGATAATGCTGCACCCACAGCCGGAAGTACAAGCGCTTTTTCAAAAAATTCTTTTGTCGAGATTTTAGAAAATAAAACGCGAAACATACGCGCAACCTTTAGTAAAAAACCTGATTTTTCTGGAACAAAACTGACTCGTGATATGTTTTGGCCTTCCGAAAAGCGAGGAGTCGCTCCAATAGGTAATTATTTTCCAGCGGGGTATTGTAATGATGGCGGTCTGTTTAATAAAGTAGATATTGAAGAGTGTGCCACTAACTTACGAAATTATGACGGTTTAGATAGAGCACAAATTTGCGCTGTAACAGAGCACATGAAAATTGATGTGCTGGAGGCAACAAAATCGCATAGCGTAACAGTATTGATGAACACAAATAACTCAGAAATAAAAAGAGTGTCTTCAACACTGCATGCTGGGAACACGCATTCAGTATTAAATATTGAAAATATTTTTTCTGACGGGGAAAAGAGTCCGAATACAATACGCAGTGATGAATTGCATCAATTTCTCGAAGCGCTTCAAGCAGAAAGAGCAACAACAAATCCTATAGGAAAAGAGCTTACAGCAACAATATACTGCATCCAAATGCCGATGACGCTTCGAAAACATTATGTGCAAGTCCAAATTTATAAAAATAAACATGGTGAAATTTCAGCGCGAATAGTAGATTCAACGGGCAATCCTATTGGATTAAGCAAAGCTGCTAAAGCAATTCATCAAATCCTGATTGATAATAAAAAGATGCTGGAAATATTGCTGGGTGTTAATTTAAATGTAAATATTGCTGAGAAAGTCTCAATTGTGCATACGAATGTGCAGTCCTCAATGCCTGGCTCCAATTCCGACAAAGGTTGCGGTGTTTATGAAATGGCAGGCACCTTAGCCACAACACGCGAAGTGCTGTTAAATGGCCCTAAATTTTTACATGACGATAAAGAAGTTAAAACATTAATTGCAGCAGAACATGTGGCGGCAAAAGAAAGCAGTACTTATTTGCAGGATAATTGTGATCCAAACTGTGTTGTTAAAAAAGTACCTAAAGTCAAAACGACAAGTGTTTTGCTGGATGAGAAAATCGCAGAAATGAATGGTGTTAACCTTGCTGCTGCAGTTGAAGCCGCTTTAAATGCGTATCAATCATGCGTAAGGGGCTGGGGTTTATTTCATTCTCAGGGTAGTGCTTACGTGGCTGTAAATTTAGCGAAACTAACAGCAGCAAAAAATGATTCTGTACAATATGCCTCTATCGCCAGAAAAATCACAAAAGAGATTTTGTCGGACGGGTTGATGCGCAAAAAAAACTCCATATTGGGTGGCGATAGCGGTGACACTGGTGCGTTAAAAGTGGTTAATACACGTATGATGATTTTATTGGAGGCGTTTAAATCTTTTGAATTAATTGATTCTAAGCTTGATGTTAATAAATCAAATCGTGTGATTATGTTTAATGATTTATTTAATAAATCAGCTGAAAGTGTTGCCGTGTCTCAACCTTCAAATTAGCTTTTCGCCACCCACTAACGTGGGGGCTTCCGTGCTGATGCACTGGCGCAAAAGAATACCTATTTCACGCATTAAATTAATTACCAGATTTAGTAAATTGCCCAGGTAGCGCAAAATAATTGAATTGCCAATATCCTGGTGCATCGGCACGGAAGCCTCGACGTTAGTCGAGTGCGTAGCAAATGGGAAAGCGCCAGTGGATTAGAACGGAAGCCCCCCGTTAGTCGAGTGCCTAGCAGTTGCGAAGAACCAGTGAATTAGCACGGAAGCCCCCACGTTAGTGGGTGGCGAAATTTAATTATCACATTGGTTTCGGACCTGCATCATTTTTCGAAAATAAATTAAATTGTTCTGAAAATTTTGTTGCATCGCCGCTCAACAATTTACGTAAATCACTATACCTAACCTGCTCTGTATCTGGCTGATCGAATATCGCAATAAATGCCGCATGGGCTGTTGGGCTATCGGTACTGGCCTTGCTTAATTCCTGCTTAAAAACTTGTTGCAGTACATCTAGCGTGATTCTTGCCTTTTCCGTATCGCTCGGCGTAGAGGTAAGCTTGCCCAGGCATTCTTCGATTTCTGTCAATTTTTTTGGAAATAAGTTCATTAAAATGATGCGAGATGGATAAGTGAGGGTCGTCATGTCCGCTATCTTTATCGGTGCAAAATCTTCAAGGGATTTCATGACACCTTGAAATAAAGGTGAAACAAACATAGACGTGCTTGATTTGTTATCTACGTAATGTTCAACTACATTTTCCAGGGATTTTATAATGTCTTTATTTGATAAAGATACTGTTGTCGCATCCGCATTCGCATTCGCATTCGCATTCAGCACCATATCCATAATTTTTTTCTCTTCCAGCACTGCAGACACAGTGTGTTTTGGGCTGCGAAAAAAACGGCACATGTTTTCTTGCTGAGCGAATAATTTTCCCATCTTCTCATCCTTTAGTTCATGTGCAGAAGGTTCTGCACCACCACTTAATAATTTGAAAAACCCAGAATTATTATTGGTGAACACTGCTTCAAACGCCGCTCGCGCTGTTGTGCTTTTTGCTTTAGCCGCTGTAAACTCCGTTTCAAATACTTTTTGCAATGCATGCAGCATGGTTGCATCGCGCGTTTCCGGCTTGATTATTTTTGCATTATTTAGCAATGCAGCGATTTGCCCCGTTTCATTTGGAAACAAAATTTTTAAAACATGTAGCGCCGCTGCTTCTGCTGTTGTTCTTTCAGGAAAAGTGTTGACCGCTTCTCGTAAGCGTTTAATTAGGTAAGAATCAAATCTTGGTCCTCTCATTTTGCTTTTAGTGTCTTTATACTGTCCAATTACAGCGGCTAATTGATTTTTCGCCTCTGCTACATCAATTTTTGATGCAGGCTGCTCCGACTTGTTTGCCGCAAAAAACGCTTCTTTCACAAGCTCATTTGTAATCTTCGCGTCTTTTGAAAAACGATAGTCACTGGTAGAAAAGGAGGCTTGCGTTTTAAATTTCAATAGCTCGCCAGTGAGTTTAAGCTCTTTTTCCAGCGCAGCCGCCGCAACACGAGTCGCCTTTTCATTTTCAGTGCTGGTATTTAAACGAAGTGATTTGAAATCAAATTGATTGCCGGTCAATGCGCCAACCACGCGCGGATTGGCGGATTTTGTTTCGGTAATTTTATCGAACCAGGCGTGCGTAACAGTGTCCACTGCAGAAAAATTCGAAACAGGCAAAGCCTCAGTCGATTTTTTACTTTCATCAGCAGGAGCAGCAGGTTGATTGGTTCTGATGGGAGTTATAATTCCCGCTTTAAATGCAGCGTACGGTCGAGCAGGTTCAGCTTCTGAGAGTTCCTGTGCATTAGCGTTTAGCATTTGAGTGAATGCCGTTTCAGGATCAAAAACAAGATTTTCATTGTTCCGTTGATCTGATGTTGCGGTGGTATTAGCAGCAGGAATACCCTCAACACGAACACTCTCTGCAGTTGGTGTTCTTTTCTTCGCGTCTTCGGCTTCCAGCGCTTTTTCCCGCCCCGGTGTCATGTAATCTCGAGAATACCGCGTAATGTCGCCTTTCACCTCACCCGCAAACACCCCCATTTCTTTTTCATTGCCGCTCACATTGCGAATCTCAGCCAATTCATCGCAAAATACTTTTTGCAGTGACGCGGTTAAATAAGCGGCTTGTTCTGCTTCAGTGTAACCGCCTGTTTTTCCCATTAGGTTTATCAAGTTTTTTGCTTCTTCAGGAAACATGCCGCATAAAATACTGGCAAGGGCCAATTGGGGATTTTTTTGACGCTGCTGAATTTTATCAGCCATTTTTTTTGCTTCTGCTTCAGACATGTCGCCTAATAAATTTTTTCGTAAGTCAGCTGCGTTTTCCCCTGTGAAATTCTGTCTTATTAATTTCGCCCACGCGACTTCTGAATAGTTCTCAACCAATGCAATATGCAAGGCATGAATGAGCGGCGGTTCGCTGGTGGCAGACACCGCATTTTTATACACATTCACTATATCCGACAAACCACCGAGCAATTCTTCTGTTTTCATGCCGACAGGCAATTCAGAATCGGGCGTTGGCTTTGTTAAAACCGCTTCGGTATTGGTTCGACGAAAACCAGAAACATCATCGGGCCGTGCAATCGTGAGTGCGGCTAGGTTCCCTGATAGAAAATTAGCGATGCTGTAACCCAAACTCATGAAATTGGATTCAATCAAATTAAGTTCTTTCCCTGGCAGTAAACTAAATGCGCGGCTCACGATGTCACGCATAATAGGTTGGCCGAGCGTGCCAATAATTTTCATTGGTAAGCGGCCCAATAAATTTCCCATGCGTCCCAAGCCTTCCGCAGTGCTAATAGCAAAATGTTTCGCGATATCCGCGGGACTTTCTATTCTGCTTTGTGGTATGGGTAGAATTGCACCTACTATTGTCTTTCCTGCAATTTCTTTTAGGCGCTTATGAGTTGATTGCTTTCTCTCAACCGGATGGTCGCGCAAGGTTTGAAATGACTGACCAGATAGTTCAGCAACAATTTTTTTATAGCCCTCATTTTCTGCAATTTTTATCCATTGTTCTGTGCGTTCACTTTTATCCTGCATTAATTCTTGTGTAAATAGTTGCGCTAGATATTTTTGTTTTTCGATTTGATGTAGTGCGCCTTTTTTTTCGTCGTCAGTTAATCCGTGGCTGTAGTTTTTCGCTTGCTCTGGATAAAGTTTTTCGAGTACTTGCATTGTTGATAATTCGCTTTTGCCCCATTCTGTATTGCGCAATAAGTTGAAAACCGCTATGAAATCTTTTTCGTAATTTGTTTTTGCGTTATTTTTTTCTGCTTCGCTTGGTGCGGCGGGTAAGGCGCCAAGTGATAATGCCACTGCAGCAACAATTTGCTTTGTGGTGAGTTGATCGTTCGCGCTTAAGAGTTCGAGGGCTTTTGCCGTGAATGCTTGCAAATGTAAATATTGAGCGGGGGATGGGGGTGGTGTATCTGTAATCTTTAAATATTCTTTTATTTCGGTAATGATGAGCCTATTGTCATTTTGTATTTCCGGTGTTTTCGCATTTAAAACTGCTGTTAAGTTGGTTGTTGTTGCTGCGGCTAAATTAGGGTTATTTTTATTAAAAGCTGTTAAAAACGCCCCATCACTTTTTATTTTTTCAAGCGCATTTGTATCTCGAACATCAACGTCTTTTAACACTTCAAGAAAACTAGCATAAAGATCAGTGTGTTTTATAGCAGCTTTTTCAGCATTTTCGAGTTGCGCATAAACACCGCAAGCTAGAAATTGCGCTGCCTGTTTTTTAAATGCTTCTTGTTGTTCGATCGCGTACAATGAAATCTCTGGATCATGGCCCAAAATTTTCACCATTTCAAAGACCGTATCAACCGTCACAACCAAGGGTTTTAAGGCTTCAAACGCACCGGTAAATAATTGCCATCCACCTGGGCCCATATCCGCCGCTTCATGCAGCGCTGCTACCATGCTGTGGCCTGCAACCAGCAAGAAGGTTGCTAGCAAGCCAAATTCAACAGGGTTGTTCATAATGCCGTTAATTAAATTCCCGGTAAAACCAGTATGGCCTTGCGCATAATCAGCAGCAGAAGAGGTTAAGTAAACTGCTTTACCAATTGTAACGCCATCGACCATGGCGCCTGAAATCACTTTTAATGTTGATGAATCTGGCGTAAGAACCAATGCGTTTTTATATACTGCGGGAATAACGTAGGTGTGCGCGAGTGCCGAAACAAATTTACTGTGTGCCGATGCAGCAGCAACCGTTGCGCCATGTGCAATAAAGGTGAATGCCATGGTGGCACCCATTGCTACAAGTGCTAATGCACCGCGCGCAGGATCATATAAACCCATTTCTTCCAGCACATTATAAATCGGATCCAGTAATCGATAAACATAGCCGATCGCACCGTTACGCAACAACACATCACCTTCTTCATGCTCCGGCAGCATCAGGTGTGGCTTGATAATGGATAAGGCCGCGTTCACCTTTTCTTGGGCGTCAAGAACACGCGGATCTTTGCGTGCTGCTTGTTGCGCTTTTTTAGTTGCTTCAGCGATTTGTTCTGGAGTGGCGTCTATGGCACTATTCTGAAGTTTTGGTAATTTATCCATTTCAGCTTTTAATATTTCCGCATAAACTGTTTTGCATACATTATCGAATGTATTTTTTGCATCTTTTACATTACCTAATAATCCGTGGAGTTCAGCAATTTCTGCGGTGTTGTGGTAGGGTGCGAGCATTTTTTGTAATTCAGAATTATTATCTTTAGATAAGGAATTAAATTGTGCCTCATCAGATTTAATCAGAAAGTGATATAAAGTTTCCGACAATAATTTCCCGCTGTCGCCGAGCGCACGTTTTTCGACAGCTGCTTTTATTTTCGCCAGGGTGACATTTGGATTATCTAAAAAACCTTGCGCAATTTCAGCGGCTTTTGCGCTGATTAATGGGTCAGGTGTGGTTTGAATTTTGGTATCTGTGTGGTGAGATTCTGCGTATTTTTTGTTTGGATCAGTTGTCGCACGTAGTTTGTCGGCTTCATTAAATAACAAACCAAAGGGTTTATTATATTCGATACAATATAAACGCAGTGATTGATACAATTCCGGCGTCATTTCTGTTGCGATCAGCGCTTGGCCCAACATTTCCCGTTGGAACTCATCGCGTGTGACACCAAAAAATTGTTCGCATGTGTGTTCGCTGTAGAGTTTATTTGTCACGTGATCCATGCGGTTTAGAAATTCCTTAAGTTTCTGTGGGGAATCGGAATCGTCATTAGTGATCTTTAAGCAATATGCCGCCATTGCTTTCGCATGCTTTTCAAATGTTTCGCGTAAATTAACTTTTTCTGGATTGCCGCGGGTGAGATCTCCCGCTAATTGGACTTGCTTTAGCGTCGCATTAATTTCCGCTAATTTTTCAGAGCGTTCTTGAAATTCTAAGCGTCCTTCGTTGAGTGCAACCTTCAAGTCGTATTCTCTGTTCATTTTCGCTATCGAATGGTGTTGCTTAAAACTGCTTGCTAAAATTTCCTCTAATTTAAAATCTTCTATAGTCTCTTTTGGAGCATATTCATCAGCAAATTGTGTTACTTGTTTTTCGATTTCTTTTTTTAAATTTTCAAAAGAACCAAAAAGTGTTTTACAATGTTTTCTACCCAGTTCATTGTCATATTTTGCGAGGAAGGGATCAATTTGTGAAGCGAGCTGTTCTATGATCTGGTATTTTTTGTATTCATGCTGTGCCATGCGTTCATTTCCTTCCGCACCTAATTCCCTTGCAACAGTATCAATGCCTTCGAATTTTCTTTTTAAATCTTTAGCGTTCAGTAGGCTATCAACGACCTTTGATAATTCATTCTCAAAATTACTTTTATCTAGAGACGCTGGGTAGGCTGTTTTAAGTGTTCCAATCGTCTCGTTAATTAGTGGTTTCAACTTCCCTTCATTATATGCCGTCAATAATGCCGTCAAAAACGCCGTTTTATCTGCTGCTGTTGCACCTTCGGGTAGTTTGACGACTGCGCTGAGTGCGTGCAGTTTTCGTTCAGTTATATAGGTAAGTAACTGATTACCCGAACTAACGACTAAAACTGGTGTAAAATGCAGCTCAAATTCTTTTGTCCAGTTTTCTTGTATGTCCGCTTCTTTATTAATAAATGCCGCTGCAATCGCAGCACGTTGCGGTTCATCGCGCGCAAACAAACACATTTGCTTTGCTGCTTCGTTTTGCAATGCTTCAAATGAACCAAAATGTTCTTTGCAGTATTCTCTTCCTGCGGGGTTGTCGTAGACGGCAATAAATTTGTCAAATTGGAATGTCAGTGCTTCGCCTGTTTTCATTTCAGGTTCTCTAAAAACCTGATGCGCAATTTCCTTGGCTTCCAATTGCCGTGCGCGTGTTTTTGCAGAAGCGATTCCTGCACCAACACCGGTGCTGGGCCTTAAGTTGCCCACTGCCGCCATCAAATCTTTGCGGGATTCAGCACTTGCGCCATAAATCACGGATAAATAATAAGCGTGGCTGTCACGCATTGCCGCACCAAACCCACCGGTTGAAGAAAATACCGTTCCACCTGCTGCACTGGAAGGTTCTTTCTCTGGAAAATAAGTGATGCGTTCGTTATTTTTGGCAATCAGTTGATCAGCTTCGGTGATTTGAAATCGGCGGCCTTTTGCATTGTTGGGCCATTGAAAACTGTTAATGGCTTTATGTGCCGATGCGATAATGTGGTCAGAGGTGATTTGCATTTTGTCACTCTCACCTTTAGAGAATTCATTGGTCAAATCACGCAAGACATCCAATGTTGTGCGCAGTGTCATTTTAAACTCAATTTCTGCTTTGGGGTTTGTTGGGTCGACCGCGCGCTCTAGCTTATGAAATTTATTGCGTAGGTTTTCTTGCATAACTCGAAATGTGTTGTATTTTCTATAAGCGTTGACATCTTTTTTTTCCAGCTCAGCCAGTGATGCTGTGCTTAACTGATAAATCCCATCAATTTTTTCTGGCACTAAATTGTATTTTCGTTCGACCTCGGAAATATATTGCCCCAGCGTTGCAATGATGCGTGAAACCAAGGAATTGGCATATAATCCATGCCCGCGGTCCGTCATCATGCGCCATTGATCGCCTTGCATGGAAACAGGGTCGGCGGTGAGAATGCGTTCGGCTCCAAAAGAAAATTTGCGATGGAAGTTGATGGTTTGTGTTGTGCCATTGTTTAGTTGTATTGAAAATTGGTGTAGTGTTCCGGCGTCGGTTTTGAGCCGAGCCACGGAAACGGTTTCTGTGGTTTGAAAGAATTTTTTGCGTCTGTCGAGAATGTTTTCATATGTTGCACTGCCGAGTAATTTAAGAAAAAAATCATTATATTCTTTCAATGCTTTAAATAACGTTGGATCAATCTCCAGTAGATAAAGACTGAGTGCGCGTTGTGCTGCTTTAATATCTGGTACAGAGTTGACATCAAATAATGTGCGCAGAAATTGGATTACAGGGTCTATAACGTTTTCACCTTTTATAGTTTCTATGCCCGTTTCTGTAAGATTTATGCGTAACCATTTTAACTTTATTTCAACTAATTCATCGAATGCGTTCATAAATATCTGCTCTATATAAATGGAGAGATAGCTTCAATATAGTAGAGATTTGGCATTTTTCCAGGTTCGGTAACATTTTATTTTGAGGTGTGATATGGGCGGCAGTGGGGGGGGGTGGTCATTTCGCCACCCACTAACGTGGGGGCTTCCGTGCCAATTCACTGGCCCTTTGCAACGTTACGCGCTCGATTAACGCGGGGCTTCGGTGTGAATTTCATGTTAGCAAGAAAGTCCCTGCGTTGGCGGGGGCGAAAAGTGATACACTTTCACAAAATCAATTACACACAGGGTATCCCATGCCTTGGCCACCTCAATACACAATCCGTCATAGCAAACGTGCCAAGCGCGTGTCGATGCGCATTTATGCCGGCTCCGGCTTGGAAGTGGTTATTCCACAACGACAGAAAAATTTTGATGTGCTGGGTTTTATAAATCAACACCGCGATTGGATTGAAAAACACGCGCAGCAATTTACGTTTTTACTGCCTGACAATGCAGATGAAAAAGCATTACCTGAAATAATAGAATTAAAATCCATTAATAAAAATATTGATATTATTTATAGGCCCATTAATGCGACAACAGGCGTTTCTTATCGTGTCGACAAAAATAAAATTATTTTTTACGGCGCCATAACGGATTTTTCCGTTTGCGTTCCTGCCGTTGTTCAGCATTTAAAAAAACAAGCCAAAAAATATTTGGGTGAATTATTAAATCAATTGTCTATCGAGTGCAATTTACCGTATCAAAAATTAAGCATTCGCGGTCAAAAAACCGTGTGGGGCAGTTGCACGGCACAAAAAAATATTCAACTAAATTATAAAATTTTATTCCTGCCAAAAGCGATTGCACGTTATATTTTAATTCATGAGCTATGTCACACGGTTCATTTAAACCATTCGGTGTCTTTCTGGAAATGCGTTGCCCGTTTTGTCCCTGATTTCCGTGCGCAGGTGAAGCTGTTGCGTCAAGCCGATCAATTTCTACCGAGGTGGTTGGCTTGACGGTGAGGGTGATATTGTATATACTTTTAAAAGTATATATAAAACAAACGGTAACGCTAATGCGAAAAATCAAAACAGTAAAAAAAACACACGAACCTAGAAAAACCATGGTGTTTAAGAGTGGTAATTCATTGGCGGTTCGGCTACCTAAGGCATTCCATTTTTCCGTTGGGCCGGTGCTTATTTTTATGCGCGATGATGAGGTTGTGATTCGTAAAGCAAAATCCAATATGTCACAAGCATTTAAGTTGCTGACTGAGCTACCAGATGATTTTATGAAAGAGGGGCGAAATGATCTGTTGCCTCAAAAAAGGAAATTTTAAATGACACTGAAATACCTGTTAGATACTAATATTTGCATCTATATTTCAAAAAAAAAGCCTGTTAGTGTCCTGAATCGTTTTGAGAAAACTGAATCGGGTGAAATTGGTATGTCGATAATCACGTATTCTGAATTATTGTACGGTGCCCATAAGAGTCAATTCAAAGAAAAAGCAATTCATACGCTAAAATCGCTAACGCAATTTATACCTGTATTACCGCTGCCAAACAGTGTTGCCGATTATTACGCAAGAATTAGAGTATTGCCGGAAAGGAAAGGAAAACCTATCGGTGGAAATGATCTTTTAATTGCTGCCCACGCCTTATCGCTTGATGTTATTTTAGTGACTAATAATGAAAAAGAATTTAATCGCATTGCCGAGTTAAGAATTGAAAACTGGTGTTAACGAGGGTGTTAAAATATGAAAAAAATATATTTTTTTGCAATGCTGATTTTCTCTGTGCCTATTTTTGCTGCCGAACAATTCCCTCCTGCTTGCCAAATTTCAGGCATTCATTTCGGAAGGGGGGCTGTTTTACTTTATGCGCAGCACACCGCAAAACCCCGTTTGTATGCAATTCAAAATAAAGGCACGGTCCCTGTTTGGCTAAGCCATCAGAAAAAGAAACCGGGCATGTCAGCCGGTTGGGATTCACAGTTAAAGCCAAATCAGTGGTCTGTTATTTTACTGACAGAGCGAAATTTTGATTTACAATGTCATTTTCAAACTAAAGCGGGCGCAGTGATTGAGATTCCGTGCATCGCGCATTTAAGTGTTTGTCAATTTAATGACTTTACCGCCAAGCGTCCAATTGACGGGGGGTATTGGGTTACTGAAGACGCACCATTGGCTGATTTGAAATCACGAATGGATGCCCGGGGCTTTACTACCAGCTAAATAATCAATGCAATCCAACCCGTTTCCATGGATAATGGGAAAAATCTATTCTAAACAACACAGAAGTACTATGCCTAAATTACCTGCAGACCCTAAAAAAAATAAAACCAAACATAAATCAACGCGAAAACGGGCTAACAAGAAGCCCGCGTTCAAAAACACTAAAAAAGACCCTTATTTCGCACGTGAAGCCTTAACGTACGAACACCCCGTTCCGAGCCGTGAGTTTATCCAGGAATATTTAAGAGAGTTTAATAAACCCGCTACTTTTGAACAGCTGCTAAAGGCCTTTGATTTAAAAATAGAGGACGAGCGCATTGGGTTAGAGCGTCGTCTTGGCGCTATGTTACGCGATGGTCAGCTCGTTCTAAATCGCGGCGATTGTTACGGCCTGATCGATCGCATGTCTCTTGTTGCAGGTTTTGTGCAGGCTCACCGCGATGGTTTTGGCTGGTTGATCCCGGACGCAGGCGGTGCTGATGTTTTTTTACATGCGCGTCAAATGCAGCAAGTATTTAACAACGACCGCGTTTTGGTTCGCGTTATTTCAAAAGAAGGCCGAAAGCCTGAAGGCGCCATCGTTGAAATTCTAGAACGCAATACCCAACAAGTGGCCGGTCGTTTTTTTCAGGAAAATGGCGTTTCATTTGTGGACCCAGATAGCAAAGCCATTGTTCAAGAAATTATTATTCCCAAGGGCGCTGAAGGCGCGGCTGTTCACGGCCAATTTGTTGTTGTGAATATTACATCGCAGCCAACCAGCCGTCGACAACCCATTGGCGAAGTGGTTGAAATTTTAGGTGATCAATTAACACCTGGCATGGAAGTAGAATTGGCTATTCGTGCGCATAGCTTACCTTTTAAATTCCCTTCTGACGTAACCAGCGAAGCAGCGACATTGCCGAGTGCTGTTTTGCCGGACGATATTAAAAATCGCCGTGATTTGCGTCAATTGCCCTTTGTAACGATTGATGGCGAAGACGCAAAAGATTTTGATGATGCTGTCTATTGCGAACCCTTAAAAAATGGCGGATGGCGAGCGTTTATTGCGATTGCCGATGTGGCGCATTATGTCACACCCGATTCCGCATTGGATAAAGAAGCACAAATACGCGGTAATTCTGTGTATTTTCCGTCGCGCGTTATTCCGATGTTGCCAGAAAAATTATCGAATGAATTGTGCTCCTTGCGCCCGAATTGCGATCGTTTAACGTTAGTATGCGAAATTGAATTAAATAAAGACGCAGATGTCACCTCTTATCGATTTGACAATGCGGTTATTCATTCACAAGCGAGATTAACCTATACCGCAGTCGCTGATATTTTAAGTAATGATGCGAGTGGCGATAAAGGTATTAATCCGCATTTAAAAAACCTACATCAATTATTTAAAAAATTAATTTTACAAAGACAATTGCGTGGCGCCATTGAATTTGAAACAACGGAAACGCAAATTATTTTTGGCGATGACGGAAAAATTGACCGCATCGTTCCTAGAAAAAGAAATGTGGCGCATCGCATCATTGAAGAAATGATGTTGTTGGCAAATGAAGTGACATCACAGTATCTTGAAAAAACAGGCATTCCTATTCTGTATCGCGTACATGATTTACCAGAGCCTGAAAAACTAGCTAATTTACGTGATTTTCTCAAAGCGTTTTCATTGAAATTAACAGGCGGTGATCGTCCGGCCCCTGTTGATTTTGCAAAATTATTAGAGCGTGTTTCAAAAAGACCCGATGCGAATTTAATTCAAACGGTGATGTTACGCTCTTTAAAACAAGCGATTTATTCTACCGATAATCGCGGTCATTTTGGGTTGTCGTATGATAGCTACACGCATTTTACCTCGCCCATTCGTCGTTACCCTGACTTAATGATTCACCGCGCGCTAAAACAAGCGATTTTAAAACAAAAAAAATCTCAGTTTTTGTATAATGCAGAAAAAGTAGAGATGGTGGGTGAGCATTGTTCGATGACAGAGCGTCGTGCTGACAGAGCGTCACGAGATGCAACGGATTGGTTGAAGTGTGACTACCTGAAAAACAAAGCAGGGCAAACGTTTGATGGCGTTATTGCTGATGTTACTGGTTTTGGGTTATTCGTCGAATTAAAAGATATTTTCGTGCAAGGTTTAGTGCATATTACGGCACTCAAAAATGATTATTATCAGTTTGATTCCGTGCATCATTTGTTGCGTGGGAAAGCGGGTAATCTGACCTATCGTTTAGGTGATAGTATTCGCGTGCAGATTGCGCGTGTTGATTTAGATCAGCGGAAGATCGACTTTATTTTGGGTTGATTTTTAATGTGTGTTAATAAAATTCTTTTTGCTGCAGTGGTTTCTTTTTCTGGAATGTGTTTTGCAAGCGATCAAATTACATCGCTTCCTGGATTAAAAAATTTACCCGATAAAGAATACTCGGGTTATACCTGCGCCGGTAAACACGATAAATTATTTTATTGGTTTGTTGCGTCGCATAAGCCAAACGCGCCGATTATTATTTGGAGTAACGGCGGCCCGGGTTACAGTAGTTTGTATGGTTTTTTTAATGAGACAGGGCCTTACTCTGTCACATCAACCTTAACATTAAAAAAACGTGCAAATGCCTGGAGTGATTTTGCAAATTATCTCGTGATAGATCAGCCGGCTGATGTTGGATTGTCTCTTTTGAAGCGTAATCAACTTCCGAAAACACGACAGCAGGGTGTTGATCAATACTACAATGCATTATATTCATTTTTAAAAAATCATCCGCGTTATGCGCATAGCCCCATTATTTTAGCAGGTGAATCTTATGCTGGCACCTACCTTCCTATGCTCGCAACTAAAATATTAAAGGAAAATAAAAAAACAGATTTAAAAATCAATCTTAAAAGTATTATATTGATGTCGCCTTGGATTTCGCCCAATATCCAGCAATCCATGGATTCTACTTATGCATATGAGCACGGATTAATTACGTTTCAGAAAAAATTGCAAATCGACGCAATATATCAGCATTGCAAATTGCTTATTCAGGAACATAAAGAAACTCAAGCCAATAAAATATGTGGTGAAATTAATAGCCGTATTCAATCGAGCGCTGAAATTAAGGATATGGCGAATACCAGTTATTTGCATTTTCAGAGCAACGCATTATTGGATAAATACTTAAACCAGAAAAAAGTATTGGCGGCAATTCACGCGATAGATGCTGAAAAATTTGCTTGTTGGTCTAATCAGGTGAATAAAAAATACAATGGCGCTATTCAGGAATCTGTTGAGCCGCTTTACAATCAATTATTGTCTGCGCATATTGATATTGTTATATTCTCAGGTTTGAATGATGCCAAAGACACGAATTTTTTAGGCATAGAAAAATTAATTGGTACTTTAGCGTGGCCGAAAAGGAATGATTATCTTCTGGCAAAAACAGCAGCGATTAAGTCGATAGGGTATTTAAAATCAGGCGGCGGTTTGACCTGGGTTACCGTATTGAACGCAGGTCATATGATTCCCTTGGATCAACCAAAGGTAAGTAAGGTGGTAAAATCTTTTATTAAAACGCAATCTTAGTTTCTGTTTTATTTTGCAAGCGCGTAATGTTGTCTTTGTGTTTCCAGATAACCAGTGCGGCAATCAGGATGGCGGGAAAGAAGTAAGCGCTTTGGCTTAAAATAAGTAAAAAAACAGGGGCTAAAACAACAGAGAGTATGGATGCCAGCGATGAATACCGCGTTAAGAATGCAATGGTTGCCCATGCTGCTGCCATTAAGATGCCTGATATAAAGGATAACCCTAAAACAACGCCCACTGCAGTTGCAACACCTTTACCGCCTTTAAAACCAAAATAAACTGGATAAACGTGCCCAACAACCGCAAGGAAAGCAACAAGCCCTAAATCAAGCCCGTGAACGTGAAGAATGTGGCCGATCCAAACAGCCAGCAAGCCTTTTAACATGTCGCCCGCTAAAACCAGCGCAGCTTGTTTTTTGCCAGAAAGACGCAGCACATTGGTAGCGCCGGCGTTACCAGAACCTGCGGTACGCGGATCAGGTGTTTTTAACACCTTGGAAATAATAATGCTGGATGATACGGAACCTAAAAGATAAGCGACAATGAGCGCGATCAATGCTGACATACTAAATCTCCTTATTTAAAAAAATATTTTCTATAATACCTTAATTCTTCAATTGAATCGCGAATATCCTGTAGCGCAAGGTGTGTTGATTCCTTTTTAAAGCCATCCACAATAGAAGGCGCCCATTTTTGCGCAAGAATCTTCACTGTGCTGACGTCTAATTGGCGATAGTGAAAAAAGCTTTCCAATGTTGGCATGTATTTTAATAAAAAACGACGATCTTGATAAATTGTGTTGCCGCAAATAGGGGACGTTTTTTCGGGTACGTATTGTTTGAGAAAAGCGATTGTTTCTGCTTCTGCTCTGGTTTCAGAGATATTACTTTGTTGAACACGCTGCGTTAAACCGGATTTGCCGTGTTGATCTGTGCACCAGCTATTCATTTGGTCTAACTCTGTTTGCGCTTGGTGAATGGCGAATACCGGGCCTTCTGAAATGATATTCAAATTAGAGTCGGTAACGATTGAGGCAATTTCCAGTATGCGATCCTGTTCCGGATTTAAGCCTGTCATTTCAAGATCGATCCAAATCAGATTATTTTCACTTATTTTAGGTGTCATTTTGATGTCTTAATAAATTGTTAATTTCGATATGCTTCAATATACTCTTTCAAGAAATTGATAGCCAATGAAACAATCAAAAGAGGTTTTAAGATGAGCAAAGCAGCACTGAGCGATAAAAAAGGCAATCCTATTTTAAATGTAGAGGCGCAAGGCGCAAAAGTGGTTTTTACAACGCCAGGCGGTGGGCAGCCTTCTAAGGATCAACTCAGGGCGATGGGTGTTTCTAACGCTGTGATTCCGGGCAACCCTCAAAAAAATCCTAATAATTTTTTTACTCACGCCAACACAAATGTACAAGACGCGGCAAAAAGCGCCAATGCAGCAGCAAGACGAGATTTGAAACAGCAATACAGACGGTTTAATTAAAATTAAGCATGATAAATTTGGCGTGGATGATTATGAAAGAGGTGTTTTAAAAACACCTCTGAATAATCATCCAAAGCCAATTTATCATTCCTTATTGTTTTATTTACTACGCTTGATTGTTTAAGTTGTTCAAATTTTAAAGCGGGAGCCGTAATATTTGTGGCGAAACGCCTCGCTTTACGATAGAATACCTTGCATTTATTCGACATTAACGAGGTGAATCAATGCAAATCTTATCTGAAGCATTAACGTTCGATGATGTACTCCTGGTTCCTCATTATTCTGACATATTACCGAAAGATGCCAATCTTGCCACGTTCTTAACGCGTGACATTCGATTAAATATCCCTGTTTTATCCGCTGCTATGGATACCGTGACCGAGCATCGTTTGGCTGTGTGTTTGGCTGAAGAAGGTGGCATCGGTATTTTGCATAAAAACATGTCGATTGAACAGCAAGCGCTTGAAGTACGCAAGGTGAAAAAATTTGAAAGTGGTGTGGTGAAAGACCCTATTACCGTCACACCCAATACAACGATTCGCGAATTAATTGAATTAACCAATAAAAATAATATTTCAGGTATGCCAGTAGTAGAAGGAAAAAAATTAGTTGGCATTGTCACAAGCCGAGACATTCGTTTCGAAAATAATTTTGATCAGCTTGTTAAAAATGTGATGACGCCGAAAGAGCGATTAATCACCGTAAAAGAAGGTGTTTCACGCGACGCTGTCATGACTTTGTTTCGTCAACACCGTATCGAAAAAATACTCATTGTAAATGATTCATTTGAATTACGCGGAATGTATACCGTCAAAGATATTTTAAAATCACAAACCAAACCTTTTGCAACGAAAAACGAAAATGGACAATTGCGTGTTGGTGCTGCTGTTACAACCGGAAAAGACACGGTTGACCGTGTTTCTGCCTTGGTTGCTGAAGGCGTTGATATTATTGTTGTGGATACGGCGCACGGTCATTCAAAAGGCGTGATTGAAACTATTCAATGGATTAAAAAAACGTACCCTGAGCAACAAGTCATGGGCGGCAATATTGCCACGGCAGACGCGGCCATCGCTTTAATGAAAGCGGGCGCTGATGCGATTAAAGTGGGCATGGGCCCGGGTTCAATTTGTACAACCCGAATTGTGGCCGGCATTGGCGTGCCGCAAATCACGGCGATTGCCGATGTGGTAAAGGCAGTTGCCGGTAAAAATATTCCTGTTATTGCGGATGGCGGAATTCGTTTTTCAGGTGATGTATGCAAAGCCATTGCGGTTGGCGCATCGTGTGTGATGATCGGCGGATTATTTGCAGGCACAGAAGAAGCGCCAGGCGAAGTGATTTTATTTCAAGGACGATCTTATAAAGCGTATCGCGGCATGGGATCAGTGGGGGCAATGTCACAGGCGCATGGTTCAAGTGATCGCTATTTTCAAGATAATCAAAGTGGCGACATCGAAAAATATGTTCCTCAAGGAATTGAAGGACGTGTTCCTTACAAGGGTTCATTGCGAAATATTTTGCATCAATTGCTCGGGGGGTTGCGTTCATGCATGGGGTTTGTTGGATCGCCCGATATTGCGCACATGCAAAAACACGCTCAATTTGTGAAGATTACCAATGCCGGTATGCGCGAAAGCCATGCGCATGATGTGCAAATTACAAAAGAAGCGCCCAACTATTCACGAGAACAACAATGATCCATCAATACCGCATTTTAATCATCGATTTTGGTTCGCAATACGCGCAACTCATTGCGCGTCGTGTGCGCGAGTGTGGTGTGTATTGTGAAATCATGCACCCCTCCATTGCTGACGAAACGATTAAAAAGTTTAATCCAAGCGGTATTATTTTATCAGGCGGCCCTGAAACCGTTGTTGAAAATAACACATTGCGCGCACCCAATATTACCTTTGAATTAAATATTCCCGTGTTGGGTGTTTGCTATGGTATGCAAACCATGGCAGCACAATTGGGTGGTGTTGTTGAAGCCAGTACCAAGCGTGAATTTGGGTATGCGAAAACCGAAATTGATTTAAAAAACCCTTTGTTTCAAGATATTTCTGAAAAAGATATTAATGTGTGGATGAGTCATGGTGATCATGTCACGCAAATTCCGCCAGGTTTTATTGTTATCGCAAAGACAAATAATGCGCCTATTTCAGCAATTGCGAATACTGAAAAGCAATTTTATGCCGTGCAATTTCATCCGGAAGTGACGCATACACAGCATGGTTTAAAAATCATTGATAATTTCCTAAAAAAAATTTGTCACTGCGAAGCGCAGTGGACAACCAACAATATTATTGCTGAAAATATTGAAAAAATTAGAAAAGAAGTGGGTGATGAAAAAGTATTGCTGGCATTATCGGGCGGCGTTGATTCTTCTGTGTTGGCCGCATTATTGCATAAAGCCATTGGTGATCAATTAATTTGTGTGTTTGTTGATACAGGATTAATGCGCAAAAATGAAGGCGATCAAGTGATGCGAGTTTTTGCGGATAATTTGGGTGTGCAAGTGATTCGTGTTGACGCCCAAGATTTATTTCTGAAAAGAAAAAGCATTGGAAAAACATTTATTGATATCTTTGAAACTGAATCCGAGAAGTTGCAGGGTATTCGATTTTTAGCGCAAGGAACCATTTATCCTGATGTCATTGAATCTGGAAAAGCATCATCAGGTACATCACACACTATTAAAT
Organism: Gammaproteobacteria bacterium; assembly: GCA_026399315.1. Taxonomy (GTDB): domain Bacteria; phylum Pseudomonadota; class Gammaproteobacteria; order Coxiellales; family Coxiellaceae; genus 2-02-FULL-42-43. Next base: position 131,320 of record JAPLRF010000026.1, read on the forward strand.
CGCATCATAATGTTGGAGGATTGCCGGAAAACATGCGCTTTGCATTAATTGAACCCTTGCGGGAATTATTTAAAGATGAAGTGCGCACGCTGGGCATTCAATTGGGTTTGCCGCCTTCGATGGTTTATCGTCATCCTTTTCCGGGTGTTGGTTTGGGTATTCGCATTTTGGGCGAAGTGAAAAAAGATTATATTAAAATACTGCAGGATGCCGATGATATTTTTATTGCCGCTTTGCGCGAACATCATCTATATGATGAAGTGAGTCAGGCTTTTGCTGTATTTTTGCCGGTAAAGTCAGTCGGCGTGAAAGGGGATGCGCGCTGTTATGAGTATGTCATTGCATTGCGTGCCGTTAAAACAATTGATTTTATGACGGCTGAATGGGCTGAGTTGCCGCATGCGTTTTTGGCAGAAGTGAGCAATAAAATTTTAAATGAAGTCGCGCATGTTTCACGCGTTGTATACGATATTTCTGGAAAACCACCCTCGACGATTGAATGGGAATAGAAGTTTAATACCTCGGAAACGCGCCCGGCAGGGTGCGTGTGAACGTGCAGTGAACATTATTTTCAGGCGAAAATCAAATTGCGAAACCGTGACGAAGCATTTATCCAGCATGCATTAACTCTTGCAAAACGTGCCGAAACCGAAGGCGAAGTCCCTGTTGGTGCTGTGATAGTCAAAGACAACGAAATCATTGCAGAAGGCTGGAATCAGCCGATTCAATTAAGCGATCCCACATCGCATGCTGAAATAATGGCATTGCGACAAGCGGGAAAAAAATTAAATAATTATCGAGTCACCAATGCAACGCTGTATGTTACTTTAGAGCCGTGCGTGATGTGTGTTGGCGCGATGATTCATGCGCGAATTGAACGTTTGGTATTTGGAGCGACAGATCCTAAAGCCGGCGCCGTAAAAAGTGTTTTTCAATTACTGGATTCCCCGAATTTCAATCATGTAATCAATTGGTCTGACGATGTTTTGGCGCATGATTGTGCCGCAATCCTTAAAAGTTTCTTTAAATCGCGTCGGTAAATTCTCAGCAACATTAAGTCAGCATTAATTCATTAAAGGTCATTGATATAGCGATTTTATCACTGTATTGTGCAGTAAATTTGTTCAATATCCAGCAGGTAATCTTATGCGGTATAATTCGGATTGTTCTTCATTTAGTCATGATCCTTATGGATCAAGTGTGTTAAGCGATACGCAGGCAAGCGACAATAATTTTCCACAGCCCCCCTTAATGCCTGTCCCTGCAATGCCTTCTGTTCATGTTGATGTTTCTAGAAAAATGGCCGCAACCATTACTGAGTTGCAAAAAAAATTAATTACAGCGCAAAGGTTCTCCGGGGTACTTGCTCAATTACATGCAAAATTAACAGCAGACCTAATCGGCAAAAAAGATGTGATTTTGGAGGCGGAATTAAAAAAAGTAAATGATGAAAAAAATCAAAACGCAGCTGAATTAAAAGCTATTTCTGATTCTCTAACAATTAAAGAATTAGAATTGGAAAATGAAAGATTACGCTTAGAAGGACTTGAAAAAAATTTAGCAGCGCAAGCAACAAGTTTGGATAAAAAAACGAGAAAAGAAGGCAGAAAAATCAGCGCTGAACAATTTGCGGCACAGTTAACTGCTGAAAAATTGCAAGCCGAAGAGACAAAAAAGAATGAACTAGCGTTAGCACAAGCAGAAGCTGAAAAAGCAGCGCAAGCGCTTATTAAAAATCAGGCAGCAGAAGCGAACAGAGCACAAAAGGAATTAGAAAAGGCAGAAAAAATAGCAGCAGCATTTGAACTAAGAATTAAAAATGATCTTGAGCGGAAAGTAGCGGCTGAGAAAAAGAAAGCTGATGAAGCAGTGGAGATTGAGAAAAGAAGAGCCGAAAAAAAAGCTATTCAAGAAAGTAAAGCTTTAATTAGCTCACAAAAACAACTCGAAGTGAAAATTCCGAAATCTGTCGAATCAAAAACAACGCTAGTCAAAAAAACAAAAAGAGAATTGGAAATTGAAAAAAGCGAAAAATTATTTCTACAGCGATATAATGATGTTATTAATTTAAGTGAAAAAACTGATTTCAGTTTGGATGCTGCGTTGGAGCCATTAAAGCGGATTCTGCCCAATATTGAAAATGAAGGCTATCGATATGTTTTGACAAACATGCTTAAGGACTGCTCTTTTTTATCTGCTATGATTAAAAACAGAAAAACTGACTGTGATTCTGAAAATAGCGCAATGCTTCTTTTTATCATTATTCATGTGCGGAATATACTTGAAAATGGGGCTTATGATTTCTCGGCATTTGGAAAAAGTATTAGACCGCTCCCCAACAGTAAGAATCTCATTCAGTTTTTAAATAAAATTCATGCGTTTCTAGAAAACTTGAACGCGTTCTATATTGATTTTTCTGATCACGTCAATGAGAAAACACATGGTTTATTCTCCTTGCATTTTAGCTTAATGATGCATTTCTCTGAACTGACCTATCAGAAAAATAAAGATGAGATTGTCGATATAAAACAGAATATTGAATCTGTTGTGCATGATATTATAGTGCTCACCAGTGAAATTATTTCAGCAAAAATAAACATGACGAAAACAACTGTCGAAAAGCAATTTATTGATTTAAAAAATCGCACTGAAAATGCAGAAAAAAAACTATATCGGCTCTCGAGCTCGGCAACTGCGGCGCAGTCCCAGGCGACAGCGGGGCTATTTGGCGGCAGTAATGCGCGGTTATCAAAGCGCGAAAGTGAAATTCAAAAAGCAGTCGACGCTTATAGCGCTTCATATGCCAAGTATAAGAGTGTATGTCAGTGGAGCGTTGAAACGCTGCAGTATTTTTTACCGAAGGAACATTCAACCTTTCCAGGCGGTCCAAATTCATCCATTTACAGTGCATTTCAATTTATTTTTAAAATATGCCTTCGCATTGAACGCAATGAAGACCTGTATTTGATGGCCTTGCTCTTACATACTTATGCTCACGACATCAAAAACAAGAAGAAATGTTATTTTGGTGAGGAAGTGAAGAACCCTGAAAAGGAAAACCCACTTCCAATAGCGTTAGCATATCTGTCTGATTTTCTTGATTTGCTGACAGTGCGCCCAGAAAAAAAATGCCCTGTTTTTTATGATCAGCTTAAGCCTATCCATTCAGATTTTATGACGTTTAAAAATTTGTTAATCGATATGTGTTTATATTTTTCCATTTTTATGAGCGGGATCGATATCCAGCGTGAGCAAAAGTTGTCTAACATTGTTTCTGATTTTGAGAAAAAAATCAGCATCATTATTAATTGCATGGTAAATAAAGCCGTGAATGAACCGCAGTTTTCTGTAGATGAGTCGTTTGCGCAATTGATAATGGATTTAGAAAAAACTTTTTTCGCTCTTTCTGAAGCTGATAATTATGTGTCGATTGCATTAAAATCAGCGCTCGAAGATCAAGTAAGGTTATATCAGCTTCAATTTAGTCGTGTTTGCCGTCCGATATTGGAATTGTTACCGAAGGCTAGTCAGCGCTTAATGCAATAATTGATGGGAGAAATACTTTATGAGCAGAAAAAATAATGTTGTTAAAAAAACCAGCAAAAAAACTTATTCCCTTGTGAATGCTGGCTATGCGCAGGACAGTGAATTCAATAGATTCACTGTGCATTACAATATTATGCGTGATCAATCCTATGTGAATTTATTGAATTATGCGGCATTTCAGTTACCAAAAAATTACACGGAGGCGCTGTGTGATGCGTCAAATTCAATCTCAACCAAAATGCACATTGTTTTTGAATCGAATCGAAGGAGTGAATTTGATTTGTTGTTGGTTAATGTTGAAAAAAAACGAGTTGAAGCAAAAAGAATTGCAGATGCCAGGGTAAAAAAGCTATCTGAAAAGATAGAAAAAGCAGTAGTAGATGAAGTTACGCTGAGACAAGCCATAAAAGATGATCAAATATTATCTTATAAAAAGCTGGAAGGAGTGCATACCAGAGGTCATCGATTATTTTCTGCAGAAAAAAGGGATGCTGTTCAGGAATGCCTGAAAGAGCAGGAATTAAATACTAAGCGTAAAACGATTTTAAGATTAAGCAAATTCCACGCTAAGATATTTGCTCAAAATTATGCAGACAGAAAAGAGAGTTTACTGGCATACATTAAACTTTTTACCGATAAATTTAATGAAGGTATTTCTAATGATCATAAGTGTATTGTATTGAACCTGCTCGTTAACTTGAAAACATTGGTTTATTACTGTGAGATGCTCGAACGTAGTCCTGCAATAGCGGCAATACTTGTCCATCTTAGCGCCTTGCGCTTTATTAATGTCCTCGTCATTTTTTTTCAAAAAAGAGATCTGGTCGTTTTGCAATATCATCCCATAATGGTTGAATTAACAACTTTAATCGAAAGCGCAGGTTTTACGTCTGACCCTAGGTCATTTTTACCTGAAGCGTGTGCCGTGTCTATCGGTTTGGCTAATATTCACAACGGTCTTTTAACGCATCATTACAGTTTATTGTTACAGGATGTAAACGCATTTCTGCCTGTTTCCAATGATAATAAATTATTTAACGATTTGGAAAGCTTGATCATCAGTGTTTTTGATAAGTTTTTTTCTGCTTGCGTGGAAGAAGAAGGCACAGATCATCCTGTTTTCAGCAATCAATATTCGTCTGAATTAGAATCGACCATAAAGATCGTTTTGAATTTTTTTAATGTATTACAAGCTAAACTTTTATCCTTGATGTCAAATACCAAAACCGCGCAATTTATTACTCCCGTTCACACCAGTTTGAAAACACTTTTGCCAGGCTTAGAACAATCGTGCGGTCAATTTTTGAAACGTTCTCGCTCGAAGGGCTCGCAAGGGGCGGTTGTGCAATCAATGGCCGCAAGCGCTCCCAAGATGTAAAATCTGTTCCGAGTCTGTTTTATCGTTGTTGATCTCTGTGCTATGATCTCTTTTTTATTTATATAATTTAAGGATCATAGCAATGTCAGCGCTCAGTTCACTCTCCCCCGGTAAAAATATTCCTGATGATTTTAATGTCGTTATTGAAATTTCCGCTAACGGTACGCCTGTTAAGTATGAAATGGACAAAGATTCCGGCTTCTTGATGGTCGATCGTTTCATGCCTTCCGCGATGCATTACCCTTGTAACTATGGCTTTGTGCCAAACACCTTGTCAAATGATGGTGATCCTGTCGATGTATTGGTGATGACGCCATACCCTGTTCAAGCAGGAATATTAATGCGCTGCAGGGCGGTGGGTGTTTTGCAAATGACGGATGAGTCAGGTGAAGATTACAAAATTCTGGCCTTGCCCATTGAAAAAACCTGTATTCACTACGCGCATATGAAAACATTGAGCGATATTCCGGAAATCACCCGCCATTCTATTTCTCACTTTTTCGAAAACTATAAAAAATTAGAAAAAAACAAATGGGTTAAAATAGGCGACTGGCTAGATAAGGATGCTGCCGCTAAAGAAATCAATGATAGTATAGAACGATATTTAAAGCCTCAAGCGTAAGTGATTAAACCCCTGAGCGTAAGAGAGTGGAAGTGACAATCAAAAAGGAGTTCCCATGCTGATCTTCAAAAATGCTTTACCTACGCCATCTCCCTTGCGCGAAAAAATTATTCAACATTATTACGCTGATGAAGCCGATTGTGTTGAATCTTTAATGCGCCAGCTTACTTTTACCGACGCTAACAAGATGGACATTGAATCAATCGCAACGGATTTGGTTAATGCGGTGCGTGATGAAAAAAACGATCAAACATCTGTTGAAGCCTTGATGATGGAGTATGATTTATCGTCAGAAGAAGGCACCGTCCTCATGTGTTTGGCAGAAGCCTTATTGCGCATTCCTGACAAAGAAACGGAAGATTTGTTAATTAAAGATAAATTAACCGGAGGCGATTGGGAAAAGCATATCGGGGCGAGTGAATCCACGTTTGTGAATTTAACCACGCGCAGTTTAAGCTTAGGTGGGAAAGTATTAGCCGATCAATCCAACTCAAACATCTTTAAAAAAATGTGGTACGGACTGGTCAGTCGTTGCGGTGAACCGGTGATTCGCGAAGCCGTTAGGCGCTCAATGAAGATCATGAGTGAACATTTTGTTTTGGGTCGAACGATCGATGAAGCCTTAAAAAATGCGAAACCCTTAGCGCAACAAGGTTATTTATTTTCATTTGATATGTTGGGTGAAATGGCGCGAACACAAGCGCAAGCAGAGCATTATTTTGCAGCCTATCAAAATGCCATTCAGGTGATGAGTGAATCGCCGGGCCGATCAAATGGTTTTTTATCACCTTCTATTTCAATCAAATTATCAGCATTGCATCCACGTTATGAATTTGCAAAAAAAGAAACGGTTGTGCCGTTTTTAATTGAACGATTAAAAAAACTTGCATTGCAAGCAAAAAACTCAGGTATTTTTGTTACAGTTGATGCAGAAGAAGCACACCGATTGGATATTTCACTCGATATTTTTACAGCGGTTTTTGCTGATCCTGATTTTGCGCATTGGGATGGTTTGGGATTGGCAGTTCAAGCCTACCAAAAACGCGCTTATTTTGTTTTAGAGTATTTAATTGCCTTGGCCCAAAAACACCATAAAAAGATGTGTGTGCGATTGGTCAAAGGCGCGTATTGGGATACTGAAATTAAAATCGCGCAAGTCGGTGGATATGAAAATTACCCTGTTTTTACGCGAAAACAGTCAACCGACATTAGTTATTTGGCTTGTGCTCAATTATTATTGTCAGCACAAGATGCAATTTATCCGCAATTTGCAACACATAACGCTTACACCGTTGCAGCCATTTTATGGATGACGCGCGATAAAGTGTACCATTTTGAATTTCAAAACTTACAAGGCATGGGAAAGCCCTTGCATAACGTATTAATTACGTCGAAAAAATATTCTGCCGCCAGTCGTATTTATGCGCCCGTGGGCAAGCATCAAGATTTATTGCCGTATTTGGTTCGCCGATTATTGGAAAATGGCGCGAACAGTTCGTTTGTGCACCAGATTGCGAACCGCGCTGTTCCAGTTGCAACGTTAACCCAGGATCCCATTGCGCAATTAAAGGCAATGTCTTCGATCCCGAATTTAAAAATCCCTTTGCCAGAAGGTATTTATCCAAACGATAGAAAGAATTCTCGAGGTTTGGATTTAACGCAGTTAGATGAATTATCGCAGTTGATCGATAGCGAATTTCATTTGTTTGAAAAACACGAATGGCACGCTACGCCGATGCATTCTAAATTTAATTTGGATGCGGCGGTGCAAGTGACCAATCCCAATGACAGAAAAGACATCGTTGGTTTTGTGCAAAATGCAGAAATAGCGGAAGTCGATGCGGCTTTAAATAATGCTGTTAAAGCGCAGTTTGAGTGGGATCAGCTCGGCGTTTCCAAACGCGCAGACATTCTCGAAAAAACAGCTAATTTGATGGAAGTGCATCGCGTTGAATTATTTTCCTTGTTAATTCGCGAGGCTGGAAAATCCATGCCAGATGCGATTGCGGAAGTCCGCGAGGCGGTTGATTTCTGTCGTTACTATGCAAAAATTGCCTGCGAGATATTGGCGGACGTCAGTTTGCCAGGCCCAACCGGTGAATCCAATACGTTGCGCATGCATGGTATTGGCACGCTCATTTGTGTGAGCCCCTGGAATTTTCCTTTGGCGATTTTCGTAGGTCAAATGGCAGCAAGTTTGGTGACAGGTAATTGCGTCATTGCCAAACCCGCTGCGCAAACGCCTTTAATTGCAGCAAGAGCGGTTGAATTATTTTATGAGGCTGGCGTGCCTAAATCAGTTTTACAATTGATGCCAGGTTCCGGTGGAAAAATTGGTAACGCGTTAATTGCTGATGAAAGATCGAGCGGTGTTCTATTTACAGGCTCAACAGAAACGGCAAAAACAATTCAATTAACATTGGCGAATCGCAAGGGTGCCATTGTCCCCTTGGTTGCTGAAACAGGTGGCATTAATGCCATGATTGTTGATTCATCAGCATTGCTGGAACAGGTGGTGGGTGACGTCATGATTTCTGCTTTTGGTAGCGCAGGACAGCGTTGTTCAGCCCTGCGGGTTGTGTTTATCCAAGATGATGTTGCTGATGATTTTATTGCGATGTTACAGGGTGCGATGCAAACGTGGTATGTCGGTAATACTGCTTCATTGTCAACAGACGTTGGGCCGGTGATTGATGTGGCTGCACAAAACACACTGGAAGCGCATATTAACGATATGCATAAAAAAGCACACTTTATCGCGCAAATGAATTTATCGCCTGAAACCAGGAATGGCACATTTGTCGCACCCACTGCATTTGAAATTGCTGATTTATCAATTTTACAAAAGGAAGTGTTTGGACCGGTGTTGCATGTGATTTGTTTCAAGCGAAAAGAATTACACAGTGTGATTGATCAAATTAATAATTTGGGTTATGGATTAACTTTTGGTATTCAAAGCCGAATAGATTCGACGATTGATGAAATTCAAAAACGCATCAAAACAGGCAATATTTACGTTAATCGCACCATGATTGGCGCGGTTGTCGGTGTGCAACCTTTTGGTGGTTGCGGATTGTCTGGCACGGGTCCAAAAGCAGGTGGGCCGCATTATTTATTGCGTTTATGTCGCGAAAGCACGATGACGGTGAATACGACAGCGACAGGTGGAAATGCGCAATTGTTGGCACTAGAATAAGGAAAATACCATGTCACACGAAGGCTATCACGAACCCATTGAAGAATTATCACAAGAAACGCGCGACATGCATCGCGCAATTGAATCATTGATGGAAGAATTAGAAGCGGTTGATTGGTATAATCAACGTGTTGATGCTTGCAAAGATTCCGAGCTCAAAAAAATTCTCGAACATAATCGCGACGAAGAAAAAGAACATGCTGCGATGGTGTTAGAATGGATTCGCAGACACGATCCGCGATTCAATAAAGAACTAAAGGATTATTTGTTCACGGATAAAAAACTGGGTGCGCATGATGTCGATTGATCTTTCTGCCAATCCGATTGGTATTTTTGACAGCGGTATTGGCGGTTTAACGGTTGCCAAAGCCCTGGTTTCGCAATTACCAAACGAAAATATTATTTATTTTGGGGATACTGCGCATTTGCCATACGGTGACAAATCTTCTGCTGCTATTCAGGCGTATTCCGTTAAAATTGCCCATATGCTGTTACAGCAAAATTGCAAATTAATTTTAATTGCTTGTCATACTGCCTCTTCAGCTGCTTTTGATTTAGTAAAAGAATATTGTGGCAGCAAAGCGCGTGTTGTTAATGTGATTGACCCGGTGGTTAATTATTTGAAATCATACCCCAAAAAAAATATTGGTTTAATTGGGACAAAGTCGACTGTTAATTCTAATATTTATAAAAAAAGAATTGATGAGTTGAATATCGGTGTTAATTTAAAATCACAATCAACGCCAATTTTAGCATCAGCAATTGAAGAAGGATTTCACGGGAAAAAAGTAATTGATGCTATTTTAGAAGAATACTTATCGCGAAAAACATTACAAGATCTTGATGCGTTAATTTTAGCGTGTACACATTACCCTGTGATTAAAAAAAATATTGCTGATTTTTATGGCAATAAAATTGATATTATTGATCCTTCTGAAATTGTCGCTTCCGCAGTTAAAAAACGACTAGAGGAAGATAGTTTAATCAATAAAAATAAAATAAAAGGGGTTAAACAGTTTTATGTTTCCGACTACACGGAAACGTTTGAAGAAAACACCCGATTATTTTTTGATGAAGAAATTAATTTAGCGTATTATCCACTTTGGGATTAAATATATTATCACAGAAACGCACCCGGCAGGGCGCGTGTGATTCTCGCAATGAAAAGGAAAGCAAAATGTCTATTAACACTTTTACCCGTTTAAGTTTACTGTCCGTTGTTGTTTTTGCGCTGACAGGCTGCGGCACGGAAGAAAATTATAAAATGGCAATGAATTCATGGCAAGGTGCGCCAGCTAAGGCGCTGGTTAACAGTTGGGGACAACCTGAAGATGTGAATCAATTGCCCAATGGTAATCAAGAATATATTTATCGTACGCAAGAACAGGAAACGGGCGTGAAGGTTTACCCTCAAAATACCGGTCGTTTGAGCGCACAGCCTTCGGCAAGCTTGATGAACGCGCCTTCAAGCGGTGTTAGCACGGGAAATTATTCTTTCTCGTGTGAATCACAGTTTGAAATTAATCATCAAGGTATCATTATTAATACCAGTTTTAGCGGCAATAATTGCGTTTCAACCAAAGCCAAAGCGAAACATTGGGCGTATTAAGATTGAAAAAAATTATTGCATTGATGGGACCAACGGCTTGTGGCAAAACAGATTTAGCGATTCGTTTGTCGCAAGCTATTGAAGCCGATATTATCAGTGTTGATTCTGCTTTAGTGTATCGTGATATGAATATTGGTACGGCGAAACCGTCCATGGAAGAATTAAAAATTGCACCACATCGTTTAATTAATTTATGTGATCCAAGCGAAACGTATTCCGCCGGCCAATTTTGCACGGATGCACTACGCGAAATAAAAGATATTCATTTAAATAATCGTACGCCAATATTGGTGGGCGGCACGATGCTTTATTTCCATAAACTATTATTTGGATTGGCTGATTTGCCAACAGCCAATCCAGAAATACGTGCGCAATTATTACAGGATGCTGAAAAAATCGGCTGGCTTGCGATGCATCAGCGCTTAGCAGAAATTGATCCCGCTGCCGCTGCTAAAATTAAACCGCAGGATCCACAGCGTATCCAGCGCGCATTAGAAGTTTTTTTACTGACGGGAAAACGTATTTCAGAATTGCAAAAAAATAATGGGCAACCCGTTTTAGAAGATTATCAGGTGATTACAATCGCATTAATTCCTGAAGACCGTCAGTGGTTGCATGCGAATATTGAAAAACGATTTGAAAAAATGCTGGAGGATGGTTTTCTGGATGAAGTGCGCGCCTTAAAAAACCGTGGCGATTTAAATGAAGTGATGCCGTCGATGCGCATTGTTGGTTATCGGCAAGCGTGGGAATATTTAGAGGGTAAAACAGATTTTGAAACGATGAAATTAAAAGCCCTTGCTGCCACACGACAATTGGCGAAACGACAATTGACATGGTTGCGCAGCTGGAAAAATTTAATTGTACTGGATCCCAAAACAGTGTCTGCTGAAACTGTTTTGGGTTTGCTGTGAGATTATTGCGTGCCGTAAGTAGTGCTTTCAGCGGCAATAGTTATGAGTGACGCTATTGATCGATTATCTGAATTTCGATCTAATTCGTCGAAACTTGCAACGAAAGCTTGCTTATTAGGTGTTTGAAGCTCTTGATAGCAGTCACTTCGGCAACAACGCATTATGCCAACTGTTAATAGAGCGGTGCCTGCAAGGGCTGATATAACGGCAGCTGCCACAAGCCAGCCATAATATTGCGTGTTTTCACAGACTAGCGTTGCTTCTGGCGTGTTGGTTATTTCCGCTAATAATTTAAAGAGTGCGGACAAAGCGTCATTATCTGTGCCAGGAGTATCATCGTTTCTGCTTGAGTCAGCGTAATCAGTGCAAAGACCATTTTCGGGGGTGATAAAAGTCGAATTTCCAATTGTCACATTTTGTGTTCCACCACAGGCAAAGACCAAAGCACTTTTTGTGAGGCTACCGTATTGACCAGACAGTGCCATTGCATTTGCAAAAGCAGCGTTAAAAAAACCTGAAAGAATGCTAGTGCATTCTGATTTAATATTAAAATGTGTTCCGCCTTGGCTGTCCTCGCCGCTGCGGTTGATGCCGATGTATTCTGGGTCAGCTGTTTTATTGAGAACTGCGTATATTGTGCTAATAACCGAGGTAGCGCCCAGTGCGAGTGACCCACCAAATAATAATAAATACATGCCATAATATTTAAGCTGTAGTAATAGGTACGCGCGTTCTGCACGTTTAATCTTTTCTGCAAGCGCGTCATCGGTGGTGCTTATTACGACCCCCGCCGCTGCTTGCTGTTGCGCTAAGTTATCTTGAGTTAAGAGGCTTGAGTTTACGTCTGTATATCCTGTCGATGCATTTTGTGAGCTGTAGGGTAAATTAGCCGGTTGTTGACGCATGCTGTATACCTCATCTAATCATTTAGCTTTGCATTATATCTGATCAATTTTTAAAAGAAAAGTTGCGCTTATGGACATATAGCGTGAGTGTGAGATAATTTCTAATTGAGGCTGATACTGAGAACCGCTATGCCAATCATCATCAACATCACCCAGCAAAAACTTTACCTAAAAGATGCGCACGACAAAACAGTGGCGGCGTATCTGATTTCTTCGGCTAAAAAGGGTGTTGGTTACGAAAGAGGAAGTGAGAAAACCCCTTTGGGTCTACATACAATTCATCAAAAAATCGGCGAAAGCATGCCCATTTTTACTGTATTCAAAGGAAGAAAACCAAGCGGTGAAATTTGGAATGGTGATTTATCGCGGCATTATCCAAACCGCGATTTCATATTGACTCGAATTCTGTGGTTAAAGGGCCTGAAAACGCCGCTGGAGCGTTATATTTACATTCACGGGACATCAGATGAAAAGCAGCTTGGAACGCCTCAGTCGCACGGTTGTATTCGTATGTGTAACGCTGATGTGATTGATTTATTTGAAAAAGTGGTTGAAGGAGAGTCTGTTTTTATATTAGTGTGAGTATGAGATAATTTTACCGTCATCAACACAAGGAAGTAATCATGACCCCACTTGCACCTGCTTATGAAGACGTTCTCAAATTTTGGTTTGGACAAGTAGAGCAAACCATTGTGCCAACTGAACACCGCGCACGCATCTGGTTTGGCGAAGATGATGCGATCGATCAAGAAATTAAAGCGAAATTCAGTAAACAAGTTGAAGCTGCCTATGCTGGTCAATTGGATGAATGGATAAAAACGCCACGCGGGCAGCTAGCTTTGATTATTGTACTTGATCAATTTGCGCGACACATTTATCGTGGGTCTGATCAAGCTTTTGCACAAGATGAAAGGGCCTTGTCGATTTGTTTGAATGGGATGAAACAGGAGAGTGATCACGCGCTAAGCTTGATTGAACGCGTCTTTTATTATTTTCCTTTGCTGCATTCTGAAAAAGTAGTGGATCAACAACGCTCAGTTAAGGCATACCGTACGTTAGTCAATTTGGCATTTTCCGAGACTCGTGTTATCTTTGACAGCTTTTTAAAATTTGCAAATCACCATTACGCTGTTATCCAACAGTTTGGGCGTTTTCCGCAGCGCAATAAGGCCTTGCACAGAGAATCGACCCCGGCTGAATTAAACTTCCTAATTGAAACGGAAGAACGTTAAGCCTAATTTTGACAATGCGTTGAGGTAAATATGACGACAACACCAGAACAAGATCAACCCATCTATCGCGTTATTTTCGTGCAAAACGAGACGCTATACGAAGTGTATGCGCGCTATTTAACGGAAGAAAGCTTGATGGGCTTTATTGAAATTGAAGAGTTGATTTTTCAAGATACAACATCGTCCGTATTGGTTGATCCAGCAGAAGAGAAATTGCGCGCTGAATTTAAAGACGTTAAGCGCTCTTATATTCCTTTGCATACGATTTTACGTATCGATGAAGTCGTGAAAGAAGGTGCTGTGCGTATGCAACCTTCTGAAAAAATTAAAAAGGGAAATGTGTCGCATTTAACATTCACACCTTCTAAGTAGCGCTATGAGAAAACCACCTGCTTTTTTATGGGCTGATATTGCTGGATTATTTTTATCCCAGGAAGACAAAGAAATTTTATCGCACCCGTTTATTTCAGGTGTGATTTTATTTTCGCGCAACCATGAATCACTGGAACAGCTGCAGGCATTAACACAACAAATCAAATCTGTCTCACCTCAATTAATTATTACCGTTGATCAAGAAGGCGGCCGTGTGCAGCGTTTTCGAGAAGGATTTACAGAGTTACCCTCGATGCAATTTTGGGGGGCAAAATATGATGTTGCCGGCGAAAAAGAAAAAGAAAATGTCAAAATTGAATTTTAGAAAATAATAGCAGTGATGATTTCTGAATTAAAAAACGCCGGTGTTTATAGTACTCTGGTGCCTGTGCTTGATATTGATTACAGTCGTAACAAAGTGATTGGTCATCGCAGTTTTGGTGATGATAAAAAGTTGGTTACGGATTTAAGTCAGTTTATGATTGCGCAATGCCATCAATTTAAAATGCCCGTCACCGGAAAGCATTTTCCCGGACACGGTTGGGTGACGGTTGATTCGCATCTTGATTTGCCGATTGATGAGCGTTCATTTGAAATGATAACGAAGCGCGACATAGTGCCTTTTAGAAAATTGTCGACCCAGTTAGATGCCATTATGTTGGCGCATATTGTGTATGAGCAAATTGATCCTTTGCCTGTTTGTTTTTCCCCTTTTTGGATAAAAGATATCTTGCGTACGCAATTGCAGTATGACGGATTGATCATGAGTGATGATTTATCAATGCAGGCTGTTGCTAAAATGTGTGATTATGAAGAACGCGCGAGCAGAGCCTTAGAGGCTGGCTGTGATATTTTATTGGCCTGTAATTCACGCGAAGGGGTTGTTGATATTCTTGATCGTGTGCGTCAAAAAAAAAACCCGGATTTTGTAAGACGTTTAAAGAACTACAGTCGATTTTTATAGAAAAACACGGTATTGTGTGAATTCAAAAACACCATTAGGATTAGGGGAAATTAATCATGAGAAGCCCTATGCCAATTACAAAATTCCTAGACCCCAAAAACGATTTTGCTTTTAAACGTATTTTTGGCGCAGAAAGAAATAAAGATATCCTTATTCATTTTATTAACGACATGCTTAATTTCACCGGTGATCATAAAATTCAAGCGGTACAATTTCTAAAAACAAATCAAGATCCTAATATTGCTTGCAAAAAGCAAAGCTTATTGGATGTGTTGTGTTCGGATGAGCATGGTCGACAATATATTGTCGAAATGCAAGTTGCCAGAACACCGGGGTTTGAAAAACGTGCCCAATATTACGCAGCAAAAGCATATTCCAAGCAACTTTATCAAGGCGAAGATTATGATCAATTGAAAGCGATTATTTTTTTGGCGAT
Organism: Gammaproteobacteria bacterium; assembly: GCA_026399315.1. Taxonomy (GTDB): domain Bacteria; phylum Pseudomonadota; class Gammaproteobacteria; order Coxiellales; family Coxiellaceae; genus 2-02-FULL-42-43. The sequence continues at coordinate 146,494 of JAPLRF010000026.1, forward strand.
TACCGATTACATTATGTTTCCCAATAAAAAAGCTTATAAATCCGACCATGTTGTTTTGGATAAAGTGGATCATAGTCATGACCTTAAAGATTTTTCATTTACCTTTTTGGAATTACCCAAATTCAACAAAGGCATCGATGAACTCAGCAATATGATTGAAAAGTGGACTTACTTTTTTAAGCATGCTGAACAAACACACGAAAAGGACTTAGAAAGAATTGCGGGTGGTGATGAAATCATTGAACGCGCGTATGAAGAACTGAATCGATTTTCATTTTCTGAAATTGACATGAATACCTATGAGCAAGAAGAAAAGCATGAGCGCGATAATCGATCTGTGATGAATTACGCGCTCAATGAGGCAAGGACAACGGGGCTAGCACAAGGTATTGCAGAAGGCATGGCACAAGGCGTGGCACAAGGCGTGGCGCAAGGCAAGCTTGAAGCGATTCATGATGTCGCACGGGAAATGTTGGCAAAGCGCATTGACGTATCCACCATCGCTGCATGCACGCATTTATCTGAGGAAGAAATACAGGCATTAAAATAAGATTGTAAAAACGCTATGCACCCCTTAATACCTAACGATCTCCAGCATCTTATTTATCTTCATCGATGGGGGGTGAATATTGCTTTGATATTGATTTCAATGATTGTGTTTCATTGGGTTTCTCGCGCAATCTACCGAATATTATTAAAGCAATTTGATAATGGACGTCATGTTTGGATAGCCTCACTGATAAAATCCATGCACGCACCCTGGCTGACGTTTTTCTGGATTCTAGCGATCAGTTTTATTATTCCCATTATTATGCTGCGTTTCCATATCGATATTCGTCATGTCAATTTTGTGAATACGTTACGCAGCTTGTTTTTTATTGCTGCCTTGTATTGGTCTCTATTAAAATTTATTGCCAATATGGAAGAAAAAATTGCGCCTCGCTGGCAGCGCGGTGATAAGACAACGGTGCGTGCCATCGCGCAACTGTCCCGCGTTGTTTTAAGTATTTTTGTAATTTTGTCGATACTGCCCACACTGGGATTTAGCGGCAGCAGCTTATTGGCATTTAGTGGTGCGGGCGGTGTTGCGATAGCGCTTGCGGCCAAAGATACCTTTGCTAATTTTCTCGGCGGCATGATGATTTTTTGGGATCGTCCTTTTTCAGTGGGTGATTGGATTCGGTCTCCGGATCGCGATATCGAGGGCACGGTTGAGCATATCGGGTGGCGTCTAACCCGTGTTCGTACTTTTTCAAAACGTCCTTTATATGTTCCCAATAGTATTTTCTCGATGATTGCCATCGAAAACCCGCAGCGCATGAGTAATCGACAAATCAATGCTACCGTGGGTGTGCGTTACAATGACGTAAATCAGATTGCAGCTATTACCAAAGCGACTGATGAGATGCTGCGAGAACACCCCGGAATTGATCAGATGCAAACACTAATGGTGCATTTTGTCGAATTTGCAGCGTCTTCATTGAATTTAAATGTATATGCTTTTACCAAAACAACAGATTGGGCGAAGTATCGACAGGTTCAGCAAGATGTATTTTTAAAAACGGTTGCAATTATTGAGGCGCATGGGGCAGAATGTGCTTTCCCAACGACTACGGTGCATTTTTATGATGATAATCGATCAAATCAGCCCGCTTGATACGGAGTGTGACATGTCCCCTGATGTAATTTTACCTAACCATATTCGTGATGTGCTTGCTAAATCGACTTGTATTTTTTCCAAGTCGGAAATTGATGCGGCCTTAGATCAAATGGCGCATGAAATCAGCGAACGTTTATCGCATGAAAATCCTTTGTTTCTGTGTGTTGTTGTTGGCGGCATTGTTCCGCTCGGCAATTTATTGCCGCGTTTAGATTTTCCTTTGGAAGTGGATTATATTCACGCAACACGGTATCAAAATAAAACTGTTGGTAGTGAATTGACTTGGAAAGCAACGCCACAATGTTCATTGAAAAATCGCACAGTGTTAATTGTTGATGATATTTTAGATGGTGGTATTACTTTGGCCGAAATCGTTAAATACTGTGATGCGCAAGGTGCGCGCAAAGTATTGACTGCAGTTTTGGTTGATAAAAATAATGCGCGAATTGAAGGTGGATTAGCGCATGCGGATTTTTGTGGTTTACGCGTTGATAATCATTATGTCTTTGGCTACGGCATGGATTACAAAGGTTATTTGCGTAACGCGCCTGGCATTTACATGATTGCGCCGGAGCATGGATAAACGGTGACGGTGACGGTGACAGTGACCGTGACCGTGCGTGAGGTTTGTTAGCATGAATGGAAGCGGAAGCGATAGCGACCGCGCAACATGAACCTCGCAATAATGTTTACGTGAATGAATGGAAGCGGAAGCGATAGCGACCGCGCGACTTGAGTATGGATTATATTAACAATCTAAGAACACGCCAACAACAATTCCAATCTTATATTTTAAAAGACAACCTTCTAATTTTAAACAACATCATCTCTTCAAAAAAATTATCAGCAAAACAACAACTCCAAATTTATCAAAACAGTTATTACGAAAGAATTATTGCTGCGATGAAACAGGATTTTCCTATATTGTGTGAATCAATAGGCGAAGCTGCCTTTGAAAGCTTGGTTTGTGATTATATAAAAAAATTTCCGTCGAAAAATTTTAATTTGCGTTATGTTGGAAAAAATCTAGCAGAATTTATTTTAGCGCAGGACGAATCGTTTGCGCCCTATGCTGAACTGGCAGAGCGAGAGTGGTTGCTTTTAACAAGCTAGTGCACCGATGGTTTCTCGCATCCACTCATGTGGACGCTTCTGCCATTATTCACTAGAACAAAAGGTATCCGCTCCATTTTTCATGGTGGTACTAATATTATTACTGTTGCAAGAAGTTATCAGGGATCTGGTGTCAGGGATCAATGGCGCTACCTTAATAAAAAAGCATTATGAATTTGCGCGGCTGATTGTGAGTGGGGTATTTTTGAAACCCCTTCAAACGGTTCAGAAGTGGGGGCGGTAGCCCTCACGCGAACCTCGCAAAAAACTATTTTCATCGCGAAAGTGGAACGATTGTGTCGGCATGTTTCAAAAATATCCCCCGATCAATCAGCCGTAGCACATTCATAATTCCTTATTGCTTTGTTTCCGTTCGCTCAATATTCGAATTAGGGTGATGTTCGGAAGGACGCCGTGAACCCATCCTTGGGGG
>JAPLRF010000062.1 GCA_026399315.1 Gammaproteobacteria bacterium
AAACAGCCTGAAAGGTCGTATTAAACAATGATGTAGTGAGCGAATGTGAGGATTACGGTTGATGTGAGGAAGGCGTGATTGGCATGGATGCCAATCCCCGGGCTCCCAGGGATGGGTTTACGGCGTCCTTCCGAACGTCAACCTAATCCGAACGTGAAGTGAACGGAAGCAAAGCAATCATAAAAAATAATTTGCGCGTTCGCACACAGCCTTCCGGCCGCGCTTCCGAGCAGCTTAATAAAATGGCACGCTTGATCTAAGCCTTTTGCTGCAGAAAAAACTAGAACATCGAGTTTAAGTGTTGTGATGAATTTATCAAAGAGCCAAAAATTATTGTCGTCGGGGGTTTTGCCAAAAGAGGTTGCGAAAAACCTGGGGCTATCGGTTCCAACGCTGTATCGATGGATGCCAGCGGATAGCGCCACCCACTTAGTCCTGCACGATTATCATATGGGCTTAAGTGAGTCTCATTATGCTATCAAGATACCTGATGATCCACTTTCCTATTCGCAATTACGCTATGAAAAATGATATGGTGTGAGTCATGCACGATTTGATAACATCATCATTGAATTACCCCCCCCAATGAAGATCTACGTCATGGCATTAGAGATAGCATTTTAAAAGCAACAAGTGATCGACTGGAAGCAATGATATGTTAAAAAGCACAATTTTGTACCTTATTTTATTACTCATCATCACGCTTTTTTTGGTATGGCAAATGACAGCGTTTAAGGCACCGGAGCCGAATTATCACGTTTTAAAAAATGATGGCGATATTCAGGTCAGGGGATATCCCGCATTAATTGTCGCTCAAGTTGAAGTCAGCGGAAAAAGAGCTGCTGCGATTAGCGCGGGATTTAGACTATTAGCAGATTATATTTTTGGAAAAAATGATGGCGGCCGAAAAATTGAAATGACAGCGCCTGTCATTCAAGAAGGGTCAAAAATACCAATGACTGCCCCAGTCTTGCAGGAAAAAAAGAATGAACAGTGGGTTGTTCGTTTTATTATGCCGAATTCATTCACTCTGCAAACATTACCGAAACCCAATAATAAATTAATTTCACTGATTGCTTTGCCTGTAAAAAAATATGTGGCGATTCGTTTTTCTGGCATGAGCACTCAAGCCAATCTCGATAGCCATCAAAAAAAATTAATGGCCTATATTTCAAATCATCACTTAAATACAAGTGGAGATCCTATATATGCTTTTTATAATCCCCCTTGGATTTTACCTTTTTTACGTCGCAACGAAATCATGATTGAATTGCACTAATTTATTAAAATGGCGTTCTAAGCATTTCACCCGGGACTACCGAAGCTGCCGAGCAATTTAGGTATTTGTGACAGAACCATTTATAATCCCTACATGAATATCGACAACAGCATTGGCAGGATTTTTGGCGCGCTCATCATAAATTTCAAAGTCGGTGTGATATCTTCTCTTTCCTTCAAAATCTGATTTCGTCATCAGCCATATTTTTTGCCATGCGCTAATAACAATGTCAGGTATGCTTCCCGCGTCTGTTGTAAATTTTTGATAGCTGCCTTCAGGAATAACAAGCTGGGCAAATGTGGATTCATTTTGGTTTTCAAGAGGGTGAACTTCTTCTCCTATGAAAAATGTATACTCACCATGCTCATCGCTTTCATAATCAGTGTAAGCCAAGAAAGTGACATCTGGATTAACGCGATCCTTGAGTTGAGAAGCAATTTGTCGCTCCCAATAGGCATTTACGGTAGCGCCAATTTTTGCAGTGTTAGGATTCATTTCATTTTTATTGCTTGTTCGAACAACTATTCCAGCAAGCGTAAAACCTTCAATGTTGATTTTTTCTTTATTCATAAATATTTCATTTTCCATATTATTTTATACTATTAGCACTAGGCGATTTAAGCATGCCAAAACTCCTATGACAAGGTGAGATTAAAAAAGCCAACCCAAATTAGCGCCAGGCGTTTGCGTAAATAGCAAGCGGCTTTGCCAGCGTAACACTACCATTGATATATTTTGTTACTTGAAAACTAAGCCCAGCACCCGCTGATTGTGCTATTGAATAACAGTTCACCCTTTTTCGAAGCGATTTTTCACGCCATTTGTAACGCAAAATTTCGGTTTTTTGAACCAATCCCATAATTTTGATAATTTATTTTCGGGTATTTAAACAGTTCAAACGACACTCTCGCCGCGACCCTTTTTTATCTCCCAGTTCCATGCGTGTTGTATCATTAATTCCAAATCTGTATATTTTGGCATCCAGCCCAGGCTATTTTTTATAAAATCAGAGGCAGCGATTACAACAGCAGACTCACCTGCGCGTTTCCCGGCATCAATAATTTTGATGTCTTTTGATGCAACTTTGCTTGCGATATTAATAACATCAAGAACAGAATAGCCCTGCCCATTTCCCAAATTAAAGGCAGTGCTTGGGCCACCATCCTGCAAATAGTGTAATGCTAATAAGTGAGCATCACACAAATCCATTACATGAGTATAATCTCGAATACATGTACCATCTCGTGTTTCATAATCCGTTCCAAATATTGTGATGCTCTCGCTTTTTCCCATGGCGGCGCTGAGTACGCGTGGGATTAACTGATCGCAATGTTCCGAATGAAATCCAACGCGTTGTTTTGGGTCTGCACTGACAGGGTTAAAATAGCGCAAACAAACTGATTGTATGCCGTAAGCGCTATCAAAATCACGCAACATCATTTCACACATAAGTTTTGAAGAGCCATAGCTGTTGATTGGATTCTTAGGATGTTTTTCATCTACAGAGGCGTAAATTGGGTTGCCAAAAATAGCTGCAGTGGATGAAAAAATTAATTTCGTCACATCTTGTTTTTTCATTACTTTTAAAAGAGAAAGTGTACTGACAAAATTATTGTAATAATATTTATCTGGATTTTGAATGGATTCAGCCACTTTTAATGAACCAGCAAAATGCATGACCAAATCAATTTTTTCATGAGAAAACAGAGCATCAAGTTTTTCTACATTATTAATGTCAAATTGATAGTAAGGTATTGTATTGAGTATGTCGAACTTTAATCCTGAAGATAAATTATCAAGAACAATAGGACGGTATCCTGCATCGATCAGGCGAATCAACATATGTGAACCAATATACCCAGCGCCGCCGGTGATTAGTATTTTTGGAGGGTGTTTAATCATACTCAACATTCAAAAAAATTATGTTTAGGTTCATATATAAAGACCTGCATATCAACAACCTTTAGAAGTTGCGATCGCAAGAGGGTCGCGGTATCAGAATTCAATCTGTAAAGGTTCTTGATGTGCGGCACCCAGCATGTTAGCTTACAAAAGTTAATTTAATGAGAGGGTTTCCCATGGAATGTTACTACAAAATCCCGAGTTTAGAAATCATTCATGATTTACTTGTTGATGAAATTATTATCGCCAATTTAGAGACCGGAATATATTATAGTATTCGAGGCATTGGGATACTGATATGGCAATTGTTACTATCTGGAAAAACGCTCAATAACATTGCACAAAGTCTAAGTCAGAAATATAAAACACCCCTTACTGAAATCCAAGATGGACTCAATGCATTTTTGGCTGAGCTAATCAATGAGAAATTGCTGACTGCAGATTATGATTTAAAAGATGAAAAAAATACATCAGAGGATGCAACATTTTTTTACCCCGAAGAATACAGCCATTACGTTTTAGAAAAATACGATGAAATTAAAAATCTTCTTCTCATTGATCCTATTCATGCGGTAGGTGAGCAAGGATGGCCGGCTAAGCAGGTTTGAAATGGATATTTCAACTGTCATTCCAGTGTACAATGGGGAAAAATATATTTCAAAAGCCATTGATAGCGTATTGGAACAAACCATAAAGATTGATGAAATTATTGTGGTTGATGATGGATCGACCGATAAAACAGCTGAAATAGTTCAAGGTTATGGTGATAAAGTAAACTATTATTATCAGAAAAATTTAGGCGTCTCTGCAGCAAGAAACAAAGGAATAACTATTGCACGAACAGACTTTATTTCATTTTTAGATCACGATGATATGTATTTTTCGGATTATATTGAAAATCTATACACTGAATTTCAACTGGATAAGACACTTGATGTCGCAATCGGAAAAATAAAGTATTTATTTGAAAATAGAGCATTACAATTTAATGAGGAAGGTCTGTTTTCACATTCAATTTCTAGCGCCCTATTCAAAAGTAATGTATTTAGTAAGATTGGTTTTTTTGATGAGACTATTATTAGCTCAGAAGATTTAGATATCCTTTTGCGTATGAAAACATACAACTTGAAAATTAATAGCGTTGATAAGGTGTGTCTAGCGTATAGAATACATAATGAAAGCGTCACACATTCTGAGCGCTATAAAAAACAGGCACACAAAGATCGTTTATATGTATTAAAAAAATTTAATGATTCTAAGGATTGAATTTTGACAGCATTAAAACAATTTCAAATACTCAATAGCGAATGGGTTTTTTTTTCAGAAACCCGACAGTATTATTTTCAAATAGCCCATTGGAAGGTTTGTTTTTCATTTGCCAGCCACCTTTTGTCGGAAAAAATAATAAGGGCATTCAATCACCTTGTCTGCAAGCCTGCTGACAATCCTGACCTGACTATTTGTTTTTGGGATACAACAGAGGCGCAGCGCTTGCTTCCCAATTTAGAGTGGGAATTGATTTATAGAAATGGTTCTCATGGCTATCACGAATCTGGAATTTATTTTCATTACTGCCAATCCGTGAGCGCATTAAGTGCGATTAATCTAAAAACAAATAGAGCTTATTATGTCGTTCAAAATTCAAATGCATTACCTTGGTGGACCAGCGGCTCACCACTTCAGGTGATTATTAATGTCTGGATGTCTGCAAATCATTTTCAATTAACACATACTGCTGCAGTTGGAAATACGAAATCATCTGTTTTATTAACTGGAAAAGGCGGTAGCGGAAAAAGTACGACAACACTAGCCTGTGTTCGAAATGGGCTTAATTACCTAGGCGAAGATTATTGTATTTTAGAACCAGGCACGATTCCTGCTGTGCATAGTATCTATCAATCTGCTAAATGGGCATTAAATACGCGAAAGCTATTTCCAGATTATGAAAATTTTATTGCCAACCCCATTGAAGCAAAATACGAAAAGGCCTTAGTGTATTATCAGGATTTTTTTCCAAACCAAATTAAAAATGCCCTACCTATTTCAGCAATTGTTTCTTTAAAAGTGTGCAGATCACAAACCCCTGTTCTTAAAAAGCATGAAAAAATATTAGCACTGAAGGACCTAATGATGAGCACGCTTTCTCAGCTACCTTTTTCTAGTGCAAAAACAATTAAAAATCTAAAAAAAATTATTTTCAGTGTGCCATGCTATCAATTAATGTTAAGTGAGAATATGCAGGCAAATGTCGACTTCATAAAGACATTACTATGAAAATTCTCATTTGGACTTCAGGATATTTTCCGACAATAGGCGGTTTAGAAATAATATTACAATCTCTTGTCGGTCAATTTCGCTTATTGCATCATGATGTTTTTATTATTTCAGACAGCGGTTCAGCTGATTTTAACGAAATAAAAGTAGATGATGTAACGGTTGTGTTAATACCATTTACGCACGCGCTTCTCAGGTATCAAATTAAAAAGATAAAGGCCAATATAGAAAAGGTGGCTCAAATTTTAAA
>JAPLRF010000007.1 GCA_026399315.1 Gammaproteobacteria bacterium
TCCGCTCACGCGGAGGCTTCCGTACGCATTCACTAGCCCGAAAGAATAGCAGCATCACGCTTTGTAAATAAATCATTACATTCTATTCAATGCGCATTTGCTGTTATGAACAAAATTAAGATGCGCTTACCCTGCTTCATTGCGCGTTGTAAACTGTGCATTAAAGTGATTTTAATTAAAATTAAGCATGATAAATTTGGCGTGGATGATTATGAAAGAGGTGTTTTTGAAACCGTCATTGGCCCGGACGGCCAATGACGAGACCCCATGGATGGGTTTACGGCGTGTTTCAAAAACACCTCTGAATAAGCATCCAAATTTATCATTCCTTATTGTTTTATTTACTACGCTTGGCTGTTTAAGTTGTTCAAATTTTAATGGGACCGCCGTGGATGCCAGATCCCTACACTGTCACTGTCACCGCCACTGAGATACAATAAAACCCATGAACCCGACTCAATGGCAAACACAATTCGACAACCTTAAACAAGACCACCGCGTGCCGTTGGCTTTGGCTATTTTTTTCGGGCTTTTACTGCTATTAGCACTTGGGCAATTTATTGCTTTATTTACTACGAATCACATCAAGATTGCGGCGATCCCTGCAAACACAGCGCCAGCACCAACCTATCCTCTTGCTAATCTCCATGTGCTTGGCGTGTACAGCGCAAATTTAAATACGCTTCCCGATAGCACCCTACAACTCACGCTTGAAGGAACCGCAGTTAATTTAAGCCAGCCGGCATTGTCGCGCGCCGTCATTGCCGGACCCGGTCACAATGCGAAAGTTTACGGGACGGGCGATGTTTTACCGGGCAATGCGACGATTACCCGCATTGCAAAACACGATGTCGTCGTCAACGATAACGGCACACTTGAAAAATTACCACTACCAATAGAAATAATTTCACCTTAAAGGATTGCCACGAACATGAAAAATTCACTTAAAAAAATATTATCCGGTTACTTTGGTTTTCGCAAACGCTACGCAACAGGCGATCAATCTGTTATGCATCACCTGGCAGCACACGGACAAAATCCAGAAATCATGGTCATTGCCTGCTGTGATTCACGCGTCGACCCTTCATTGATTTTACAATGTAATCCTGGTGATTTATTTGTCGTACGCAATGTCGCCAACATTGTTCCACCATACGAATGCGACGAGAAACATCACGGAACCAGCGCCGCACTCGAATTTGGCATCTGTTATTTAAACGTAAAGCATTTAATTATTTTAGGACACAGTCAGTGCGGCGGCATCGACGCTTTAATTAACGGCACACAATTAAAGCAAAATGATTTTATTAGCAATTGGGTTTCGATAATTGACACACAAGATAAAACAAAAGATATTACGACCTGCGCTAAAAATGCATTAAGACATTCTTTCGAAAACTGCTTAACCTTTCCGTGGATAAAGGAACGCCTTGAAAATAAGACGCTTGAAATTCATCGGTGGTTTTTTGATATCCAATCAGGTGAAATCACCTTGTACGATACCAACAGCAAAACATATCAACCTTTACGAAATGAAAATCCATTATTATAATGCCTCAAAACAGGGGAAAGACATGCGGTCCACACTGGAAAAGATTATTGACTACCTTAAGATAGAAGATTACCAAGGATTTAAAAAAAATCTAAAAAAAATCATAATGGAAGATACATCCGACAAAAGTGGCATCAAGGAACGCGCCTTGCTGTTGCTTGAAAAGCAAAAGCTAGAACAAGATACCGAAAAACTCACGCTGGTTTCCGTCGCGATTGTTTTATATAGAAATAATTTTTTTTCAGAAGCGATATTCAACACCTTGTTTTTAAATAATCCCCCCAATATCAGCAACGCATGCGCAGAAAATTACTTTCCATCTGATGCGGTAATGGCCTATTGTGAGGTAAGGAGCGATTTACTCTACCCTCGCAAATCCGAAGGGGCTGAAAAAACAATAATGGAACAAGCTTATGACGCCGTTACATCCATCACAGCAATAATGAGTGAACACTCGCAAAGCACCATTAACAATATTGGCCTTTTTCTAAGGCAAACGAAAAATACGAGAGAAACCGCAACACAAACAACCGAAGAATCTATGAATACGTTAACAGCATCGTCACATTCGCAGCCCCAACAATAGGCAATCGCGCTGCAGATAATTGCACAACACGCACGCCATATTGCGCTGATAAAGCTTGCAACCAAAGCATCAGCTGATCAAAGGGCACATTTTCAAATGTTAAATCAATTTGATTATGTTGCGGCTGTTGCACTTGTTTTAAAAAACTTGATAAATTTTTTGCAGTTAATGTTTGTTCCGCCACCGTTAATAAATCGCCTTGCTCTGTGCCAATCTGCGCTCCAGATGCTTTTAATGTTTGAATACGCACTAAAGCTTTCTGCATATAACACAACAATTGTTCTTCTGACCGCACCTTAATTTTATAATTAGAAACAGCTGTCGATAAGGGATTCCATAACGCCATATAAAAAAATAATATAAAAAAAATTATTCCACCTGTTAAAACGATTTTCTGTTCGCGCAGTAATAGATTATTGAACCAAGTCTTAATAGGTTCTATCATCATGAGACAATAATCTCCGCTTGCACATCATTTGGATTGTTTTTTAATACTTGCGCTGAAGTCTGCAAACCTTCTTTTCGCAGACTTCGCAAAAACGCACCTAGCTTCTGCAGGCTGCTTGCATTCACTGTTAGCTGTAATTGATTTTTATTAAAGTTTATTTCCTGCGTGCTAATATCAGGAAATTGCAATAAAGCCTGGCCAACCAACGCATAAGTATGCAAAAAAATATTCGCATCAGACGCAGCTTCGTATTTTTTTAATAAACTATCGATCCGAAATCGCGGCTCTGAAATATTTTTAGCATTGGGAAATAGCGTACGATAAACTGTTGCTACATTAGCCTTCGACAACTTCAATTCCGACCGATAATACACCCATTGGACAACGTTACTTAAAAACAAAAAGGAAACCAGCGCTGCAAACACTGATCCACAGGCAATCCAATATCTTCGCGAAACAGCAGAATGTAATTTTTTTTTGTATTTTCGATGGAAAAAATTAATGGCTGGATTTTCAAATAATTTTTTTATTTCAAAACAAGCATTGTTCGACGCATCAAAAACGCTGAACGGGATCATTAATTTTTCAAACTGCGTAATATCTATAATATTATTTTTATGCCAGCAATTTATTTTTTCTGGTTTTTCATCTTTATTCTTATCTAACTTCAATTTTAACAGTAGAAATAGATTATCAACATCAACTGAAAATCCATTTCGAACATCCGTTCTCACCAACGCCATTTTGCCCTGAAGAACAATGGACCACGTTTTAGTTTCCCATGAAATCGCTAGAAAGTCAGGAATAACACATTGCGGCTGTAAATCAGACATCTTTAAATCATCACATATTTTTTCAAAAATATTTTTTTCAATAACAGCAACACTACTTACACCCTCAACCTGTGAGTCGCTGGATATAATCACCACATTATCTGGATCAGATAACAACTGTTCTTCCAGCGCATAAATAATTGCTGATGATTTTTCTGATGTGCGCATTTTAGGTAGCTTGATATCGGCCATAACGATATTTTCACCCGGCATCAATAAAACAAAATCAGCGTCTTTGCTTATTTTGGGACACTTTGATAAATCTTGAATCTCCATTAACGCTATTACTTCGCCAGCCTCATTGTATTCAAACAGTGTTGCGCTTTCATCTGACTGTAATTGCAATAAAAACATTATTCAAACTCCTGCCACACAGTAATGACACGCAGTGTATTATTTTTTTCAAGCCGTGTAACCCATAAGCGCTTCAATGAAACCACTCGCTCAGCTTTTTTTGCGTCAGTTTTCACGTAAAAGTATTGACTGGTGCTTGTCAAATTATTTAATGTCGTAACACCCAACGGTTCCGCACAACGCGATATAAATTGTGGAAGCGAATTGATTACACCCATCTGATCTCGACACGCTATTAACTTTTTTGCTTGTAAAACAGTTAAATTAGCAGATGTCGCCAGTAAAACAGGCAATGACACACTGTTAATATTAATTGGCGTAGCATCTGACTGGACAGGCAACGCTGTAATATAGGGCGCTAATGCCGCACGCATTTCAGGTGTTACACCCAAAACCAACCCTAGCTCACTGCTATTGGCCATGATGGTTTTTGACGAGCGATACGGCGGATTTCGTTCTAAATAAATTGAATCATTCACTCCTTTTGTCATCCAATCAGTCATTGCTTTGGCAATCAGCCATCCCTGTTGTTGCGAAACACCAGGCATCACTTCGCGCAACAAGGTCACAAATTGCGACTGACTGGCTGAAAAAATCAAATTATTAATATTAAATTTACCTTGCTCATCTTCTAGCTTTCCTTGCAAAATCATATTGTCCATTTTTACAGTTGTTAATTTTTTTGCTAATGGCATTAACGTCAAAGCAGTATTTTTTTCAGATATAAATTGCATGGCATATTGCGCAACAACTTTTTTCGCTCTATTTTGCATTAGCTCGCAATCTAAATAGCTTTGATCAGAATGTAAAATCAGCTCACTCTCGTGAATTAGCAAACTCTGCTCGCTCATCAGTGCCGTTGCAATCATCACTGCAATTACCGTAATAAATAGCGCGCTGATTAACGCGCTGCCTCTGAAATTACGCCGCATCATTTCCCCTGGCTGGAATGGGAAACACGCCTTGTATCACTTCATTATTTTTTAAAGTCATTACCATCAACACTACCTTGGGTAATTTAGATTGATTTTCAATCTGGATATTGCTTCCAACTGATGGCGGCCAAATTGTTAACGCATTGTTTTTATCATCAATAAATTGCCAATCAATCGATTTGACATCGCGAACCATAATTTGTGACTCTGGTTTTGCGCCAGGCGCTTGATCCAAGCTACTCCATGTTAATCGCAGAAAATTATTATTTTGCAGCACGTAACCTACGCGCCGCATATTGAGCGGCGCTGTTCGTGTAAAAGTAATATCTGTTGCGCCAGAGGCAAAAAATGCAGGCGACGCGTCACCATTGTCATTTCTGACTTTTCGATTAATTACCGCTGAAATATCGCGACGCAACAACGTCATCGTCATTTGCAATTGAAATAATTGTTGATCTGTTTTTTTTAACTTCTCATGCGCGTGAATAATTGAATGCAGGCTCATTGCAGCCAAAATACCCACGATCGCAAAAATAAACATGGCAATGAGCATTTCGATGAGCGTAAAACCATTGTTTATTTTTCTTGAAAATGAGCGACGCTGCGCAAAAGGGGTTTTCACATATACCCCGTCACTGAGGTAATATTTTTACTTCTCAATTGCACTATTACGACAATGCGCATCACTGTTGGCAATTTGTCTGACCGTGTCTGCTGCGCGGTCCACGTCCACGCTTGTCCAAACATTTTTGTTTCGCCTGTTAATACAGTATTGTCGCGAGGAAATGGCATTAAACCCGTTTGTATTTCTGATAAAACATTTAACCCAACCCAATGCGCTGTCATCGTATTTCGAACGTGGATTGTTACACGCGCACTCTCATTCACTGCGCGAATGGCAGCACCCAGTGCAATAGCGATGATCATTAATGCGATAAGTACTTCAATTAAGGTAAAGGCTTTATTATTCACCCGCTTTGAAAAAGGGATTTTACTGATTACCATCCCAATTCCCAATCTCTTTTGGCGGATTAACATCCGAGGGACCATCAGACCAAATATCAACACTGCCGTGCCTTCCTGGGTGCGCATAATGATAAGGATTTTGCCATGGATCGACGGGTAATTTTTTCAAATAACCGCCTGCCGACCAATTTACCGGCTTCGGCAGACCACTGGGTTGATGCACGAGCGCATCAATGCCTTGATCCGTTGACGGATAAAATCCATTGTCTAATTTATAAAGCGATAATGCATTTTGAATTGACAAAACATCCTGTTTCGCAGCAACGATGCGCGCTTGTTCAGGGCGTTTTAAAATGCGTGGCACAATAATTGCCGCTAAAATGGCCAAGATAACAACAACGACCATGACTTCAATTAAAGTAAAGCCACGCGATTTTTGATGCTTCATGAGATCATCCTCTGATTTTATATATCAAGCAGTGTAATGCGATTTAAGTGCAATGCAAAGTGAGTTGTAAAGCGCTAACAAAAGTGAACGTGATAAAATCCAGCAACATACTATCAGAAGCGAGCGGCGGCAGCCCTTGCGCAAGTACACATAGAACTACGACACATTATCCAACGCGAAAATCGGCAGCATAATCGCCAACACAATATACAAAACAACCCCACCCATCACAATAATCATAAAGGGTTCAAACAAAGTTAAGACAGTTTGAATTAACCCTTCAACCTCTTTTTCCAAATAACCAGCCGCTTTTTCCAGCATTTTATCTAGTTGCCCACTCGATTCACCACTCGCCACCAAATGCAAAAACAAGGGCGCAAAATAACAAGTTCTTTGTAATGCAACATGGATTGGCGAACCCTCACGCACTTGCCCAATCGCCTGCTCTATTTTTTCATGCATTGGCAAAGGTTTTATCAGGCCGGTAATTTCAACAGCATCACATCCACTTTTCGGCGAAATGATTTTCGTTTTAATGCGCGCATCCAAAAAATTGAAAATAATATAATACAAATTATTAAATAAAACCCATCATGCTGAACAAAATTACTGACGGCAATTAAAACACTTGTTTCCAATGGCAATTTTTGACTCGTTTGACTGAATACCGCAATAATTTTAGGGACAACATAAATTAATAAAAATGTAACAAT
>JAPLRF010000063.1:0-9023 GCA_026399315.1 Gammaproteobacteria bacterium
CCCTGACGCACCAAATCTCCGGCACAAGCAGTATGATCTGTTGCAATAATGGCGCACTCCGCATTCATCACTTCATTCACAATCAAACCCCAATTTTCATGGATAGCAGGCGACACAAAAATATCTGCTACTGAAAAATAATCAGGTAACTCACTTTGATTTTTAAACCCTAAAAAACGAACAAAATCACAATTTAGATCTACAGCCTCAGCCTTTACAGCGTCGAGTGTTTCACCCGTTCCTATAAATAATAAATAAGGTGTTTTAGCCTTACTGTTTTGACACAGTAATTTATAAGCATTTAAAAGATCAATTGGAAATTTTCGAGTGATAAACTTGCCTGCATATAAAATAATTAAACGGTCTTTTTCCAACCCCATATTTTTTTTAAGATCATTCATTTTATCTCGAACCAATAAAAATTTTTCCTTAAAAAAATTATTATCAACAGCGTAATGACATAAAGTTATTTTCTTTTTGGGCACGCCAAAGTGCAAGTAAAAATCAGTATTGGATTTCCCAACCGACAAAAAACGATCAACAAAAGAATTTAAAATTTTGAATAGTAATTTCCGTTTTAATTTTTTTGTTTTCGAATGTTCATTGTCTGGGAATAATGCAGAATCACCACGTACAAATACTCTTATCCCCTTTAGTTTCGCAAATAAAATAGCAGAAATAGTATAAATATCAGCGTAACCATGCGTCCAAACAACATCATATTTCCTTGGATTAATCGCTTCCCACAAAGCAAAAAGTTTAGAAAAAAGAGATGGTTTTTTTACTAAATCTCCTAAATAGTCTGAACGATACCCCTCTAATAAAGGCACATCCCATTTTATTTCAAGGCCAAATTCTTTATCAAAATTAGCACCTGACGGTTTATCCCAGTAAAACAAGGTTGATAAATCCAAATTTGGCGTTCTCGAAATTAAGCGCGACAAAGGTGCTTGATATTGAATGGGGTGTGAAACGATATAAAGTAGACGATATTTTTTAATCATGCTGTTTAATCACATTAGACAAAATAGAAGTAACAGCCAGTACAACATCATTAATTGTAATGGATCGAATCGATTTTCTTATAGGATAAATAACTTTATGCTGTTTTCCCCATGGAAACCAACACCCAGGCTTTGCATGACGACTGAAAATCGCAACACAGGGAACATTGACAGCAGCTGCTAAATGCATAGGGCCACTGTCGTGTCCAATAAAAAGCTTTGAATAGCTTAAAACAGCAGAAGATTGCCGAACTGATAATTTCCCGCATAAATTTAAAACAGGGCCATTCCAACAGTTTAATAATTCAGCGCTGCGCTCAAATTCATCTTCCACGCCAATAAAAACCATCGGAATTTGCGCGTAATTTTCCGATAGTGCTGAAATCATTTTTTTCCAATTGTCTTGACCCCAATCCTTCACCGCTAATTTTGTGCCAATTGAACAAACAATAAAGGGCTTATTAATTATTTCGGTGGGTATAAAACCCCTTGCTTGGCTAAACTCATTTTCAGTCAGGGCGAGATTTATTAAATCCTCATCTGCCCAATTAATTCCCCCTAACGCCTTTAATTGCCGCGCCAAACGCTTATGCTCACATTCATACAATTTTGTTTCTTTATCATAAAGATAGTGGAACCCATGTTCAAACAAAGGCAAACCAATTATTTTTTTAACCCCGCAAAATTTAAAAAATAAAAAATCTCGCCATATGTGAAATAAATGGCGGTTTTGATGCATATAAATCATAGTCGAATAATTATTTTTTTTGATCAGTCGGCGTATGGCAAAACATTTTTCGACTAAATTGCTTTTTGAAGGATATTCAACATACTTATCAATTATCTCTGTATTTTGTAAAATCAATTCGAGAGCACAAGCCTTGTTGCTAACAGGCATATTGGTGAGCACAGACAATTCAGTATTTGGGAATGCTTTTTTAACCAGCCGAAAAGTGGGCAGTGCGACAACGGTGTCCCCAACGCTGCCCAGTCTGAAGATGAGTACGGATTTTAGGTTTTGATAGTCTGTCATAGATGTTGGCTGATTTAGAAACAAAAGGTACAAAACTTTAACAAACTTATGTGAAAATATCTATTTTTATGTTAAATTTTACAAAATTCTTGGGAGCATACATGCCAGCAATATTTGAGGGCCATTATAAAAGCTTTGATGAGATCGTGGAGGCAGATCAGTACGATGCTGTTGATATCATCCCTCGTATATACCAGCTCAGCTTATCACGATACAAGGAGAACTTTTTTTTTCCAAAAGCCATTCCCAATGAGTATAATCATATACGAGACATCACCTCCCTTGTGATTTCATTATTGTGTGCTGAAACAAAAAATACAATTAATATTTTGGATGTTGGTGGTGGTTTTGGCGCTTCCTACATTGAATTAATCAAGCGATGTCAGCTTGAAAACTTTAATTATACAGTATGTGAAATCCAGTCATTTTTTGAGCACTATGAAAAAAATCCTTTTTTCAAACAAAAAAACATTAAAATTATTCAGTCTGTCGAGGAAATAAACGAACCCCAACAACTTTTAATTTTCAGCAGCTCATTGCAATATTTTTCGGACTATGCTGAATCATTAAAAAATATAGTCAAAAATGCTCGCTATCCAAAATATATATTACTAACACACACACCTATTACAGCGTTGCCTGGTTTCGCCACCACACAAATTAATATTGATAATAAAAAATTACCGAACTGGATATTTAATGTCGATTCACTTATTACCATTTTTTTAGAGAGTAATTACGATTGTATTTTTAAAAGCGCAGTTTATCGAGAAGGTTTATTCGACGATTTTAAAAACGAAAAAGAAAATTATCGCTCCATGAACTGTTTATTTAGAAAACGAAACCAGTAATGATAAAAAACATTATCCAGATTGGTTGCAAGACATCACGAATCTCAACTAAAAAAGTGTCGATAGTGAGTAATATCCCCATCGCCAATGAAGATGCGTTACAGGATTAATTAGGGTAAAGCGTATATCTCGAGAGCAGGAAATAGTGATGGTATTTGTGCATTCATTGTGGTCAATTGTATTGACGCGCTGGGCTTTTAATTCCAAAATCGACCCTGGGATTTGATACTCATATACACTCCTTGTAGTAAAAGCTTCAGAACCCTTATTTAATAAGAAGTTGATGATATTTTGATCGGAGAGTATAAACGTGAACTATGTGCGCGCGAAGATAATTCCTTTCATAATTACAATGCCTTGATGAATATGTTAAGGTATGATAGCGAAAAATTTGTGCTTAATCGAGTTCAATATACATACAACAGGAGAAGGTTAGTGTTTTCTGTCGTTAAAAAATTTTATGCCATTTTTACAACAGTGGAACGCCGTTCGGTTTGTTTTTTATTTATTCCAATGGTGCTTGCCGCCATTGTTAACGTGATGGGAATTGCCTTTGTTGCGCCCTTCATTGCCATTGTAGCTGACCCAAACTCAATTAATACGCACTCTAAAGTAGCTTGGCTATACAATCATTTGCATTTTACCAGCACGCACAGTTTTTTATTATTTTTAGGCGTTTTAGTATTTATTGTTTTAATTATCGGAAATGGTATCGGCGCATTAACCAGATGGTTAATGCTCAAGTTTACCAATATGCGCAGTTTTACTTTGTCCAAACGTTTATTAGAAAATTATTTGCAACAGCCTTATGTTTATTTTCTCAATAAAAATAGCGCAGTCTTAAGTAAAAATATTTTATCTGAAGTCGACGTAGTAGTATCTCATGTTCTTCGCAACTTACTCGAAATGTCTTCAAAATGCGTTGCTATGTTGCTTATTATTTCTTTTCTGTTTTTGATTAATCCCATATTGGCTGCTGGCATTACCCTTACTTTGGGTGGCGCTTATGTCATTATTTATGCATTTGTCCGACGTCGTTTGGGTGAAGTAAGTCGCATATATTCAGAAGCAAAAGATCAGCGCTATCGTATAGCCAGTAAGACATTTGGGGGAATAAAAGAAATTAAATTACATGGCTGTGAAAATGTTTTTTTGGATGCCTATGCAAAACCGGCGCTTCGGTTTGCAAACCAGCAAGCAACAGGACAAATTATTGCTGAAATGCCGCGTTATGCCTTAGAGGTTATTGCTTTTGGCGGTATTGTTTTGATTGTCTTATATCTACTAGCAACGAAGCAACCAGTAGCCGATATTATGCCCTTATTGGCGATATATGCTTTTTCAGGTTATCGACTAATGCCGGGCTTTCAAACTATTTTTGGCGCCATAGCATCAATAAGAGCAGATGCTCAGGCGCTAGATATTTTGCATCATGATTTAACGACAAAACAGCATTCAGCAGATGTTTCACATTCAATAAAGCCTTATGAGCGCCTCAGTTTTACGGAAAAATTAACATTGAATGACATCCAATTTATTTATCCTGAATCGAAAAACACTATTTTTAATAAAATTAATTTCACAATAAACGCCGGGGAAAGTGTTGGTATTGTGGGTGAAACCGGCGCCGGGAAAACAACAGTGGTTGATATTATTTTAGCATTATTGCAACCTTCATCAGGCAAAATATTAGTAGACAATATAGAAATCACTGGCGAAAATGCACGACACTGGCAAGAAAATTTAGGGTATGTGCCACAACACATTTATTTATCAGACGACACTATCGCACACAACATTGCATTTGGCATTAAACCTGATGAAATAGACATTAATCGCATCGAGCAAGCAGCGAAAATGGCAGCCATTCATGAATTTATTATGAATGAATTACCAAATGGATATGCAACACAAGTTGGTGAACGTGGTATTCGTTTGAGTGGTGGTCAACGCCAACGCTTGGGTATTGCAAGAGCACTGTATCGTGATCCACAATTATTGGTATTGGATGAAGCAACCAGCGCATTGGATTCCATAACCGAAGAACACATTATGCAGGCGGTTTATAATTTATCGCGCAAAAAAACAGTGATTATTATTGCACATCGTTTATCCACTTTAATCGCTTGCGATAAAATTTATGTATTCAGTAAGGGTGTGGTGCAGGATGTGGGTACTTATCAAGAATTAATTTTACGCAATGATAATTTTCAGCGCTTAGCAAAGGTAACGCAATGAAAACCGAGCCTTTAAAAATTCCTGGTGTGTTTTTAATAACACTTGAAAAGCACGGTGATGAGCGTGGGTTTTTTCTTGAAACATATCGTGAATCATTATTTTCACAATTCGGTATCCATGAAAAATTCATTCAAGATAATCGTTCTTTTTCATTAAAAAATATTGTTCGCGGCATGCATTATCAAATTCAAAATCCCAAAGCCAATATGGTGTCGGTATTACGCGGTAAAATTTTTGATGTCGGTGTTGATTTACGTCAAAATTCTCCGACATTCGGACAATGGTGTGGTGTTGAATTATCTGCCGAAAAACCTCAACATCTATTTTTGCCCGCAGGTGTCGCACACGGTTTTTGCACGCTTTCTGACGAAAATGAAATGGCTTATAAATGTACGGGGTATTATGACCCAAATGATGAAGGCGGGCTCTTGTGGAACGATCCTGCTGTTGGCATTGAATGGCCTATTTCAGATCCGATCATTAACGAACGTGACAATATGTTTCCGACATTATCGAAGATTAATGCTTGGCGGCTTCCCCAAGTATCGCTATAATCCGTGATACTTTACTGTCAGGAGAATCATTGTGGAATGTCGAATCTGTAAAAATGCGGTTGCCCCTTTTATGACGTTTGGCAAAATGCCGATTGCCAATGGTTTTCTAGCTTCATCCAATCCTTCCGATGAATATTTTTTTGAATTGGCACCCATTTTTTGCGATGGCTGCAAAACATTTCAAATTGCCGAACAACCCGAACCTGAAAAAATGTTCCATGATCATTATGCGTTTTTTTCCCGTACTTCAAAACGCATGGTGCAACACTTTCAAGAATATGCATCTTGGGTCAAACAAACTTATTTATCAGATTCAAACCCTTTTGTTGTCGAGTTGGGCAGTAACGATGGTATTTTATTGGAGAATTTTGCGCGTGACGGCATTCAACATTTGGGCGTTGAGCCTTCTGCCAATGTTGCAGAGGAAGCGCGAAAATACGGCGTGAACACCATCAGCGAATTTTTTAGCCCAACTATTGCTGATAAAATTGTTGCTGAATATGGTCAAGCAGATGTATTAATGGCAGCCAACGTGATGTGCCATATTCCAGATTTAAATCAAGTGGCCATCGGCGCAAAAAATTTGTTAAAGCCCACGGGCGTTTTAATTTTTGAAGATCCCTACTTGGGCGATATGATTGCAAAAACATCTTACGATCAAATTTATGATGAGCACGTTTATATTTTTTCAGCACACTCCGTTGCCAATATTTTCGGTCGTCAAGGATTTGAATTAATTGACGTGAAGCATCAAGAAACGCATGGTGGCTCAATGCGCTATATTTTAGCGAAAAAGGGCGCGCGTGCAATTCAGCCTTCTGTTGCCCAAGTGCTGGAAAAAGAAAAAAAACAAGGATTATGCTCACCAGAAGCTTATCAACAATTTAAATCTAACTGTGAACTTTCAAAAAAGGAATTGGTTGATATCCTGAAAAAATGCAAGCTAGAAAATCGTCGCGTAGTGGGCTATGCAGCGACTTCTAAAAGCACCACCGTATTAAATTATTGTGGTATTGGCCCTGATTTAATTGACTATATTTGCGATACCACGCCGTTAAAACAAAACACTTACACGCCAGGCATGCATATTCCTGTTAGGGCTTATGAAGACTTTGCAAACAATCAACCCGAAACCGCTTTGCTTTTTGCCTGGAATCACAAAGATGAAATTATGCAAAAAGAAAAATCATTTGTCGCAAACGGTGGTCGCTTTTTAGTTTATGTTCCTGCTGTGATGGAAGTGTAAATGATTGCTTTTGCCAACCCGAGTGCTCAGTATCTCGCGCATCAAAAAGAAATTGATGCTGCGATTGCTAACGTACTAGCAAAAGGCGTTTATATTCTTGGCGAAGAAGTTGGAACTTTTGAAAAAGAATTTTCAGCTTATTTAGCGCTGCGTGAAACCATTGGTGTCGCCAATGGGACCGATGCATTAATGCTTGCGTTAAAAGCCTTAAATATCGGCGCTGGAGATGAAGTGATTTTACCTTCAATGACAGCAACGCCTACCGCTGCGGCAATCAGCCAAGTTGGTGCTACGCCTATTTTTGCCGATGTTGATCCGCGCTATTACACACTCGATCCCGAATCTGTTTTAGCAAAAATAACGTCGAAAACAAAAGCCATTATTGCTGTGCATTTTTACGGTCAACCCGCTGATATGCATGCTTTGCAAAAAATGGCAGCCGACCATCATTTAAAATTAATTGAAGATTGTGCACAAGCAATGGGTGCGCGTTATCACGGAAAATCCGTCGGACATTTTTCTGATGTGGCTTGCTTTAGTTTTTTTCCCACTAAAAATTTGGGCGCAATCGGCGATGGCGGCGCTGTCGCAACGAATAATTTGGCACTGGCGCTTCGCATTCGGATGTTGGCACAATACGGTTGGGATAAAGAACGCAGTAGTCAATTTCCAGGTTTTAACAGTCGCTTAGATGAATTACAAGCCGCTATTTTGCGCGTGAAATTACGTTATTTAGATCATGATACGCAAAAAAGAAATGACATTGCGAATTTTTATAATAATGCATTAAAAGGTTTACCTATTGTTTTACCCGCCGTTCGCAATAACGTTTTTCATGCCTTTCATTTATATGTTATCCAATCTGAAAATAGAAATGAGTTGGTGAAAAAATTGCATGCACAAAATATTATGGTTGGGGTGCATTATGCAAAAGCGGTGCATCAAATGCCGGCTTATTTTAATGAGGATAATAAATTGCCGGTGAGTGAAAATTTGGCAAGCGCGGTGATCAGTCTGCCGATGTATCCGGAATTAACTTTAGAACAGCAAAAGACAGTAGAAGAAACATTTCTTAAACTTTTTTGATAGGATCAAATACATTTTATGAGGCATGAAAATAAAGATATGAAGCGATCTATACTAGCCTTTGCTGCTGGAGAAATTGGCGCTCAAGCACTTAAAATTTTAATGGCGCAAAATGCAAATATTGTTGCTATTGTCATTTCTGAAGATGATCCTGAGATGCAAAATGACGCTATTTTTAAAATCTCAAAACATCCTGTTTATTTTTATAAATCGCAATACAGGGAAGTTTGTGCATTAATTCGAGACAACTCAATTGATCTGGCCATTCTAGCGTGGTGGCCGCATATTCTAAAACATGATCTTCTTATGCTACCTAGAATGGGGACTCTAAATTTTCACCCTAGCTATTTACCTTATGGGCGCGGAAAACACCCTTACTTTTGGTGTTTTGCAGATGAATCTCCCTTTGGAGTAACCATTCACTGGGTTGATCAACACATTGACAATGGGTACATTGCTTTTCAGCAAGAAATACTTATTAATACGACCGACACCGCTGGCACTATTTACCAAAAAGCGCGCAAAACTATCGTTGATCTTTTTCAAGATAATATATCAATTATAATTTCTGGAAATATTCCCAAAATCAGCATGGATGGTTTAAATTTCCCTCTACGTTATTCGAGAGAAATAGAACCTAACTCACGAATTAATTTAGAAAAAAACTATCAAGCTAAGCATTTGTTAAATTTAATACGTGGACGTTCTGGGTTCGGACAAGGCGGTTGTTGGTTTGAAGAAAATGGCGAATGGTATGAAGTTGATATAACCATAAGATCAAAAAATAGACCCGAGATAAAGCAATAAGCATCCACTGAAAAAGTATAAATATTTTAAGGAGATATAAATGAATGACATCTACATGGCAGGCCCATCAATTACCGAACATGAAGAAAAAACTGTATTAGATGCTATACGTAATGGATGGTATGGGAAAAATGCTTATGCCTATGTCGAAAAATTTGAAGCTGAATTTGCTAAATATCATGATCGTAAATACGCATTGATGAC
>JAPLRF010000063.1:9031-21246 GCA_026399315.1 Gammaproteobacteria bacterium
TTGATGACGCCGAATTGCACTTCCGCAATTCACTTAATTCTTTATGCCTTGAATATTGGACCCGGTGATGAAGTTATTTTACCTGAATGTACTTGGATCGCTTCTGCATCTCCCGTTAAACTGGTCGGTGCAAATCCTGTTTTTGTTGATATAGATCCAATCAATTGGTGCATTGATCCCAAATCATTAGAAGCTAATATTACCGCGAAAACCAAAGCCGTTATTATGGTAGATCTTTACGGCAATATGCCAGATATTGACGCTATACAGGCTATTTGTGACAAGCATAATATCGTGTTGATTGAGGATGCCGCTGAAGCTATCGGCTCTACTTATAAAAATATTCGTGCCGGTAAGTTTGGCATTGCCTCTGTTTTTAGTTTTCATCGTACAAAAACATTAACCACCGGGGAAGGTGGTATGTTGTTGTTAGATGACGACGCTACTTTCGAACGTTGCAAATTTTTACGGGACCATGGTCGCAGCGCAACGATTCCCTATTGGGCAGATGAAGCTTGTTTTAAATACATGCCTTTCAATTTACAAGCTGCGTTAGGGTACGCACAATTTCAACGACTAGACGAGCTGGTTGAAAAGAAACATTGGATTTTGAAAACATATGAAAATTTATTAAGCGATATTCCCGATTTGCTTTTTAACCCAGAACCTACCGACGTTTATAATTCTGCTTGGTGTACTGCACTTGTTTTAGGTAAATCTTACCAGATTACTAAAGAAGAATTAATGCGCCGTTTAATTGATTTAGGTTATCCGGTAAGGCCATTTTTCTTTCCATTAAGTATGCAGCCCGCTTTTCCGGGGCGTGAAAAAAGCGGCCGTGAACGTAACCCTATTGCTTATGATATTTCAAACAGGGGAATTAATTTACCTTCTGCCTTGAATATTACCGAAGAACAAATTGCACAATATTGTGATGCTTTTCGAAAAGTATTATTGGATTCTAATGAACGCCGTTAATAATATTCAAATCATTCCGTTACAGTCTCCTAGCATTGAACTGTCTGTTTTAGAAGTCAGTAAAATTTTATTGCGCGAAATAAAGCGTATTTTTATCGTCAACCCCGAAATACACGCCAACCGTGGTAAACACGCCCATAAGACACTAACGCAATTATTGATTTGTGTTAATGGCGTTTGTGAAGTGATTTGTGACGATGGTAAGGAAAAAAAGATCTTTCGTTTATCCCAAATCAATCAAGCGTTATTAATTCCACCTGGCATTTGGGCTGAACAAATTTATCATAAAAAAGACACCACATTACTGGTTGCTTGTGATGCTGAATATGATGAAGCGGATTATATTCGTGATTATGATGAATTTTTGAAATTTCGATCAATGATTCAGGAAGAAGAGGCTGGATGAACGATATTAAGCTATTTGACAATCTAAAAATAAGATCCATTTGGAGTGAAGAAAACCAGTTCTGGTATTTTTCTGTGGTCGATGTAATTGCCCTCTTAACCGACGATATAAATGCAACAGTTTATTGGCGAAAACTTAAAGAGCGTCTTAAATCCGAAGGAAATCAAACCGTGACAAATTGTCACGGTTTGAAAATGAAAGCCATTGACGGCAGACTGCGGCTGACTGATGTTGCTTGTACTGAGCAATTATTACGCTTAGTGCAATCAATACCCTCTCCAAAAGCTGAAATTGCTGCTTTTATGGTTCATATTCTAAAATAAGGTTCAGAAACAAAATTTTGTTAACCCAGGTTCATATTAAAGAGATCAAAAATAATGAAAATCATCATCACCGGCGCACTCGGCCATATCGGTTCCTATTTAATTCGTCGCTTACCCGATTTTTTTGATATGCCTGAAATTATTATGATCGATGATTTATCAACGCAGCGTTATGCATCATTATTTAATTTACCATCGAAAGCGAAATATCAATTTATCGAAGCTGATGTAACAAAAGATAACGTAAATCTATCTGAAATATTTCAAGACGCTGATGTTGTGATTCATTTAGCGGCGATTACCAATGCGGCTGCTAGCTTTGACAATGCGGGAGAAGTTGAACGTGTTAATTTAAATGCGACAAAAAATGTGGCTGCTGCGTGCGTAAAAGCCAATGTTCGCATGATTATGGCATCTTCTACGAGCGTTTACGGTACACAAAAAAATACAGTTGATGAGAACTGTAGTGCGGATGAGTTGAAACCACAAAGCCCCTATGCAACAACCAAATTAGCCGAAGAAGCATTTGTTCAAGAAAAATGTATGAACGAAAATTTACAAGCGGTTATTTTTCGATTTGGGACGATTTTTGGTGTGTCGCCTGGTATGCGATTTCACACAGCCGTCAATAAATTTTGTTGGCAGGCAGTAATGGGGACGCCACTCACTGTTTGGAAAACGGCATACCATCAAAAACGGCCTTATTTAGCGCTGGATGATGCTGCGCGCGCGATTGTTTTTATGATCAAAAAAAATATTTTTAATGGGCAAGTTCACAACATTGTTTCTGTTAATGCCACTGTTTCGGATGTGGTAGAATCCATTAAAATCCACCGCCCCAATTTGAAAATTAATTTTGTTGATAATCAAATTATGAATCAGCTGTCATATGAGGTGTTAAATACGCGGATGGATGCTTTGGGTTTTAAACCCAATGGTGATTTGCAAACAAGCGTTGCTGAAACACTCTCCCTATTTAAAAATATTACCAACAAAGGATAATCCATCATGTTTCAATTTCTTAAAAGATATACGCGATCTTTTGCGTTGCGTTTTTTATTGCACGATGAATATAAAAAATTAAAATTAACTAATAAAGCCTTATTAAAACAAATTTGGTCTTTTCCTGGACGCGCAGAATATCCTATTTCATTACTCCATTTTTTCAAACCTACGGATGAGATTTTATTGGTGGATGTCGGTGCTAATGTTGGTGATTTTTCTCAATCATTTAGAAATACATTTCCAAACACGCATGTCATTGCTTTTGAACCCGCTAGCGATAATTTTAATGTTATTTCAAAAAAATTAGTGTGCGATTAGCAATGAAGAAAAAACATTGAAGCTCTATATTCAAGGTCCACTTGCGGAAGGCAATACACTTGAATTTCATCATAAAGGTTCCTATGGTGTTTTCGATAGAAAACATGAGAAATTTGAAACTGTTCAATGTAAAACACTAGATAGTTTTGATATTAAAAAGAGCAGTAAAAAGTTGTGTATTAAAATTGATGTTGAAGGTCATGACATTGAAGTTTTTGAAGGTGCATCTGAATTATTAAAACATGCCGATGTTGTTATTGCTGAAGTTAATTTTATTAACATGAATTTGGATGAAAGTGGTAAACGTAAAAAGCCTTCTTTTTCTACGTTGTGTACCTTGTGTGAAAAAGAAAATCTTTATCCCATTATTCTTCACACTTTTGGCGATCAAATTTCAAATTATGCTTTTAGGAGGGATGTGATTTTTGTAAAAGAGGGTTTATTGGATAATGTGATATTTAAATAGCATGGTATCGTGATGCTATTATTTTTGTATACCTTCTTTGTCCTTATAATTTTTGAGAAACGTCAATATGTTCTGAAGATCCAATTTTTCTCTTGAATATGTGACTAAAGAATAATTTTTCAGTATTCGCGTGGTTTTATTGAGACACCACTGTTTGAAGTACCACCAATATTTACCTATTGTTGGATATTTTTTCTCTAATATCCACATTTTCAAATTAGCAAGGACAACAGAAAAACTAATCGGGTAATGGATATAAAGGTCTTTTATTAATCGCGGCACGAATCGTTTTAAATACGCTTTTTGTAATTCTAATGTAAATTGTTCAATATCAATGAGTTCACTTTTTGCAACTTCTTCTGAAACACCTCTAAATATCGCATGTAAATTGAGCGGGTAAGGCGAAAGTATAATATTCGAAAAATGATTTTGCCCGCTTGCTGATGAAGTACTGTCGCCATGTCCATCTTCGCGCAATATAAAAGCAACATCCAATTGCTTCATTTTACCAGCAGCAGCATCCATTAATGTAGCCACACTTTCAAGCAGCACCAAGGAGTACAGATCAATTTTGGAAAGTTTTTGAAAAATAGCCTGGTGATTTATTGTTCTATGCACGTTGTACCACATAGTTCCAGGCAAAGAAGAAATTTTCATTACTCGTTGAGAGGTAGAAGGATGATCTATATTGATATCAGCGGGTTTAATGCGATGAAAGAAAATGTTTAACCCCTGACTTTTATTTTGAGTAAACGCAAAATTCCTGCCGCGACACGACGCATAATCTGAATTTTCTTCCAAAAATCGAATTGCCTCCCGAAGCCCATCAACACTCCAAAAATCATCATCATCAGCCAAAATAACGTAAGTGGTTTTCACCTGATCTAAGGCATCAGAGATTTTAGAGAGAAATTGCTTAATATTTTCATCGTAGGGATAACGAAGATAGTCATAATTTAGGTTAGGGTAATTTGCGGTGTTTTGTAAATTAGTTTCAACCGACAGGTCTTTTCCACCATCAGCTATTAATATTTTGAACGGGAAACTTGTTTGGTTTGCATAATTCATCCAACGCAAGGTATAGAAAGGCCGATCTCGAATTATCAAAATTACGGTTAACAAATTATCCAAAAAAACCCCGAAAAAAAATATTTTAGTATTCTAAAGCATGTCAACATAATGATCAAGTATATTTTTATTCTATTCAATAATGTGATATTCAAATAGTTCAATTAATTCTCCACACTGCTGTGTAATAATATCTTTTGCCCATCCTGGCATTGTATTGTGATGTCTATTATTCACACGCGCATTAATTGGAAACCATTTTTCACGATCACTGCTACCCAGTGGCGGTACTTTATATTGTGAAGTTAATTTTTTTACATCAGTAGAAGATTTATCTAAAAAACAAAGCATCTTTTCAGAAATCCCTATTGGATCCTGCATAAAGTCTTCAAAACGTAACAACAAAGCGCTGCCCGTGTTCTTTGTATCCTGGACAGCATAAGAGTAGCTATTAAACCAATGTTCCGCAGCAAATTGAACAGCACGGATCTGATCTTGAAAGAAAATGGGGGAAACCTGCGCTTGTTTCCAGCAAACCGCATAAGGATCCCTTGTCACTATAATAAACCTCGCATCTGGAAAGCAACGCTTTAAAAAAGGAATTTTAAGTGCATAAGTTTGCGACATATCAAGAAACTCTGCTGTAGTTGTATTATTTGCATAGACACAAAGACAGGTTTGAATAGCTTTTCGCAATGCATTATCTAATGCAGGCGTCCAATCACTTTCTGTTAAACGATACTCATTGAGAAATTCATTAGATGCGTATAAAAAAGCGCGTTCATATCCAAAATCAGGATGATTTTTTTCATGGCCCAACAAATTATAGTAACCTGGAGATCGCAACGTCAGCGCATCAGGCAGATGCTTGAATCTCACCTTGTTATGCATCTCATCTTCACCGGCCCAAAATCGATTATTCCCTGAAATATAAACAATTTCTGGCAGTAATCGGATAACGCGTGACATAATCGTTAGCCCGCCCCCTTGAACACCTAGAAAAAAAATGGGGCGTCGAATAGGAATTTTATTTTTATTTCGATAAAGCAGCCGAGGATGCCAATAAATTTTGGATTCGTGATACTTTGCAATCATCCGCGATACTATTTTATATATCAACATACTATTTCTCATTTCAATCATTCAAGAAGACTGTTGTAGGCCGATAAAATAGTTTCGATATACCGTGCTTGGGAGTATTTCTGTTCGCAAAGGTATGCCGCTTCACCCATTTCACGTCCTAAATCGCGGTTTTCATACAGCATTGAAATGCTTTCTTTAATAGCATTCACATCGCGAATCGGCAAAATAAACCCCTCATTTTTATCTGTTATTAAATCAGTCATGCCGACATTTTGAGTGACAATAATCGGCTTTCCTGCCGCCATTCCTTCCATCGCCGCCATGCCAAAACCTTCATCAATGGAGGGCAAACAAAACACATCGCATTGTTGATATGCCCGAATTAAATCGGGTGTTGATAAATGATGATTGATGAATTTAATTGTCTTGTGATCAAGCATGTATTGAAATTCTTTAGGAACCGTTGTGCGAAGAATCAGTTGCGCATCTGGCAAATTTAATTCGCGCCATGCTTTCAATAAATAATAAAAACCCTTTCGATAAAAACTAAAGCCCACTGCTAAAACGGTAAATGGCTTTTTATGATTATTTTCTGTTGCCCGTGTTACATTTTTTTCTTTCATTAAAGGCACAAGATTTAATTTCCGCTTATCAAATCCTTTTTTTATAAAACTATTACAACTGTAGGTTGAAGGGACAATAATGCCATCAGCTTCATCGTATTCTGCTAGCATTTTTTCTCTTAATTTATGGTTTACCGAAATTTGTTTTGATTTTCCGGTCAAGCGTTCCACTTCTTCATCTAGCAATGCCAATTGAAAATCAATATGGGGGCAAGCGCGATCAACGATGGTTTTTATGCCACGGCTTTTTGCGACCCGCAGTGTTTTCAAACAAAACCCACTGTTTCCTTGAACGATGCTTGGATTGCTGCGATCAAAACGCAGCATGGTTGCAGCATAGCCATCAAACAAATCGGAGTTTAATTTTTCAGGCAACATCATAATGCCCATTTTTCTCGCTAAAAAAGTGACGGCAGCAAGGCTGCGAAATGCACTGACATACTTTTTATCAATTCCATAAGGCACTAGTTTGAATTGTGGATAAATCGTATAAAAGCGATTTAATACACCCTGTTCTTGCAGGCCTTGCGCTAATCGCAATAAATGATTGGCTGCGTGTGAGGTTAGGGTTACTTTCATGATTTTTTTTACCATTCTCAAAATACGTGTATTTTAATGCATATATAATGTGTGATACTGATATTCTGTCGCGCTAGTGAATGGGTACAGAAGTGCTGGCGTTAGCCAGTTCGAAAAATAAAAACCAGCTTATTTTACGCATAAAAGTCTTCGTAAAATTCCTCGCCACCCACTAACGCGGGGGCTTCCGTACTCATTCACTGGCTCACTGAAAAACCATTCTCCATGCATTGTAAATACATAATTATTTCTTAGCTTGGCACACTATCACTTCCATTCGCGCTAAGACGCTTCTGTTCTTTCATATAAATCACAATCATTTCTTTCCACAAACCATAGGTCATCGCGATGGTTTCTAGCGTATGCGCATAATATAACGGCAACCAATCTTTTCGTCCTTTTTTTGAAAAGGGGGTTAGCATCCAGCAATAATATAATGGCTGAATAAACGTAACTGTTTTAAGGCCATTAAACCCCATTTTTAGGAAATTCCAGCCCGCAATTTTCCACATAGGCCAGCGATCAATATAACGGCGATATTGCGAACATGCTCTGCCGCGCGAAGTGCGAATAGCCCAATTTTCTTTGAAGGATGCAGGGGCAATGTGAGTCACAACAATTTCATAGGCGAAATGTTTTTTCGCACCCACTTTTACTAAATTGGCTGCAAAAAAACCATCTTCACCCGCATACATCGCAATAGGAAACCCCGCTGGAAAAAGGCCTGCTTTAAAGGCCAATTCACGGCGACAGCTAAAACCTTCTGTCCATAACAATCGATCATCTTTTGGATTAGTAGCTTCATCGCGTAAATTAACGCAATCAAGATAGCGCGGAAATAAACGCTCATCATTTAATACTTTAGATCTAACACTGACCAAGTCAAACCCAGCATCGTAGTATTTTTTTATGTTGTTTAAAAAATCTTTGGGGAGTTGCACGTCCGCATTTAAAATCACAACCACTTCACCCGTTGCCAATTCAATACCTTTGTTTCTAGCTTCACAACGGCCGCCGCCACCAGGCTTAACGAGCTGAATGCCGCGGTCTTTGTATTGCAGAATAATGTCCGGCGTTGAATCTGTTGAGTCATCCACCATAAAAACTTCAAAATCATGGTAATCAAGTGCGACTATGGATTCTAGTGTTTCTGTTATATCGTTTTCTTCGTTGTAAGTTGGGACAATAATACTAAATTTCATAGGGAGTTACCGTACGGTTTAATTCTAACGCTTCTATTATGCTAATTTCTTCATTGCTGGTTGAAAAATAGTTTTATTGCACAACCTCAACATTTTTTGCAGTAACAATTAAAACACTTTTTTTAAAAGTTATTTTTTGACTCCATTTGAGCATTGGCATTTCAATATATTTATATACACAATAACCCAATATAGCGCAAACGAAGAGCATCACAAAAACCATCAAATTACCGGAAACAATATATTTTTGTAAAATTAATTTCCTTAGAAAACTATTTGATAGAAAAAAAATTAAAATTGTCAGGTGCATTAAATAAATAGAGTATGAAGCATTACCTAGTTTAATTAGAACGCTGTGGATTTTAATAAAATTTCGCGCTTCAAGACTTAGAGTTGCATAGACTAAAAGAAATGCGGGAATCCCGAAACCAAAAACCCGAATGCAATGAAAAAGCGAAAACAACATAATAAAGTTTGATTTACTGAAGAATTGACTGTGATTGTCACGCAAGGAATGAAGACGCGGAATGAATGCATAAACAGAATGAGCCAGCGGAACATAGTATCCACCAATAAAAATGGAAAGCGATAATACAATCAAGAAGATTGAGAAAAAATTTGGCAAGAACTTTCGACATAAATACAGTTCCGCTATAAAACAACCAAACAGGAACTCAAAAATAACGTTATTTCCATAGACAAAGAAATAAGAACGCATCACCTGAATACCTTTAAAATCAAAAAAGGGCGCCATTAAAACACACTTGATAGAAAAAAGTGAGATAAAAATACCGCCTAAACAATATAAATATATTTTTTTCCTGAAAAACAGGAGCAGAGAAAAAACACAGTAGAAAAACATTTCATATATCAGTGTCCATGACACTTCTGTAACCGGATATATTTGTTTTCCCGCCGAATCAAAATAAGGAAATAACAAAATGGTTCGAAAAACATAATGTGGATTTGTAATATAGTTAAATTCTGAAAAACTATTATGATAAAACCCAAATGCCATTAACGCTACAACAATAAAAGCGGTGCTGATCCAATAAAGTGGAAATATTCTTATAATGCGCCTTTTAAGAAAATATAAGGGCGCGTTTTTTTTTTGAAAATGATCACGGCTAATATAGACCATGATAAAACCACTGATAACAAAAAAAATATCCACGCCAAAACCACCCAGCGCCAGCATACTGACAGGTAATTGTTTTGAAACCATACCTAATGTATGGCTATACACGACAAGCAGTGCAGCAATAGCCCTGAGTGCTTGAAGTGAACGAATTGTATTTCCATCTTTTTGCACGCATATGTCCTTCAGTAAATTTTAACGACAAGATTAACACAATACCCAAAAATGTTAAATGAATGGATCTAGAATGTAGCGGCAATTTAGTAATGTCCCCTTTTGATCTCAACTTGAGTAGTCTGGAAAGACCATTTATGGATGAGGGTTATACCGCAAAATTCCGTCCTTTCAGTTTATAAAAATTTTTTTAGGCTAATACACGAAATTTCGCATCCTAATTGACGATGGGTATATATCAGTTGGAGCTGACCGCTTTATGGATTTTGAGATGATTGATGGTGATCGGCAGAGGTGGAAATCAGGTTTTTGAGTGTAACCCAGGTTTGAACAATCCCGAAAGTCTCATTTACATTGGTTTGAAATGCTGGGATTCGAACGATTTAAGCACGCCGATTAAATAAAAATAATCGTAAACCGTAAAATAAAAAGTACGTTGTTAGTTTTTAAAAGAACGATGCGGTTTATCACGATATTTGCAAGCTAAAGTGTGGGTTTTTTGAACCAGGCCCAATTAAATTGTAAAAATAAAATTTTAATGCGTGACTCAAAAACTAGCAAAGAGGTGTTATTATACTCAAAAGCCCGTCACTTAATGCGGTAAATTTTGGGTTTGGCACATAGGATAATAAAGTCGAGATATCCGGACAACGACGATGATGATCATGCGCTCTTTCTGCTAAAAAGACAGGTTTAAATGCTTTTCCTGCTATTTCATGTATTTTTTTTGCTAAATTTAAAATGGAAATTTCTTCTGGATTGCCTAAATTAATAAACCCAGTCGCTTTTTGTTTTTCTAACATGATTATTAAACGGATTGCGTCATGAATAAAACAAAAGCTCCGCGTGTGATGGCCGTCACCAATGACTGTAAATGCTTCTCCGGATCGTGTGCGTTGAATAAATTCTGGAATCACCTGGCCATATTTCGTATTGACCATTCGAGGGCCATACATATTAAACACCCGTAAAACAAGCCAATCAATTTTAATTTTATTGGCAACCAATCTCACATAAAAATCGCCCATTGCTTTTGAGGCCGCATACGAATCACGATCCGCTTTTGCATTTAATAAAACAGGGTGTGTTTCAGGCGTTGGCACAATCATCGGTTCACCATACACCTCAGAGCTCGACGTATAAATAATTTTTTTGACCGGGCTGTTTTCAATGGCTTCCATCACATTTTTAGTGATCACCGTATTTTGATCTAGCACAAATGCTGAATGATCATAAAAATGTTGCGTGCCATTAACTGCGGCTAAATGATAAACGGTATCGATTTTTTTTGAATTTAATATTTGATGAATGGGTAAAACACAATCGGGTTTTGATAAATCCATTTCAATTAATTCAAATGCTGCGTTATTTTTCAGTGATGCTAGATTCTCTCTTTTCCCACGAAAAAAATTATCCACGCCAGTTACATGATGACCCTCAGAAATCAAGGCTTCAGTTAAAAAAGAGCCGATAAAACCGGCAGCGCCGGTGACTAGAATGTTAGACAATTTCAAACTCCATTGTATTAAATTGCAATTTCATGTAAACCAAATGTATTTATAAATGTGTTTAGTACGACCAAATGCATTTACACGTGCAAATGGTAATTACCCCCCAAATCCCAGCGCATCATAATCAATCCCCGGTAATGCGCTCACTTCGCGCCATGCATTCCACGCATCAAACACATAAGCCGGTTTTTCCAGGGTTGCTAATAATTTTGAAAGATTTTTCCTTTTGTTAGACATCGTAATTTCGGTGTGTTGATGTGCAACCAAAACAGCATGAACACCTGTAAATAATTTTTCATTTAAATAATGGGCTTTGTAAGTAACCAGCTCTGCGACGTGATCAGGCAAAATGGTATATTTATTTTTATCGAGGTTAGGATCGAATACCGTAAAATGCTTAACGCCTTTTTCCATTAATTTTTGCATGATATAAATCGCATGTGACATGCGAAAATCATCAATATTTTCTTTAAATGACAAACCTAAAATACAAACCGTTGGATTTGAAACGCCTTCTAATTTCTTTATGATTTTATGCACAACATAATCAATTAAATAATCATTTGTGCGACGACCATAATACCAGAGTGAACACAATTGATTTCTTTCTGGCATGCCTTGATTAAAACCATATTCAAAAATATACGGGTCTTTTCCCAAGCAATACCCCGACACAAATCCTGGTTTTTGAATTGTATTACGTGAATAATCGGTATTAACCGCATTAATAACTTCCATAATGTCAATTTTATTTTCTGACGCGTGCATCGCAATTTCATTGGCAAAAGCAAACAAGGTGTTACGAAATGAATTGTCGGTTAATTTACAAAATTCTGCGGTACGCGGATCTGTCACGCGAATGATTTTCCCACTCAATTTATCAAATATATTTTTGATTTGTGAAAAAGCGTGTTCATTGTAGGTGCCCACAATTTTAGGCAAAGTTTCTTCTTCGCGAATCGCTTGCCCCTCAATCAATCGCTCAGGCACAAAAGCCAAATTAAACACGTCGCCTTCAAGAACAGAATATTCTGCTTCAATAAAGTTTTTTAAACGATCAATACTGCCCAATGGCAGAGTTGTGCGAAAAATAAGGGTGACGCCTTTTTTCAATTGACAGGGTTTTTGAAAAAGTTCGCCCAATACTTTTTGAATCGTATCTAAATTCAACTCTTTCTCTTCAAGACATAACTGACTGTCCGGCGCGCTTGTGCCTAATGTAAAAAAGATCGCATCTACTGAAGGCAATCGCTGAAGTACACTTTGCCAATCAGCCAAAGGGTGAAAGGTATTGCCAACCGTTGAATGCAGATATTCAGAAAGCGAGGGTTCATAAAAAGG
>JAPLRF010000076.1 GCA_026399315.1 Gammaproteobacteria bacterium
GGGATGGGTTTACGGCGTCCTTCCGAACGTCAACCTAATCCCAACGTGAAGTGAACGGAAGCAAAGCAATAATAAAAAATAATTTGCGCGTTCGCACACAGCCTTCCGGCCGCGATTCCGAGCAGCTTAATAAAATGGCAGGCCTGATCTAACTCTTTTGCTACAGGAAAAACCGGAACATCGAGTTTTATCGCTTCCGGCACATTTGATCCGTTGTTGCAAACCATATCTGCCTTAAAGGGGCTAATAATGTCGCTGGCTCGCATGTTTTTGTGTGCCTGCGACGGGCCTCGCGGCTTAATCGCTCGATTGGCGCCACGTAGCGTTTTTTTAATTGCACAAGATAAAGTTCCATACATAATCGTCCCATAGTCACCGCCTCCTTTCGGTAACATTTATTGTGATGCAACGACCTGTTTTTTGGCTAGCTTCGGTAACATTTATTTTGATTCAATTCGTAGTAAGGCCATGCAGAATTGCGCATATATTGAGCTAAGCAACAATGCCCAGGCAGCCCCCGCACCTTAAAAAGGTTGGCGTGGCATTTTTTCGTCAATTCAGCCATAATCCCCGCTCCTTAAAGCGAACGAGAGATAAATGCTATCAACCCAGACACTTGATCAGCCAATAACAGAAAGGGACGGAGAATCCAACACAACGGCAATCGAGATCAAACAAACAGAATTAACAGCGGATGAAAGAAGACGTCTCACCCGCTACAAACTCAAAGCCGCTTTTACGAATGGCGCTATTCTTGGAAACCTACTCAGCACTGTCGTTGCGCTGTTGGTGTATGTGCTTTTTTCATCAATATATGGGGCCGACAAAGGGAAGTTGTCACCCACCCTGATTATGGCCGCTTGCACGACATTCGTCATCGACACCTTTTTTTTGATTTGGGCCTATCGATCCCCGCTCGATTTTACAGATCATTGTTTTTCTACAGCAGAAAGGCAAGACCTGGAAACGCTAATGAAAAAAGAATCTTCGTTATCAGCTGCAGCGCAAATAAAATCAATAAGCCTATTTTTAAGTACAGAGACAGGTTCGGCCATATTAGATGCGCGCAATACGACAAGAACAACTGAAACACAAGAATGGATAGCGCTCATGATAAATGAAAAAAATAAACTTAGCGCAATACTTAAAGCGATGCCTGAAGATAAACGAAGAGAATACGTGACAGCCAATGAAGAAATTGGTAGAAATAAAATATTTCAGCAATTGGAATCTTCCGAAAAAAAAGTATCGCTAAAATACTTGGTACTTAAAAAAATGCTTAAAAAAACAGAATGCATACTTCCTAACGAATCACCCGAAAGCTCAGACTCAGGTGAATATCTTAAAAGCCTAACCATCCCCCCCAAGAAAAAAAATCGCTGGGGCGAGCTCTTTCATTATTTTAAAAGAAAGCAAGCGTCAAAAAATGAGGCTGAAACAGCTTCACTGGACACACAATCACATCGCAGCTATTCAACACTTGCCTAAATCAGCCGCGCACATTTAAGTCGCGCGCTGCCTTCACTTCATCCAATCTACCGACTGGCGTTGTGTAAGGCGCACCTTTTAATTTAGCGGGATCCGTATGCGCTTCATCGTAAATTATTTTCATCACCTCAATAAATCGGTCCAATGTTTTTTTGCTCTCGGTTTCTGTCGGCTCAATCAATAAACATTCTGAAATGAGCAGCGGGAAATAAATTGTCGGCGCATAAATACCAAAATCCAATAAACGTTTTGCGATATCAAGCGCCGAAACACCTGTTTTTTGCATTAATGGTTTTGCCGTAATAATAAATTCATGGCTCGCGCGACGCGAAGGCAATGCCAAGGTGTAGCCTATTTTTTCTAGCTGCTTCATTAAATAATTCGCATTCAATGTTGCAAACTGACTTGCCCGCTTAACGCCTTCTTTTCCAAGTAAGCGTAAATAAATATGTGCGCGCAATAAAACGCCAGCATTGCCCATAAAACAGGATAAACGACCGATTGATTTGGGGCATTCTTTTTTTGTTAGCCAGTAATATCCCTGGTCATTTTTTCCAACCATGGGTGTCGGCAAATACGCTTTTAGTTTTGCATTAGCGGCAACAGGGCCTGCGCCCGGTCCACCACCGCCATGCGGTGTTGCAAAGGTTTTATGGCAATTTAAATGCATAACATCAAACCCCATATCACCAGGGCGCACCCTTCCCAAAATCGCATTTAAATTCGCACCATCGTAATACAATAAGCCACCTGCTTGATGAACTATTTCAGCTATTTTTGTAATTTTTCTTTCAAATACGCCGAGTGTTGATGGATTCGTCAGCATAATACCCGCTGTCTTTTCTGATACTGCTTTTTGTAAAGCATCTAAATCAATATCGCCCGTTTTTATGCACGTCGGAATTTCTTTTACCGTAAAGCCACACATTCTGGCTGATGCTGGATTTGTACCATGCGCCGCATCAGGAATTAACATTTCCGTGCGCGCTATATCACCGCGATCACGATGATAGGCCGCAATCATCGCAACGCCAGCAAATTCGCCTTGCGCACCCGCCATTGGCGTTAATGACACCGCTTCAAAACCGGTTAATGTTGCAATCATGTTTTGTAATTCAAAATAATTCTCTAAATTACCCTGTTGATCCGCAGCATCAACAAGGGGGTGGCAATTAAAATAACCCGGCATTGACGCAATCAATTTTGCAGAGCGAGGATTATATTTCATTGTGCATGAACCAAGCGGGTAAAAATTCGTTTCGATCGAAAAATTTTTCTGTGACAAACGCGTAAAATGACGCACGACATCGAGCTCGGCTGTTTGGGGGATGTTGAGGGGCTCGCTACGCATGTTACTGATTGTGCGCACACAATCCTGCACGCCCGTTTCTGTGCTCAGTGCACCCATGTTTCGCGCATAAAGTAGCAAATCATTTTCTGTTTTTGTTTCTGTCACGCAAACCAACAAACAATTTTTTAATTCTGGATAATATGAATCTAAAATCAAACCTGGCTGAATATTATTTTTTTTCATTTCAGCTATAACATTAGCAATCGGTTTATTAATTTTGATTACAAACTCATGAAATGTCGGCGCTGAAAAAACAATTTCAACCCCTTCAATCATTGATAATAATTTTTTTAATTTGTCCGTGTTTTTTAAACTGGTTTGTGCAACCGTTTGCAATCCTTCTGCACCCAATAGTCGCATATAAATCGTTGCCGCTGTTACCAATAAGCCTTGATTTGTGCAGATATTGGAAGTGGCTTTTGCCCTGCGAATATGTTGTTCGCGCGCTTGCAGCGTTAATACAAAACCTGTTTTACCCTTTGCATCATTTGTTCGGCCGACAATTCTGCCGGGCAATTGTCGAATATCTTTTTTACGACAACATAAAAAGCCGAAATACGGACCACCACCTGCTAATGGCACACCCAATGGCTGACCTTCACCGCAAACAATATCCGCACCATTATCGCCCCATTTTCCTGGTGGTTTTAATAACGCCATTGCAATGGGATTTACAGCCGCAATTAATAATGCGTTTTTTTCATGGGCAATTTTTGTAATTTCATCAGCTTCTTCAATGGAACCGAAAAAATTCGGCTGCGCAATAATAACAATATCGCAATCGCTATTTTTTAATTGATTAAGATCAACGCGTCCTGTTTTTACATCATAATCCCAATCGATTAATTTAATCACTTCTGGGTTTATAATTGTTTTCAATGTGTCACGATAATGTGGATGAATATTGCGGGGAATAAGCACATTCACACTGTCATAGTTACAGATACGCGCCGCCATTAAAACCGCCTCTGCCAATGACGATGCGCCATCGTATAAGGACGCATTCGATACTTCCATCGCCATTAATTCAGTCATCAGCGTTTGATATTCATAAATGACTTCAAGCGTGCCTTGGCTTGCCTCAGGCTGATAAGGGGTGTATGCCGTATAAAATTCACCGCGCGTGACAATATCCCACACTGCCGCAGGAATATGATGTTCATATGCGCCTGCGCCAATAAAACAAGCACCAAAATTAAATGACGGCGCACGTTCCGCTAATAAGCGTATTGCCGATAATTCATCCAAGCCTTCTGGCATGCTGTCTATATTTGCCTGTGGCACATCAGATGGAATTTCATCAAATAAATGATTAATATTCTGGGTATTTACCGCAAAAAGCATTTCTGAAACATCGGTTTCGCTATGGGGAATAAACGGCATTTAAGACTCCTGTCACGCTTCGCTATCACTGATTGATTCTTTATAGGCATCCGCATCCAATAAATCATCTAATTCTTCGATGTTTGATGGTTTAATTCGGCAAATCCAGCCTTCGCCGTAAGGATCTTGATTGATCAGTTCGGGACGTGACTCTAGTTGCTGATTCACTTCCACAATTTCACCTGAAATAGGCGCATAAACATCCGCTGCCGTTTTGACAGATTCGATCACAGTCATTTCATCGCCTTGTTCAAGCGATAAATTCATATCGGGTAATTCTACAAAAACCAAATCACCTAATTCATGCTGCGCATGCTCAGTGATGCCAATCACAACGGTGTCATCATTTTCTAGGCGGACCCATTCGTGGCTTTCAGTGTAATGTAATTCTCTGGGACAATCGGTCATTTCTGTTCTCCTGTATTGGTTATCAGGGATCGGGTATCGGGCTTAGTATTCATAGAAACAAATCATCTACTGATTCCTGGTCCCCGACAACTGATCCCTCATATAAATTTTGGTTTCACTATTTTCACCGGCAGCCATTCACCCCGCCTTTCAACCAATGCTTCGCTTGCATTAGAAACGGGAATACGCGCCAAGGCAATGGATTTATTTAATGTAGGCGAAAAACTACCTGATGTAATTTCACCCTCACCAACATTATCCATTTTTACTTTTTGATGGTTACGCAAAACACCACGTGATTCTAAAACCAGCCCCACTAATTTCTGTGAAATTCCTTTTTGCTTTTCTAAAATAAGGGCGTTTTTCCCAATAAAATCACGTTTCTCATCCGCAAAAGAAACTGTCCACGCTAAATTAGAAATGAGCGGCGATGTTGTTTCTGTCATATCCGCACCGAATAAATTATAGCCCGCTTCTAATCGCAATGTATCTCTTGCACCCAATCCGCACGGCTGAACACCGCTGGCAATTAATTTTTCCCAAAGGGTAATGGCCTGCTCGCTTGGTAAAATAATTTCGACGCCTGCCTCACCTGTGTAGCCTGTGCGGGTGATCATGGTGTCGGGGATCAGTGATCGGGAATCAGTAGCAATGTAAAACTGAAATGGTTTTAGCGCAACAATTTTTTCTACAATACTTTTATCAAAAACAGTATCGAGTTTTTTAATTGCGTTTGGTCCTTGCAAGGCTAAAATGCATAAATCAACCTGCATCGTTAATTGCGCATCGAATTTTTCTGCCTGTTTTTTCAGCCACTGCCAATCTTTATCGCGACAGCCTGCGTTAATAACCAAGCGGAAATAATCATCCGAAAAACGATAAGCAATCAAGTCATCAATCACACCGCCACTTTCATTGAGCATACAAGAATACAATGCGTCGCCCGTATTTTTTAATTTAGCAATATCATTCGCTAACAGATGACGCAAAAAAGGAACGGTGTTGTTACCACGAATTTCTATTACACCCATGTGCGATACATCGAATAATCCAACATCTTTTCGCACAGCATGATGCTCAGTGATTTGTGATCCATAATGCAATGGCATTTGCCAGCCGGAAAAATCAACGATTAATGCACTGGATTGAATATGATGATCGTATAACGGCGTTTTTTTGGACACACTATTTTCCCTGTGCAAAATCCCTGGAGACAAAGACTGTCAGAACGCATGAGAAAAATCAAGAGGGATAAGGCGCAATGGCAAGGCGCCCGCATTAAAATTTAAACAACTTAAACATGTCCGCTCCAAATTAGAGGGTAACGGAAATAGCATTCGACTGAAAAGTGATCGGGGATCAGCGTCAGAATGCGAGCACCGATCCCCGATAGATTTAAGCTTTCAATTTTAATGAAGCCCCAAAAATATTTTGCACTGATATTTCTTTCTGATTTCTGGGTGACAATACATTAAAGAGTCGACTTCTATTTTCTACGCGCAATGCGGCTCTTTGTTCTGGTGTTTCTCCACCAAATCTATTCAAAATATTTGTGCGACGTTCATTTTTACCTGCTTTAACTAGGTCCATATAATTTTTATCGCGCGCTTTGGATTCAGCCACATCCGCATTTCGATATTCAACATAGTCAACCAACGCTTCTCTTTTTTCTTGTTTTGCAGCATCAATT
Source organism: Gammaproteobacteria bacterium (assembly GCA_026399315.1). Classification (GTDB taxonomy): domain Bacteria; phylum Pseudomonadota; class Gammaproteobacteria; order Coxiellales; family Coxiellaceae; genus 2-02-FULL-42-43. The sequence continues at coordinate 6,321 of JAPLRF010000076.1, forward strand.
TTCTGCTGATTTTCGAAAATACGATTCAACCTTTCATGATTTCGACTTTTAAAAAGATAACTTGATTCAAATCTTCTACGGGCTGCTTCACTTTGTCTTTTTTCTAATTCTGCAGACGTATGGCTGGGTATTGGACTAAAGGCTTCCAATGTTTTTTTTGTTTCATCTTGTAATCTTTCAGTTAAGCGTCTTTCAAGCTTGTGTCTTTGCAGTGAATTAAAATTATTGATATGCGCCAAATAGGTCATATCACCTGGTTTTTTTTCAACAACAGTCGCAATCACTTTACTTTCACGACCTTCCTTAATTTGCCCTGAACCATACAACATTGCACGCACAAATGACTTGGGTTCTTCTTTAATGAATTTCGCATGCGCCTCATCCACTTTCTTATTTTGCAAAAGCTCGAATTTTTTCTTATCTTCACCGGCTTTTTTTAAACGGTTTTCTTCGGCAACAATCCGCGCTTCATCAGCGGCGATACGCAGTTTTTCTGCTTCTGCTGCCGCCGCATTGCGCTTGTCGCGCTCGAGGTGCACCGTCAAAGGATCATAAAAACGTTTAACAGGCTTATGTTCTGCATCAGGTGAAAACGCCAATGGTTTCGCCTTTTCAGCTTGCTTAGGTGTTACTTCTGAGGAAATGGGTTTCTTATTTTCAGCACGTTTACTCCAGTCGGTTTGATGCTTTGCATCTGCTGAAAATAATTCTTGATGTGACTTCCAATTGGGGTTTTTTTCACGCGCCATCGCTTCGTTTAAATTTTTTCTGGCCGCATCAACTGCCTCTTTTGCTGCTTTCACGGTAACTGCTGAAGAAAAATAACCAAGCTTTTTTTGTGCTTCTAATTTTATATTGAATTCGGCTTGCAATAATTTAATATCGTCACTCATCGGCATAAAATTCTCCTTAACAAATTTAATCCATTTGCGCAAAACGGCGGCTTTACGCCACTTCAGTATATAGAGAAAATTATTAAAATCACAAGTAATGACGCGATACAAATTGCTCAAAAAGATGTGCGCTAAATCTGATAGGCAAGACGCGCATAAGCATCCCAAGCAAAAGGAATATAATTATTAACAGGCTTTAATTCAGAAACACCAAAACCCGTATAATACTGAAATCCAGTTTCCATCATCCAGTGTTGATTAAAGCTGTAAACTACCCCAGAAGACAAATAGGGCGTCATACATGAACCACTGTAAAGAATGTCGGATCTTTCAACAAGCCCGCCACCCACCGCGGCGAATGCGCGCAAGTGCGTGTGTGCAAGCTGCGCTAAAAATTTCCCGCTGAGCGAATAAGCAGACGTTTTTGAAATCATACTGGTAATACGAGGGGGATTAACTGCATACGTACTATAAATGGAAAAATGAATTGTCGCATTAGCAAATTGCATATACTGCGCTTCAATTGCAAAATTCTTATTAACATCATAACCAAAAACAGCGCCCCACGAAGGACCTCCTTCAGTCACTGCCGTGGGTAATGATGCGAGCGCTGAAAAACTGTGGTCTGTTGTATCAACTAAATATTTCCACTCAGTTGAGCCGCCGCCAACATTGACACCAAAATAGACGGTTTTTTTAGGAAAAATCACATCACCGGATGCCGCATAACTCGACGACGTGATAAAAGAAAACAGCAATAAAAATAAAAGACGAATCATAAAAATTGCCGTTTTCTTAAAATCAATTAATAATTACGCGCACGCTTTACCGGTACCGGAACATAAATTGCCATCAGCATCCTTACCGCCATTGTTATAACAATTCCATTGTTCAATACAAGCTTTTACAGATGTCGCCCAGCCCTGTTCGTAAGCCATTGTGCAGCCTCCTTGTAAACCATACATCGAAAGCATTGAGCTATAAATGTGACTTACCGTATCACATTCGATTGGCGCCAATGAACCTGCCATCGCATCACACTGACAAATAACCGCGGGCGTAAACAATCCGCAAAAACCAGACGTGTCATCTTGAGAAACAGGCGCGCAGGCTTTGACATTAACCGAAGCGGGCGCAAACAAATTCTCAATCGCAAAAGCATTTATCGTAAAAATTGAAAAAACAAAAGCACACAATCCAAACAAAACATTCTGTCTCATAAAATAATCCCGAGATTGTTATCCGTTTAAGTGACTCTACATCATACAAAAATCTAGCGTTTTGTCCACACCTGAAATCGATAGCTGTACAAATTTTTTTCATCCGGAAAATGCTTTTCCTCGGTCGTTAACTGCCACACATCATGATTTAATGCGGGGAAAAAAGCATCCCCTTGAAATTCAGCATCAATCACCGTTAAGTAAATCGTGGTGGCGATTGACTGTGTTTGAAAAAATAAATTTGCACCGCCAATAATCATGATTTCAGGTTCTGCTTTTACGGCGCTTAACGCATCTTCTAGTGAATAAAAAACATCGCAGCCGTTGATCATGTGCGTTTTATCACGAGAAATAATGATATTGCGACGACCCGGCAATGGTTTACCAATACTCTCAAATGTTTTTCGCCCCATAATAATGGGCTTACCCATCGTAACACGTTTAAAATGTTTTAGATCTGCAGGTAAATGCCATGGCAATTGATTGTTATTGCCGATAACATGGTTTTTTGATTTTGCAACGATAAGTGAGATTGTCATGGGTCTTTTGTAATTCCATTAAATTTTCAAAAAATTATTTTTATTGCGAAGATCACACGCAGCCTTCCGGCTACGTTTCTGAGCTGTTTTATAAGTGAAATCTTCATAAGACTCGCTACTTAACAATTCGCACCGTTGGATTTCCACTGGCAGACTGCAATACTTTTTCATGGTATTGCATGACTAGATCCAACAAATGCTGAACTTCATTCACATTAACATTCAATGTTTTTAACTTTTGCGAATCAGGATGCTGTAAAAAATTCTCCAATTCTGAGCGCGTAAATAAACTCAGGGCAAATTTCTTTTCATTGATAATACCAAACAAAGAAGGTGTTTTCACGCTGCCATCCTCACTTTCATTGACCGGAAAGTAAAAAAAACAGATGTTTTTTTCATAAACAGCCAGCGGCATGTTTCTTTTAAGATCAGCAATAAAAGAAAAATCAAGGCCAAACGCCCCATCGGGAGAAACACGATAGAGTGATTTCATTGCTCGCGCCAATACTTTCATCTTCCCTGCACTGGTCGGCAAAGCGACATTTAAGCCAGAATTCGCATATAAAACTCTTGAGGGCGGTATTACGCCTTCCATTTGAGGCACTAATGATATGCCATCACTTTGTTTTGCAGGCATATTCAATAGCTGACGCAATGTTGGCGCGACATCCAGTGTTGAATTAAGATCAGTGTTTATTTGAGGCATCTTAATGACAGAGTGATTGCCATAAAAATGAAAAATGAGCGGCACATGATATTGCTCTCTCATCATCACATCAGCCCCGTGTCCAAAAACAACATCAGAACTGAGTTTTTTTAACAGTAGCGAATGATCATCTTGTGGAGTCTCCCTAATCGCCTTTAACAATAAATTTGTTCGAGAATCAGCCCCCGGACTTTCACCATGATCAGCCGCGAAAATGAGAATAGCATTATTTAATAGATGTTGTTTCCTTAAGGCAACAACATACTGAGCAAACTGCTGATCTACATTCCCCATTAAAGTTTTATACCGACTTAATTCATCGTGCTTTTTCATTGTTGCTGTCACATAGGGAAAATGCAGTGACTCATCATTAATCACCAAAAATAGCGGCTTTCGCGTCAAATGATGATTCAATACTCCCTTAACTTCTGCTAAGTAATCATTTAGCCTGTAGTGCACGAAATCGTCTGCATTATTATAATTAAGCGGGAATAAATATTGATAAAATGGAAAACAAAACAATAAATTCGTTAACGGTAGATCATTGATTTTCGCCGTAATGACGCCGATGATATTAGTCGGCGGTGAAAAAATAGTTTGAAACCCCCAGCTTAGCTTAGGATCTAATCGGCGAAAAGCATTAATATTGGTGATGAAAATAGTCTGGTACCCCTCTTTTTGGAATTCATAAGGCAGCGATTTTCCATACGGAATACGCGAATCTCTCCAGCTTAAATTTTCAAAAAAATGGCTATTTGTTGGATACAATCCTGACAAAAATTCAAATGTGCCCGGCGCTGATCGTGCGGTTGGGCTTAATACATTTTGAAACCAAATAGAATGGTCTGCAAACGACTTAAAATTAGGGTAATCTTGCAGATAATGCGCCACGAAAGAACAATAATAAATCACGATGACATTGGGCTTCTCATTTTCATAGCCCATTCGCAGTTTTTTACTGTTGGGTTTTTCATAAAAAGCATACAGCTGACCGCCAATCATCCCCGCTAAAATAAATAAAAGCAAAGATAAAAAAATCGGATGCCGTCTTATTTTTTGAAGTGCAACGATAAAAGCACCTAATAAGACAAAAAATAAAATTACGAATGCAGTATGATATAGGTTAATCGAAAACCAAGACGACACTGGTGAAACAAAAACGTCAGTCGAAAAAAAAGAATTGGGGAATAAATTACAATTTATCACAACAACAGAAAAATAAGCGCCAAGCCAGCAGCGTAACATTAACCTAAAATCGCCAATTTTGCATGCCCCTAATTGCCTTGTAAATAAGAAAAAATAGTATACGATGCCGCTAAAAATCGCATATGACATAATCACAACGATACTGAGCAGAATAATTGGCCAATACACGATAAAATGCATATTGAAAAACTCATGATTAAAAGTATTTTTTCTCCCGATCAGCCCAATACCAAACGTAAAATGCACTATTAAAAAAATAACGTGAAAAATAAGCGCACCAGATGAAAGCGCACATGCGGTTAAAAATGCTATTCGATTGTTTCGCATATGACAACACTCTTGTTAAGTCGAAAAATAGGGTTGAATATCCACTTCATGCACATCAGAGAATAACGCGGGCTCCCAATGCGGGGTTTTGTCTTTATCAATGATAGTTGCGCGTATCCCTTCGAAAAAATCATGGTGTGACAACATGGTGCGCGCAATGCAAAAATCCACTGAAATTGTTTCATCAAACGACTGATTTCTAGATTGCCATAAATGCTTCAAGGTCACTTTCAAGCTGGTTGGCGATGCTTTCTGTAGTTTTGCCAATGTAGCATGTGACCATGGCGAATCCTGTTTTTTCAGTGCTCCCATTATTTCTTCAATCGTTTCATAACAAAAACAGATTTTAATTTCTTCCGCATTGGGTAATGCGGTATTTCCAATCATATCTGAGAATTCAGCGAGAATATCAGTCACTGTTTTTGCATCGTAGGAATGAAAACAACTTTCAATCAATTTTTTTTCCACCGCATCAAATTTCTCTGTTGGGATAACATGGTGAGTTAACTGAATTTGAAATGCTTCGGCAGCCGTTATAACATGCCCCGTTAATGCCAAATAGATACCATAAAAATCAGGCAATCGACTCAAATAATAAGAAGTGCCCACGTCTGGGAAAAAGCCGATCATTGTTTCAGGCATAGCCCAGCGTAAATTTGGCGCTGCAACACAATGCGAGCCGTGCAATGAAATGCCAACACCGCCACCCATCGTAATGCCTTGTGTCAACGCAATATAAGGCTTAGGGTAATGAAAAATAATGCGATTAATATCATACTCAGCGCAAAAATACGCGCTGATAACTGATGCAGGCTGTGCACGCGCATCATAAATAGCACGTAAATCACCGCCTGCTGAAAATGCTTTTTCACAATTCGAGCGTATCAAGACCGCCTTGATTGAATCATCCTTCGCCCACGCTTTTAATTGTTCTTCTAAATGAAGGAACATGTCGCCATTGAGCGCATTAAGGGCCTGCGGCCGATTCAGGGTTATCTTCCCCAATCGATTATTGTTTGCGTCAGGAATAGTTTCAAATAAAATAGCTTGGGTCATGCATCACTCGCTTATTAAATCACTGAATCCAATAATTTTTTTGTATACTCATGTTTCGGCGACTTTAAAACATCCGCTACGTTGCCATATTCAACAATTTTACCATGATGCATTACCGCAATGCGATCAGCAAGATATGCAACAACTGACAGATTGTGCGTGATCAACAAATAGGATAATTTTTTTTCGTTTTGTAGTCGCCCCAGCAGTTCCAATATTTGTTTTTGTGTTGACACATCTAGCGCGCTAGTAGGCTCGTCCAAAATTAATAATTTGGGTGATAAGGTAAGCGCGCGGGCTATGCAAATACGTTGTCGTTGCCCACCAGAAAATTCATGTGGATAGCGCCATTTAAAATCAAGCGGCAATTCAACTTGTTTTAATATGTCGTCAACCAATTGAATCGCCTCTGTTTTATTGCGAATCTTTTTTTGGATGAGCAATCCTTCGCATAGACTATCAAAAATCATCATGCGCGGATTCAAGGCCGCATAAGGATCTTGGAAAATAATTTGCATATCAGCACGCAGCAATCTCAATTTCTTATTTGACAGCTCAGAAAGTTTATTATTGTCAAAAATAACTTCGCCATCAGTGTTTTTTAGTAATTGTAAAATGGCTTTGGCTGCTGTTGTTTTACCTGATCCAGACTCACCTACCAACGCGACTGTTTCGCCTGCTTTAATATTAAAAGAAATATCATCTACCGCTTTAACATAACTTTTAATGCGTTTTAAAATTCCAGATTTAACAGGGAAATAACACTTTAAGTGATCAACTGATAATATTATTTTTGCATCAGCAACGGCGCTTTTATTTTTCCGCGGCAAGGTTGGTAATATTGCATTGAATAAGTGCTGACTGTATTCATGCTGTGGGTTTTGAAAAAAACTTTTTGCATCACCTTGCTCAACAATTTCACCTTGCTTTAACACCGTAATATCATCCGCCATAGCAGAAACAACACCTAAATCATGTCCAATAAAAAGTAAGGCGCAATTTTTTTTGTTTTTAAGGGAAATCAACAGGTCAATCACTTGTGCCTGTATGGTGACATCCAGTGCTGTCGTTGGCTCATCTGCAATAATAATATCGGGCTCCGCAGAAATGGCCATGGCAATCATCGCCCGTTGACGCATACCCCCTGATAATTCATGCGGGTAGGATTGATAACATCGCAAAGGATCCTGGATACCCACTTGATCCAATAAATCAATCGCGCGGTCCTTTGCTTTTTTTGCAGAAAACAATAAATGTAATCGAATGGTTTCCGATAATTGCTGGCCAATGGTAAGCACTGGATTGAATGCCGACATCGCATCCTGAAAAATAATGCCAATGTGTTTTCCGCGCACTCCTCGCATTTGCTTTTCAGACAAATCCAATAAATTTTGATCCCGAAACATAATTTTGCTGTCTGCGCTGACAGAGGCATGAGACGGCAATAGTTGCAAGATGGACAATACTGATAATGTTTTTCCTGAACCCGATTCCCCCACCAATCCCATGCAGCGACCTGCTTTTAACGTTAATTGGAAGTTTTTCAAAACAGATTGTGTTTTGTCTTTCGACACAAAATCTAGGTTGAGATTTGAAATGCTTAACATGGTCGGCATCCGTGCGTCCGAATAATCTTAAAGTAATGGGTAACGTTATCACATTATGGAAATTCTGTCAGTGTCCTGGCGATGAAGGAACTAGCGCATGATTCTTAAAATAGCCTGACTGTTTTGGCGGACACAGCAAGCATAACAGCATACAACGGATATGAAATAATTTTTTCATGCGCTGAAAAATTTTGTGTAGAAAAGCGAATGCCGTAAGGTGCGTCAGGATGCGTTTGTAGGTACGAATGCATGCTTTTGAGTGTGCTGCCTTTTCCGCCCTTTACTTCAATTGGGATAATTGCAGCGTCCTTTTCAAGCAGATAATCGATTTCCGCCTCACTACCACGCTTATTTCGCTGCCAATAATATAATGGCGCTTCCTGACGCGGATTGTGATAAGCCATTAATTCTTGACCAACAAAACTTTCAGCAACAGCACCTTTATTAATAAATGCATTTTGTGTATCCAAAATCCATTCCGTTGGAATAGCGCCCAGCAATGTTTGAGCCAAAGCAACATCGAGCAAAATTATTTTAAAGTAATGAGGGTCAGCCTCAGCGCCGATGGGGAAACCTCGCCCATGAACTTGCTGCACGCGGGTGACGATATTCGCTTTTTCTAACAGCGTTAATGCTGGCGACAATTCACGCTTACGGAAATCACCGCCCATTTTTGAAAATTGAAATTGTTGACATAACTGCAACGGCGCTTCTTTGAAAACATGTTCGACATATTTTATTTGTGATTTTCTGGCATATTTTTCGAAATCTTGCTTGTATGCTGTAATTAAATCATCGTGAACAATCTGACATCGCAAATAATCTTTATGCTCACGCCACTGCAAAACAGCTTCCGGCATGCCGCCAACAGCAATATACTCTCCAAATAAGCGCAATGCTTTTTCATGGTTTGCAATTTGAAATGATTTATGCGGATCATGATTTAAAATAGCGTCTACTAAAAAATTTTCATCCATCGCCCATAAAAATTCTTTAAATGACATTGGATACGCATGCAAAAACTGCACGCGACCCACAGGAGCACCCACTAGTTCAATTGCAAATTCCAGCAATGATCCTGCTGCAATCACATGCAATTCTGGCATTTTTTCATAGAAATATCGTAGCGCCAACAGTGCACGCGGGCACACTTGTATTTCATCAAAGAATAACAGTGTCTCGCCTGGCGTAATTTTTTTACGCAAAAATATTTGCAGATCAATCAGGATTTCTGCTGGATCTAAGTTTTTGGAAAAAAACGAGCTGAGTTCGGCTTGCTCTTCAAAATTAAGTTCTACGCAATGCGCGAATGTCTTACCCAGTTGCCGAACAGCACTCGTTTTGCCGACTTGGCGTGCACCGCGAATAACCAATGGCTTCCGAGAATCGCTTTCTTTCCAATTTATCAGGTGGTTAAGTAGCTCTCGCCTCATATTTGGTCGCCATGCACGGTTGTTTTACCGTTATTTTGGTCGTAAAGCAGGGTAATTGCAAGGTGTTTCTGGTTGAAAATCAGGGAGGAGTTGTAAGATTTACCGTCTTGACGCGACGGGTTCAGGAGCAACCTCCATCTTAGCGATATCCCTATTCCGTAGCTTTTTATAAACCTCAAGCAGAGTAACATCATCTCGAAGCGCATTATTTAGCATCTCAACGGAAATACCGCATTTTTCCAATTCTGTTTTACTTGTTTCACCTGAGCTCGCAGAAAATAAACCTGGTGTAGACTCCTTTTTAATGTGATTGAGCAATTCACGCAGAGGAAGATCTCGATGATATTTCCAGTAAGGTGATTTTTGTATTGTCTCCATCGCATAAAATAATGTCATAAAAGCTTTTTTCATATTAATACGAACATAATCTTTATCCTCATCTGTTGCCGTTTGATATAATTCAGAACAAGCAAATTCAGCCGCAATGACGCATATATTTTTTAGTCTGTTGACTTCAAGGATTTCCATAATTTGCGAAAATACAGGTTTAGTTTTATTAATAATTTTATTAACATCTAAAAATTGAAACACAAACAAAATTTGAACAGGTGAAAGATCCCTCATTAAGCTTATAAAACTATCCCAATTGCATATCAGGGAAATTCTTAAATGCAATATTTTTTCATGGCATAACAACTCATTAATGTGATGCGTAAATTTATCAAATAATCCAAAAGTTATATCGTTTGCATTACAGTCTCGCTGCATGTAATTTAAATAATAATCAGAAACAGCAGGATCACTGTTAAAAACCGTTTCATCCAATAATTTTATAATGATTTTCAATAAAACAGAATCTCTTTCCTTTTCTAACTCTTCTCTCGGATGATAAGATACACCAGGATAATAATCATCGGAATATCTATGTTTCAAATTCAAAACTGACCAAAATATTTCATCTAACTTAACATCAGTTAATTTCCGGGTCACAAGCGGCTTACACTGCATTTTCTTGAGAAAAAGATATATGGTTTTCTTTTCTGGATCAGTCAGCCCTTCATGCTTGGTATTTAGCACGCCCTCAAAAATCGAAATGACATCAACCACATCAAAATAAGGTTCTTCTTTTTTAATACTTTCAATCATTAATATTACAGAATTAACATCCCACTCTAGAATAGATGCTATGACATCCTTGACTGTTGCCTTTTTTGAAAAATTAACAATAAATTGGTTTATTTTTTCTCTAAAATAAGTCGCCTCTGGAAATACTTTAATTAACATTTTAAGTCTTTTAAAATTGAACGGAATAGCTTGTGTATCTGGGATAAAAATTGCAGCACGTTTTTCAGTAGATAAAACAGAAGTGACCTCCATCCAGTATAATTCATCAGCACTGTCCAAACTATTATTATGGACGAAAAATTCTGGATGGGTACTTAGACGTTGATCAGTATTGCTTATAACAGCATTAAAATCGACGCACGAACACGCTAAAGTAATTTGCGCGGGAGATAATACACGCAATAACATAATAAATGAATCAAGGCTTACGACCGAATTTAACATTTTTTTTCCAAAATGTTCATGACGGAGAAATTCATCGAAATAATTAGGGAAACATATCTTAAAAATACGGGCTTCACTGACGAGTTTTACTTCTTGACTGCGGTCATCACACATAGCAGACGAAGTTCTGCATAATAGATCAACCCTGCGATCTTGAAATTGATCATTTACGAATTGCTCGATACGAGCACACAGGCTTTGAAATGCGCTTTGATTTTCATTCCAATTTAATTCCAGAACATTATAAGAGAGAGACCTGCAAAACTTAGGTAGTACCGTTATGTTATTTAAGGATAGGATAACCGCTTCCATTACATCTGGTTGCAATAATGTGTCTATGCTTAAATGTGGAATTATTTTTTGCATTAGTTCGGGCATGTTACACATATATGAAAATATCACATGTACAATTTCCTGTGATGCTGCATTCAACAAGACTACAAATTTTTCAGGGCGCTCAAAAAACATAACAAACATAGGAAGAATATACTCTCTTAAAATATTACCCTGGCGGAATAACTGTTCAGTTACATCTTCAATCGAAAGTGACATATTCTTAATACCAGAAATCACCTTCTCCTCTATTACGCCATTAAAAAATTGATCAAAGTAATCAGGAAAGGAATTTGAAAATAGACAAACCGCTTGAATATAGTTTGGCTCCCCTGCTACTTCGGTCATTTTCACTACGAGCTCTGACAAAACAGTGCACGCATCAGGCTGCAAATTAAGGCTTTGGATGCGCTTACATAAAATTCGGTATGCATCATCACCCTGACCCCACCTGGACTTATAAATAGCCATAAAAAGCGCGGGTTTGTTAATCCATGACAGCAAGGTGTCTTCACTCAAATGCAAAACCACTGTTTTCATTGTCTCTGGTTCAAGCAATCCTCGTTTACCAGATGGGTCAATCTCGATCAAACTTCTTTCTGGAATGTCACTCAAGATGGCTGCAAATTCTGCAGGCTTATTTTTAAGTTTTGCAAGTAAAGTCAGCAATAGACGAAATAAGTCATGATTTATATGCTTATCTTTAGGGTGATCTTTGAAAATCCCCTTGAAAAAAGCCGTGATTTGATCTGGCTTCAAAAAATCTAGAATCCACGATGAAAATAGTTTTACATTTTCTTCACGCTTTAAATGTTTAAAAATATTAGCAACCGCAGCAGGTGTTAAAAAAATAAAAAAATCATCCGCATCTAATTGGGAAAAAAAATATTGCATGTCTTCTAACGTAGCCCATTCATTGATTTTAATTTGCGATTCAATCAGCATCGCCGCACTTATTGGCAATGAATCATTCCCCGTGTAGTTTCCATGCGCGACATCATCAGAAAGCAATTTCTTGGCGCTGGGAAAATGCATCATTATGTTTTCTATCGCCACATTTTTTTCTGCTTCTGAGATTGAAATTAATAATAACTGTTGTCTGGCAGCGTCATTGCTGAGAATCGTTTGCAATTGAACACTGGCTGAATTTACACAGCTGGCGACTTCATCTGATCGAATGACAGCAATCGGTACCCATACCATTTCAGAACTGCGCCTTATTTCTTGCACTCGGACAGTTATTTTATCCACGATTACAATAAAAATCTTTTGGTCCATTTTTTGATAGGCTGTAACTTCAATTGGCTTCCCATCAATTTGTTGTGTTTTCGTTTCCTTTTTCTCAAAGCCAGCCGGTATTTGAAACGCCAATTCGGCACTCGATGCGTATTTTTGTAAATTGGCAATGACATTGCGAAATGAATTGAGCGCTTCGTCATTAAAAAGATCTTGATTTTTTGTTTGATGGGCTGTTTTTGGACCTGTAATTTCCACCAACAAACAATCACACCGTTCTAAAAATTTGAAGAAATCAACAATGCCTGTCATCGCGGCAGCAGCAGCATTCATTTCCGAACCTGCCGAGTGAGCACCGCCTGAAAATAATTTTTTCGCGAGTAATTCTGTTTGCGCTAGTAAATTATTATTTTGAAAATTATTATTTTGATTTGATATTTCTTTCTGATATTCCACCATCAAACTTCCAATTGATCGCGTTTGATCGCTGTGATTCATCAAGCGTTTCATTTCATCAATTGAAATAAATTGCATTTCAGTTGTCATTGTCTCTGAATTAAAATAGGGATGCGGCATCGCTTCGATTGCGTAAACTTTATCGCCATTGCCATACCGCACAAAACCATTTATTTCTAATTTTGTTAATAACAAAACAGGGATAAGATACCGACCTTCTTTTCCTAATACATGGGTTTTTAGTATTTTCAATAATGCGTAGCTATTTTTTGGCTCTAAATTTTGCGTCAAATCAGAAATATGTTCTACCGAAATGCCTGGCATCAATATCATTAATGGATTTTCTTCAAGGATGCCCGCAACATTCACTGCAATTTTACAAAGCAATACCGTTAACGCATCATCAGGATGCGCTGTATAGCAAAGACAATTGTTACTAATTTTTTCCCAATTTTCAGCTAAGAATTCTTTTAGTTTTTGTGCATTAGAAGCATCAACAATTCGGCTGCCTTTCAATTTATCGAGCGACTGATGCAAGCCCTGAGCAATGTGATTTTGATACCATCGATATAATTCTATTTCTGATTTTTTAGCATCATCTGTAAGCTGCACAGCAACCGCTGATGGATTGAGTATTGCGAGAAGATCTTGTTGAATATTGTCTAGCGTTATGACAGGTTCCGGTAATTGTGTTCTCAGTACTTCCACTCTTGTTTTTTGCGCGCTTTCTCGCGCTTGCCTTTTTATTTCTTCTGCATCTGCCAATGCCCACCCAGCTTCTTGTTCTGTCAAACCAGCCTGATGAGAATGATTTTCATCAAAAGGGTCTGGAAGTGCTTTTCCTTGTGCCTGCACGCAATGCCCTTCTTTAAAAAACTGAAGTGGCGAAAAAGGTTTTGCTGCCTTCGGCGTAAATCGATAAAAATACAGCTGCTCATTGCTGAATTGAAACAAACAATGCACAGGTTCACTCGAATCTACAGGCGTATAAAACCCTTCGAATGATACTAAAAAAGAATCACACGTGGCTCGTCGCAGCGAACCAATATCGTCATAAACTGTTGTTTTGCCATCTAATTTAATGATAAACCGCATGCTAGCTCTCCAGAAGCAAACTGTTTCCGCTTGAAAGGAGTATAGCAGACGATTCTTAAAGCAATCTGAGTGCTTTTATTGTAATACAGCGTAGAATCAACAACCCACGACAAAACATCAATCGCAATGGGTTCATTATTTCTTAAATTCCCAATAAATGTTGAAGCACTTTTTCATTTTCTAAAATATCAGCCAGTGTAAATTTTTCCAGAACGGAAAAAAACGCTTTCTGAGCGTCATGTAAAATACGCTTTAACTTACACGCGGGCGCAATACAGCAATTTTGTTTTTCAACATTAAAGCACGGCACAAGATCAAAATGCGGCTCTAGTTGCATAATTATTTTCTTTAAATTTAAATGGGAGGCATTTTCAAGCAGTGTTATGCCGCCATTTTTCCCTCGTGTTGTTTTAATGATTCCCAGTTTTGCTAAATTATGAATAATTTTTGTTAAATGGTGCTGCGAAATACCATAGGCTGTCGCAATATCAGAAATTTTACAGCTGCTTTTTTTGCTGGCGATATAAATTAACGCTCGTAATGAATAATCAGTAAATTGTGTAAGTTGCATGGTCGACCTTATTTTCTTATTGACAGTTATTATCAACACAAATAAGATGTATTTCAAATACATCTTATAACCTCAAGGAACTAAATGATGAGCGCACCTCTTTTTGAACGATTGGGCGGACAATCCGCCGTTAATACAGCCGTTGATATTTTTTATAGAAAAGTTTTGGCGGATGATCGTGTCAATTATTTCTTCGACAATGTTGACATGGAAAAGCAAATTGGCAAACAAAAAGGCTTTTTAACAATGGCTTTTGGAGGTCCAAATCACTACACAGGGAAAAGCATGCGTGACGGCCACCAGCATTTAGTGGCAAAAGGTCTTAATGATTCTCATGTTGATGTAATTATAGAATTATTAGGGTCAACTTTAAAAGAACTGGGGGTGGCTGATCAAGATATTCAAGAGGTTGCTGCCATTGCAAATAGCGTTAGAGATGACGTGTTAAATCGCTAAGCGTGAATTGAATGGCAACAATCACTTTTGAAAATAGGACATACACGCTAAACAATAATGAAAGTGTTTTAGCGTGTTTAATGCGACATGGAATAGATTACCCGCACGCTTGCCAAGCAGGCATCTGTCAATCTTGCTTGATAAAAGCAAATTGCGTCATTGATGCTGCTTGGCAAGAGGGAATCCAAGATACACTGAAAAAGCAGGGTTATTTTTTAGCGTGCTTAGCAAAACCCACCGAAAACATTCAACTTCTGGCGCCGCTGGCAAGTGAATGTGAGATTGACGCTAAAATAATAAGCATTATAAAACTAACGCATAACGTAATTCAGGTAAAATTGCAGGTTGAAGATTTTTTACCATGGATCCCCGGTCAATATCTCAATTTAATTAATTCAGATGGCCTTGTGAGAAGTTATTCGATTGCGAATATTCCCAGCCGGGATAATTATATTGAACTTCACATCAAGCTTGAAGAACAAGGTTTGATGGCGCGGTGGCTCAAGGAGAAAGCCGCTGTTAATCAAGCCATTCGCATCAGAGGGCCGCTGGGAAAATGCTTTTATTTTAATCCAAAGAAACTGACTTATGATATTTTATTAGCCGGAACCGGAACTGGTTTATCGCCATTAATAGGCATTGCAAGAGACGCGCTTTTTCAAAATCATCACGGTAATATTACCCTGCTACACGGGGTATTAACCGATCAAGATATTTATTATCATGACGAGTTAAAAAATTTAGCCTCACAATATCCCGCATTTAATTACAAAATTTTTATTTTAAGAAGCATTTGCGGTAAGCGTGATGAGTCTATTGATCTCGCAATTTTGCAGTATATTAAGGATCCAAAAAACCTAAGGGTTTATATTTGCGGCCCAGAGGAAATTACCAGGAAATTAAAAATGAAAGCCTTCTGTTCAGGCGTTCCGTCGCAGCAAATAGCAAGTGATGCTTTTATTTAACTCGATCTTCTCGTTTTTTAAGTCTCATGTCTTTAAGTCCTGCTAATTTATCGAAAAAAAGCTATCCACTCCATTTTTCAGGGTGATGCTAATATTATTACTGTTGCAAGAAGTTTTCAGGGAGCTGGTGTCAGGGATCAACGGCACTACCTTAATAAAAAAGCATTATGAATTTGCGCGGCTGATTGTGAGTGGGGTATTTTTGAAACCCCTGCAAACGGTTCAGAAGTGTGGGCGGTAGCCCTCGCGCAAATACACACAATATTTTTAAAAAAGCGAAAAAGGGGTAGGCTAATGCACCAGGGTTGTGCATTGCTAGAATCGCGTGAGGGCTAACGCCCTGAGGTATCCCCACGAATTTTTTTGTAAGTGCTTGAAATGATTGAAATGTAAACATGAAACCGTTATAAGATTTCATCGCTAAACAAAATAAGATGACAGATCATGTTTACAAAAGAAGTATCTCAA
>JAPLRF010000005.1 GCA_026399315.1 Gammaproteobacteria bacterium
GCAAGGTTTTGCGATTACCTTAATTATTGGATTAATGACCTCCATGGTGACAGCAATATTTTTTGCGCGCGCAGCTGTGAATTTAATTTATGGCAAAAAGCGTGCGGCGGTGTTGTCGATTGGAATGAAAATTTAATTCTATCTATTTGATGACGATGACAAACGTTCAGTTTTGAGGCAAGGTTGAATAAAAAATTGATTTGAAAGCGCAGGCATACTTGATGGTATGTCGAGCATTTCAAATCAATTTTTTATTCAAGATTGTCCAAAAATGGACGTTTCCTTCCACGAAGCGAGTACTATTAATGGAATTTTTTAAAGCAAACCCCACCATCCCTTTTATGAAACAGCGCTGGATCGCAGCAACATTTTCTGCTGTGATATTCCTGTGCTCAATTTTATCGTTGTGTATTAACGGATTAAATTTAGGATCAGATTTCACTGGCGGCACACAAGCGCAAGTTTCATTTTTACAGCCAACGAACGTTAATCAATTGCGCTCTCAATTAATCAGTGCCGGATTCACGCAAGCGGTTGTGCAATCGTATGCACAGAAAGCAGCAACAGGGTCGCAGAATATGTATTCCGTGCGCTTGGGCTTAGATAAAACAATGTCGACCGATCAATTAAAAGCAAAATTATTAACCGCGATGCCTGGTGCACACATGGATTCATTGGAATACATCGGCCCAACTGTCGGTAAACAACTAATGACGAATGGTATTTTGGCCGTGGTTTTGGTGTTTATTGGCACGATGATTTATATTGCGCTGCGATTTGAATATCGATTTGCATTGAGTGCTGCGATTGCCTTAGTACACGACCCCGTTTTAATTTTGGGCGTTTTTTCTTTTTTTCACATTGAATTTAATTTAATTGTATTAACGGGATTATTAACCGTTATTGGCTATTCGTTAAATGACACAATTGTGGTTTATGATCGCGTGCGTGAAAACTTTAGAAAAATTCGTAAAAGCACACCACTGGAAGTGATGGATTTATCGATTAATCAAACTTTATCGCGAACCATTATGACATCAGGTTTAACTTTGGTTGTTGTGGTTTCATTATTTTTGTACGGCGGCCCGAGTGTGCATGAGTTTTCCTTGGCGATGATTATTGGGATTGTTGTCGGCACATATTCTTCAATTTATATCGCGGGTTCATTGGCGATTGCGTTTGGTTTGACACGTGCGAATTTAATTCCACAGTTGAAAGTGGTGGATGATTTGCCTTAACGTATATTTAGCTCAGAGCCCCGAGCGCTAGCGAGTGGAATGTAAATAGTGACGGTGACAGTTGGCGGTGACATATGGCGAACTATCAGAAGCGGGGGCGGAAGCCCTCGCGCGAACACAGCAAAAAATTACCCGCTTGATGTAACCCTTGCGCTCACCGTCACTGCCCTTCATTAATCAACACTATTAACTCTTTATGCATTTTCGGATTCCCTGCAACAATATTCCCTGTTTTTAAATAATCATCACGATCATTAAAATCAGAAACAATCCCGCCTGCTTCTTGAATCATGAGTGCTGCTGCTGCCATATGCCAAATGCGTAAATTCGATTCCCAAAATCCATCTAGTCGGCCACAAGCAACATAAGCAAGATCAAGCGAAGAACTGCCGTCACGTCGAACGTCAGTGCAATGCGTAAAAACATTTTTAAATTCTTTTAAATAATTATTAACCGCGTTTCCCTTTTTCTCGAGCGGAAAGCCCGTGCCAATAAGCGCTGTATCCATTTTTTCTGCTTTGCTGACATAAATTCGATGATCATTGAGATAAGCGCCTTGCCCGCGTGTGCTGGTAAATAAATCATCGCGAAAAGGATCGTAGACAAGGCCAAACTCAATAATGTTGTGTCGCATGAGCGCGATGGTAATTGAAAATTGCGGATAGCCCTGCATAAAGTTTCGCGTGCCATCGAGTGGATCAATAATCCAACAATACTCATGATTGTTTTCGTGGCTGCTGATATGGCCGCTTTCTTCAGCGAGAATGCTGTGGCCGGGATAGGCTTTTTGAATATGATCAATAATAATTTCTTCGGATATTCTGTCGACCTGGGTTACAAATTCATTGGAGTTTTTTGAAGCGACTTCAATTTTATCAACTTGATTTAGTGCTTGTAAAATGGTTTTGCTTGCCTCGCGTGCGGCAGCAATGGCAACTGGAAGCATGGGGTGCATCATGATCGGAATCCTTTCCAAGAGAGAATGGCCTAGTTTACCAGTGGCGCCTTTATAGCGCCACTCACGATTATTTGGGGTTGATCAACGGCAATAGCTCTTTCAGGATTTTAGGATTTGCAGCCGCAATATTTCCCCGTTCAAGATAAGTCTCACCGCCCTGAAAATCAGACACAATCCCACCCGATTCTTTAATCATCAATGAAGCCGCAGCCATATCCCATATTGCTAAATTGGATTCCCAGAACCCATCCAATCGGCCACAAGCTACATAAGCAAGGTCGAGCGCTGCAGAACCCGCGCGTCGAATATCACTGCACTGCATAAATACATTTTCAAAAGCCTGCAAATAGTTTTTAATATTGTCTTTGTTTTTACAAGGGAAGCCGGTGCCAATTAATGCAGTGTTCATTTTTTTGTTATCGCTGATGCGCATGCGGCGGCTATTTAAATAAGCGCCTTGTCCGCGCGTTGCGGTAAATAATTCCTGACGAACAGGATCATAAACAAGGCCAAGCTCAACCACGTTTTTTTTCAGTAGCGCAATTGAAATAGAAAATTGGGGATAGCCTTGCATAAAATTACGCGTGCCATCGAGCGGATCAATCACCCAGCAATATTCTTCATCTTTATTGTTTTTATGCTCACTTTCTTCGGCCAATATCGCGTGATGCGGATACGCTTTGCGAATCGTTTCAATAATAATTTCTTCCGATACCCGGTCGACCTGCGTCACAAAATCATTGGGATTTTTTTCAGTGATTTGAAGTTTATCCATTTGATCGAGGCCACGCATCATGATTCGGCTGGCTTGGCGTGCTGCTTGAATAGCAATATTTAACATCGGATGCATCATAAGGATCACCTGTACGTTTGGGGAGAAATTATTATTAAAGAGCAAATTGGATCGAGGAGAATAGCAAACTTAAATCTATTCGTACAGAAAAAGGCATATCAGCCGTAGGGCTCCCGCATTAAAATTTGAGCAACTTAAACATCAAACGTAAGAAATAAAACAATAATGAATGATAAATTGTCTTTGGATGCTTATTCAGAGGTGTTTTTGAAACACGCCGTAAACCCATCCATGGGGTCTCGTCA
>JAPLRF010000023.1:0-17268 GCA_026399315.1 Gammaproteobacteria bacterium
GTCATCTTTTACTCCCATTTCTTGGGAGGATTATATCTCTTATTTTGTGGTTTTTAGTGGTCTAGTTTTTGGGGGCCATTATACTTGGCAAGGAAATTGCTTCACCGCGGGTAAACGCATCTTAATTTTGTTCATAGCACCAAATGCGCATTGAATAGAGCCTCATTATTTATTTACAAAGCATGATGCCGCTATTCTTTCGGACTAGTGAATACGTACGGAATCCTCCGCGTGAGCGGAGTGCGGAAAGCTATTTAATTTTTCGCACCCGACTAACGTCGGGGCTTCCGTACTCATTCACTCACTTAATGCAAAAACACCCTATTCAGCTATTTAGAATCAATATGCGCTTTCGGTCATGAGCCAAATTAAGATGCGTTTACCCTGCTTCACCGCAGGACTAAATGACGACATCAAAACTCAGCAATTTCTCATTCTCTAAAAAGCAATCCAAATGATCACCCTTATTAACGCACCCTACGCCCACTGGTGTTCCTGTGAAAATCAAATCGCCTACATTCAAAGTAATAAATCGTGAAACATAAGAAATTATTTCATCAAACGAAAAAATTAAATCGCTGGTATTGCCATGTTGAACTTTTTTCTCATTAATATTCAAATGGAAATCAATTGCATTAGGTGTAGCTATTATTTTTTTTGAAACAAATTTTCCGACTGGCGCTGCGCCATCAAATGCTTTTGCTTTTTCCCACGGCAAGCCTTTTGCTTTTAACTGTTTTTGAATATCGCGTGCCGTAAAATCAATACCCACTGTTAGTTCGTCATAATAATCGGAAGCGTTATTTTCCAGAATCATTTTTCCATCGCGATTCATTTTTAAAACAATTTCAATTTCGTGATGAATATCGCTTGAAAAATCAGGCAAGGTAAATGGTTTGTTATTAAGAATTAATGCTGTTTCTGGTTTGAGAAAAAAAACAGGCTCATCTGGAATAGCGGAATTTAATTCATTGATGTGGGCTAGGTAGTTTTGGCCGATGCAGATTATTTTCATAATTATATTGCGCGGTCGCTATCGCTTCCGCTTCCATTCACTCAATCTCAGTTCACTCATTCACCGGAACAACATGACGACCTGACAATCGATGAATATGCGCACCTAACTGAGAAAATTTTTCTTCAATGCATTCATAGCCACGATCAACATGGTAAATTCGATCAATAACGGTTTCCCCTTCAGCCGCCAAAGCAGCCAACACCAAGCCTGCTGATGCACGCAAATCAGTTGCCATAACCGGCGCACCTATTAAATTCGATTTGCCAATGCATAAGGCCATATTGCCTTGCAGTGTGATATCCGCTCCCATGCGCTGCATTTCAGGTACATGCATAAATCGATTTTCAAAAATAGTTTCTGTTGTTTTGGATGATCCTTCGGCAATTGCATTTAAGGCAAGAAATTGTGCCTGCATATCCGTTGGCATATCAGGGTAAGGCGCTGTTTCAATATCAATGGCTAAAGGACGTTTTCCGTGCATATCCAAGGTAATCCAATCTTCACCCGTTTGAATGCTGGCACCCGTCAATTTTAATTTTTCCAACACGACAGTTAATGTTTCTGGTATCACGTTTTTTAATGTTATTTTTCCACGCGTCATTGCTGCCGCAACCAAATATGTGCCCGCTTCAATGCGATCGGGTAATATGCAATAGCTGCCTCCATTTAATTTATTGACACCCTGAATAGTGATGGTATCTGTGCCAGCACCAATAATATGCGCACCCAATACAATTAAGAAATTAACCAAATCGACCACTTCTGGCTCGCGCGCCGCATTATGAATAACCGTTGTGCCTTCTGCCAATACAGCAGCCATAATAATATTTTCTGTTCCTGTGACCGTAATTTTTTCAAAAAATATCTCAGCGCCCTGTAATTTATTTTTGACGGCAGCATGAATATAACCATCACTTACTGTAATGTCTGCGCCCATTTTTTGAAGTGCAGCAATATGCAAATCTACTGGGCGTGAACCAATGGCACAGCCACCTGGCAGCGATACTTCTGCTTTTCCGAAACGCGCTAACAAAGGGCCCAAAACTAAAATTGAAGCACGCATTGTTTTTACTAATTCGTAAGGTGCTTGGAAATCGGCGACTTGCGACGAATCAATTTCAACGCTCATTTTATCGCCCATCGTCAATTTCATCCCCATGCGACAAAGTAAGGTCATCATCGTTGACACATCTTTAAGGTGCGGAATATTGGTGATTACCACTTTTTGATCGGTTAATAATGCAGCCGCTAAAATGGGCAATACGGCATTTTTGGCGCCAGAAATCCGAACAATGCCATTGAGGGGTTTGCCGCCGATGATGATTAGTTTGTCCATGTTTTTACTCTATTCGTATATTTAAGTTTTGGAGTTAAGGATCCCCGCTACAATCCAAACATTTTACCCATGCGTTGCAATGATATTGATTTATGTGTCACATTCAAAACACAGTTTTTTTTCCGCGCCACTCTTTCCCAGCATAATATTAATGACAAGGGTGAGGCATCTTGGTCTTTCATTTCAGATAAATCAATCACCGCAGCTTCTCTTGTCGCCAATAGTTTTTCACCTTGTAAACGCAAGGCAAGCACATTATCAAATGACACAGCACCTTGTACAGAAAAACCAGTTTCTGTGGGGATAATCTTGGTCACTGTAGTCATGTACATTCCTTCGGTTAGGGATCGGTGATCGGTAACTGATCACTTCCCCTGATTATGTGTTTGCATGCGCGTTAACAATGCTTTCATACCGCCTTGCGCCAATACATCTTGAAACTGGGAACGATAACTTTGGACCATGCTGATGTGTTCAATACTAAAGTCATACACCATCCAATCATTACCATGACGTACGACATCATACGAAATCTCAATACGTTGACCACTTTTACGCACAATCATACTATTCACCGTTGCTGTTTGCTGTGTTGCGTAACTGCCACGCAAGGGTTGAAAACGCACAATATCGCCGTTATAAGAAGACAATGCGGAAGAATAAGTCGTTGTTACCAAATAAGAGAATTCCTTTTCAAACTGGGCTTGTTGCGCGGGTGTGGCAGTGCGCCAGTAACGTCCAACAACAGCAGCGGACATGCGATCAACATCGACATGGGGAATCAATGTTTGATTCACGATTTTACGAATCACGCTGAAATTATTTAAATGGGATTTGTTATTTTCTAACTGCGAAATCATGTTGTTTGCAACTGTTTGCAATTGCGTTGAGGGTGATACCACATCAGCAAAAGACAAAGGAGAAATAATACAAAATAAAGCCAGAATAATAAAGGAGTATAATTTTTTCTGCATGGTGTTTTTCCTTGTGGTGTTTATTAGCGTGAGCGTAAAAAAAATATCCATCCAAATAAATACTGCGCTTATATTTATTTAGTTTCAGGTTTTTTATCTTTGTTCGTTAAATTAAACATTAACTGACCTACTAAATTTTCTAAAATCAATGCGGAATGGGTTGTTTCAATGCGACCATTTGCTTGTAACATTTTACTTTCATATCCTGGCGACAAGCTAATATAATTCGAGCCTAATAAGCCTTCCGTTAAAATGCCTGCTGAAGTATCAACGGGCAGGTCTTTATAATTATTATTTATTTGCAAGGTTACCGACGCGCGATATGTCTGGGGATTTAACTGAATTGCGCTGACATGACCGATTTTAACGCCTGACACGGAAACTGGCGCACGCACTTTTAAACCACCAATATTATCAAAGTCAGCTTTAATAACATAGTAATGACCATCACCCATATTCGTGAGCCCGCTTACTTTAAATGCTAAAAAAAGCAAGGCGCACAACGCAGCGATAATGAAAACCCCAACACCCATTTCCAACCAATAATTACGCATTTTACCATCCACCCATCATGACTGCCGTTAATACAAAATCCAAAGCCAATACCAACAGCGACGAATAAACAACTGTCCTTGTTGTTGACTCACTAATACCACGCGCATTCGGCTCTGAATAATAACCTTGATAAACCGAAACCCACGTCACCACAAAACCAAACGCAATGCTTTTTATAATGCCATTTAAAACATCAGAATGAAAATTAACCGCGGACTGCATATTACTCCAAAATGAACCATCATCCACTCCTAGCCAATGCACACCAACCAATTGACCGCCCCAAATGGCCATCACATTGAATAAAATGGTTAGCAAGGGCAATGAAATAAAACCCGCCCAAAATCGCGGTGCGATAATGCGCCACAAAGGATTCACCGCCATCATTTCCAAACTGCTTAATTGAGAAGTAGCGCGCATTAAGCCAATCTCAGCGGTCAACGCAGAACCTGCGCGCCCTGCAAACAAAAGCGCCGTTACAACAGGGCCCAGTTCCCGCACGATACTGAGCGCCAGTAATTGTCCTAGCTCTTGTTCCGCACCAAATTTTTGCAGCGTATTAAATCCTTGCAAGGCAACCACCATGCCAATAAAAACGGCTGACAATAAAATAATGGGCAGTGACATAATTCCAACGCGATAAAGCTGCACGGACAATAATGGCCACACTTGCGACCATTTTGGTCGCTGAGACAAGGTGCCCAATAAAAATAGACCTGCACGTCCAACGCGAATGCAAAATTCGATGCCGGCACGGCCTATGCTTGCAATTGACGTTATCACTGAAATAATTCCTCTTGATAATTTTTTGCAGGAAAGTGAAATGACACAGGGCCATCCGCCAATCCTTGCACGAATTGCTGCACTTCCGGTGATTTATCTGCCATTAATTCCTCTGGTGTGCCTGCAAATAAAATAGCACCTTGAAAAACAATCACCATAAAGTCTGCAATTAAGGCGGTTTCATGCACGTCATGCGACACAATCACTGACGTTAAATTCAAAGCGTCATTCAATTCTTTAATTAACCTTAGTAATACACCGCGACCAATCGGATCTTGACCTGAAAAAGGCTCATCATACATCATGATTTTAGGGCCCAAAATAATCGCACGGGCCAAAGCAACACGACGCGCCATGCCGCCAGACAGCTGATCGATATTCAACGCTGATGCACCGCGCAACCCTACCGCTTCTAAATGCATCAACACCAAATCACGCACCATGTCTTCAGGTAATTTTTTATGCTCGCGCAAGGGAAAGGCCACATTCTCAAACACATTTAAATCTGTAAACAATCCCCCTTCCTGAAACAACACACCCATCTTACGTCGCACAGCGTACAATGCCTTTTGTGACAAAGCATGAATATTTTGACCATCAACATGAATCGTTCCGGAAGCGGGATACAACTGCCCACCGATTAATTTTAATAAAGTTGTTTTGCCTGTTCCACTGGGCCCCATGATCGCCGTAATCTTTCCGCGCGGAATATTCAAAGTGATGCCATTGAAAATAGGCCTTGTTTCTCGATAAAAAGCCATTTTGTCAACAGCGATAATGACATCAGACAAAGGTGCGCTCCTGAAAAAAGATTGTGAATATTCGCGACATTGGGTTTAATCTAGATATAATACCCTGAATTCGAACGAAGAGAAACTTGTGATGCAATTGAAATCGATGAAAACGCACGACACTGATTATTTATGCCGGCTTGCCCGTCAAGTTATCGACATTGAGGCGCAAGCGGTTGCTGGGCTCGGCAAACACATCGGAGAAACCTATGCGTCTGCCTGTCGTCTTTTGCTTAATTGCAAAGGCCGGGTGATATTAATCGGCATGGGGAAATCAGGTCATATTGCACGAAAAATCGCAGCCACATTAGCCAGCACCGGCACAGCAAGCTATTTTGTTCATCCCGCAGAAGCCAGCCATGGTGATATCGGCATGCTCTCACCAGGCGATGCAGTCATCGCCATTTCAAATTCAGGCGAAACAGCTGAAATTCTCACTTTGCTGCCCATTATAAAATTACTCGACATTCCCATCATCGCAATGACCGGTAAGCCCAATTCATCACTTGCGGTTTATGCTACTTTTCATTTGGATATTAGTGTTGATAAAGAGGCTTGCCCACTTGGATTAGCGCCCACCTCCAGTACAACAGCCGCATTAGTGATGGGTGATGCAATCGCCATTACTTTACTTGAAGCACGCGGTTTCAAAGCAAATGATTTTGCCCGCTTCCATCCAGGCGGATCACTTGGCAGAAGATTATTACTGCGCATCGAAGGATTAATGCATTCCGGCGATCGCCTACCGATTGTTGATGAGGACTGCTTATTGTCAGAAGCGCTGCTTGAAATCACACAAAAAAGCTTAGGGATGACTACGGTCGTTAATAAAGATAGACAACTACTGGGTATTTTTACGGACGGTGATTTGCGTCGCATTCTCGATCAAAACACAGATATTCGCAACACGCCCATCAAAAAAGTGATGACAAAGCAATGTCACAGCATTTCGAAAGACAGTTTGGCGGCAGAAGCATTGCAATTAATGGAACAACACAGAATTACATCATTGGTCGTCATTGAAAATAAAATCCCCATTGGCGTTGTCCACATGCATGACTTATTGCGAGCGGGCATTTGTTAACAACAAAGGATCACACTATGACAGCACTACAAGAACAACTTAAAAAAATAAAATTGCTTATTCTTGATGTCGACGGCGTATTAACGGATGGCAAAATTTACATGACTGCACACGGAGAAGAAACGATTGCCTTTTTTGTACGCGACGGATTAGGTATCGAAATGCTGCACGCCATTGGCATTTCCGTTGCCGTCATTTCGGGCAGAAATACACCCGCCGTGCTGCATCGTTTAAAAAAATTGCGCGTTCAACATATTTATTTAGGTCATTTAGATAAAATCGCTTCCTACGAAAACTTATTATCAACATTAAAAATATCACCTGACGAAGTTGCCTATGTTGGCGATGATTTGCCTGATATTGCTGTTATGGAAAAAGTGGGCTTATCTTTTGCAGTTGCTAACGCCATGGATGCCGTCAAAAAAGCGGCGATGCATTGCACAGAAAAAAAAGGTGGCAAAGGCGCCGTGCGTGAAGTATGTGATTTAATTTATAATGCGAAAAAAAGATGAGAAATGGTATTTATATTATTTTGGCTTTGTTGATTTGCATCGGCAGCATTTTTATTTTGCACCGCACGAGCAAACCCGCGCATCCGGCGCAGAAAAAAATTATCGACAGCTTTGTCTTAAATGCCAGCTACACGGAATTCAATCAAGACGGGCAAGTAAAAACGAAGATGTCTGCTGCCAAAGTAATCCATTTCATTCCTGACAATACAACGCACTTTACAAAACCGGTTATGTTGACTTACATGGATAATCGCGATCCCTGGCATATTACTGCCGACAAAGGAAATGCCAACAAAACAGGCAGCGAAATCATTTTAAAAGGGCATGTTATCGTGAAAAAGTTACCCACTGAAAAACAAGAGAGCCTCACCATCACCACCAGTGAATTAGCGATATTCCCCAAAGAATCCCGCGCAGTCACAAAGCAAGCCGTGACCCTGACGCGTCCAGGAACCGTTATTCACGCAACCGGATTTACAGCGAATTTAAAAACAGGGCAATATCAGTTATTATCAAAATCAACTGTTATATATCAACCAGAACAACGACAACACTAAGGAAAGCGTATGTCTACACTTGTCGTCAGCGAATTACAAAAACGTTACAAAGACCGCTTTGCTGTCAAAAATGTATCGCTCACCGTTGAAAGCGGCCAAATTGTCGGTTTGCTGGGGCCAAATGGCGCGGGGAAAACCAGCAGCTTTTACATGATCGTCGGTTTAATTTCCCCTGATCATGGCACAATTCACATTGATGATTATGATGTAACGCACCTTCCTATACATGCGCGTGCCCGTCTGGGCATTGGTTACTTACCACAAGAAAGATCTATTTTTAGAAAACTGAGCGTTTCCGATAACGTGATGGCTATTTTAGAATTACGTCAGGATTTAAATAAAAAAGAAAGGCAAGAACGCTTAACTTTTTTATTGGAAGAATTTCATATTTCACATTTACGGGATGTTGCAGCCATCAGTTTATCGGGCGGCGAAACACGTCGCGTTGAAATTGCACGCGCACTGGCGATGGACCCTAAATTTATTTTACTCGACGAACCTTTTGCGGGCGTTGACCCCATTTCTGTTATCGACATTAAACGCATCATCCTGCATTTATCCAATCGCGGCATCGGTGTTTTAATTACCGACCACAATGTGCGAGAAACACTAGATATTTGTAAGCACGCTTATATTGTTAACGAAGGCAATATTATCGCACAAGGCACGCCAAAGGAAATCATGGCGGATGAATTGGTACGTAAAGTCTATTTGGGTGAAAATTTTAGTTTGTGATAATTTCAGAAAACTATTTTATGTGAAAAAAATACAACCCCTAAAAAAAATAATATTAATTTAACATAAAAAGACAATCTGGAAATATTGTTCACTCTGTGGAAAAAATATGAAATCGGGTGACGCTTAATGAGTCCAAATAAAATTTTTCGCGTAACGCAATTTTTATTGCCAAATAATGCATTTTCATGGATAGAAACATCTGGCGCTGTATTGGCTTCAATAAAATAACCTGCTGTAGAAAGTATTGGCTTTCCAATATCCTGACAAAGCACATCAAAACCAACCAGTCCCAATTCCAATATTTTAGCCGCCTTGATTGCAAGCGCAGTATTTTCACTGCAAATTTCACCATCTACACCACCCATTGTGCCGCCACAACTTGAATTGCATTTATAACAAATATCAATACGTTGATTTTTTAGAGGGATATCGTCCAACGTTACCCCCTGCTCCGCCAATCTCACCAACTGTTCTTCTTCTATTTTAATCGGACCCAGGGGCATTTTTTTTTCAAAAAATTTACGTTCACTGTTAGTAAGGTCAATTAATGCTTGCAAGGTATGCACGCCATCGCCCACAACATAAGCAGGGATTCGCTCGACAACACCAATCACTTTGTTTTGAAAAACCAAAATGCGATATGACTTTAAATTAGGCTTAAATGCTTCAACCGATACAGCAAAAGCCGCTGTTTCAGAAAAAATTTTTTTAAGATAATTTTCTAAAACGTGTTGATTTTTAATATTACAAAAAACATATTCGCCCATGGCAGTATTGCTCGTGGGCTTTGCAACCACAGGATATTGAATTGCATTTCTATCCCAGTCATCCAGCTCAAACATTTCCCTGTTAACAAAAGTTGCTTTCGGAACAGGGATACCGCCTTGCTCAAGCAATTTATTCGCGTAATATTTATTAGCAGCAATGCTTTCCGCATTGCAAAAATTAAAAGGGGTTCTAGCGCCGTTAATGAAATATCGCCTTCCGGCCAAGTGAACATAAAAACCCCGAAAGATTTTTTCTGCGACACAGGGTAATTTGAGCGCAAGTGCGCTGTTGTAATAAAGCTGCGCTGTGTACTTCATTGGCTCATCCCTGTGTGCTAATGGTCAGTATTTTGTGTTTTTTTGAATTTTAAATGTCCTAAAAACATCGCTAAAGAAATTAATAAAATCGCTATCGCCAAATAAATTAAATCAGTCGTGGTTTTATACGTCATGCTAATGGCATACTTAAAAAACGTCACAAACAAAACCATTAAAATTACTTTCGCCAATTTCTCTTTCAGCTGATCCAAACTATTCACCAGCAATTCCTTGCTGCTGCTTTTCGCGACATGAATTTCACGGATAAACAATTCATATAAACCAATACTGAAAATAAACAAAACCGTGGCAATCAAAAAAGTATCCATCGCATTGACGGCATTGATAATTAAAGTACGTTGCGTGAATTCAAGGCCGTTTGATGACAACATATGCGCCAAATTACCCACATCATCAATAACCGAAATACTGCCCACCACCACCATCAACAAGCTCGCCACGATCCCAGCAACAACAGCAACCGCAATAAAAAGCCGCGCTCGCCAAATTACCCATTCAAAACAATCGGTTAGTGAACGCATCATTTCATCCTTTTCTGCTGTTGTCGGCACTGTTACTAGAATATACCGTTAGCCTTTGTTTTCACAAGGCTTGTTAGCGTTCACATGGCGTGAATGCCAGTTTGATAAAATTTCACTTAATCTCGGCAAGAATTGGTTTGATGGGCTATATTTTTGGTAATGAATAGGATGTGAAGGAGTGAGTATATGTCAACTGGTATTACCATTGAAACATTGAAAACTAAAATAAACAATCTGTTGAAGCTTGCTGACGAAACACACCCCATTACCCCTGTCATCACAAAACTTGCTGATACTGCTTTACAAGCCGCGGAGTCGGAAGAATCACGTAATGCCCACAAAAGAAACCAAGAACTTGAAGCTCTCAAAGAAAAAATTACAACTATAAGTTCAATTTTAAATGTGAATCCTATATCTACAGCGGATAATGGACTTAAAAAAATTCAAACAGAAATACATCAGGCAGAACTTGAGTTATTGAAATTCAGTCCTCAAGGAAAGGAAAAAAGGATTGCTGAATTAGAAAAACTTTCAATGGAAAGTAAAATTGAAGAGCTGGAATCAATTTTAAAAAAAATAGAAACAATGATGGAAAATTCAAAACTCAAACCGGAGGCCAGCACAGGACGAATAGCTGATGAATTTTTAAGGCTATACGAGGCCAAAGAGGCTGAAATTAAACAGCTCACAACTGAAATTACAACTCTAAAAATTGACGTAACTAAACTTACTATTAATACTGATTTTCAAGCAATTAAAACAAGAATTAATAAAGCAGAACTTGCGTTATTAAATCATATGCCAGTTGAAAATCCCACAAGAATTACCGAATTAAATAATCTTTTGAAAATGGAACAACAGCAACCAATACCTCAAATCAGCCAAGAGGATCAACTAAAATTGGATATTAGTGCAAAAATTGCTGAATTAGCAGAATCACCTGTCGTGAAAAGTTCATTACTGAAACAGAATGATTTAAATGCTGGCGTTTCGCATGAAGATCCTGAAAAAGTCGATAAAAATCAGGTGCTCGAGGCTGCTATGATGTTTTTAAATTCAAAGGACAACGCAGAAAATCGCTCTAAATTTTATATAAGTTTAACAGTTAATACAATGTGGAGTTATCCATTTGTAGGGCAGAGTAAAACTGAGGAACTTGTGATGCGCGTTCTTCATCAAGCTGATGAAAAGCCAAAAAAAACTCGGGAAGAACCAACTGCGAATTCAACGTCCATAAGCAATCCAAAAAATGAGTTAATAACTAAGATAGATGAAAAAATAACATCGTTAGAAGCCAGCAAAAAAGGTGCGAGCAATTTTAAAGACTATATTAAATGGGACGATAAAATTAATGCGCTCAAGGAAACAAAAAAAGCGTTAAAAGGGGTTAGTGGAAATCAAGTTACAGTAGGCAGGGTAGTATCTTTATCCGAAAAATTTTCCAAAAATGTGAGTAAATGGAACGCTGGCTTATTTTCTACTTTTCGTAATGATTCTACAAAAAATCTAGTAAAAAAAGCAGAACAGATTTTGAAGGAAGAGAATGCAGTAAACGACCAAAGCATAAAACCAAACCAATAGGTTTTACTTTTTAAGACCCATACAAAGCACAACACCTATATCCTTTTGCGCCAGTGAATGCGCACGAAAGTGCTTCATTCACAGAATGAATCCATCGGAAGTACGCACGCAGCGCAGCGGAGTAAGTACGCTTAGAGCGGAAGTAACAACAACGCATGACGACAGCAAAATCCCCCTGCTCCTATTTAATTACATTTAGAACCTAGCTCAATGCGTGAAATGCAAAAACAAGAATCTATTTATTTCGATGAGCAGTCATTGAGTTAGCATGTGCGGCGTACTTACTCCGCTGCGTTGCGTGCGTACTTCTGATGAGAGTCTGTTGGATTATGGGGTGGCGTACTTACTCCGCTGCGCTGCGTGCTTTTAAGAAAAGTGGTCGGTTTTTAAACTTTGATGAAATCGCCGTGTGTTTGTTTTCACAAGGCTTGTTACTGTTAATATTTCGTTAATATTGGCTAGGTATAATTTTCACTCTATTTCGGCAAAAAGTGGATTGATGAGCCATATTTTGAGCAGTGAATGGGGTTTTTTAAGGAGTGAGCAATGTCGCGTGATATTTTGGAACTTTCTATTGCTGAACCCACTATTGATGAACCTACTATTGATAAACTTACAATTTTTGAACTGCTTCGCAGAAAACGTCGCGACAACGATAACATTATCAAAATTGAAGTAATTCTAGAAAGATTTGATTCTAATCCCGATACCCTAAAACAAATTCACAACAGTGTTGGTTACGAAAAACACACCCCCATTGAAGATGCCGCCAATTTCGGAATGTATGATGTTGTTACTGAGATTGCGAATAAACACAGAACAGATAATGAAGATAGTTATCATTACACCCAAGCATTGGCAATCGCATTGGAAGAAAAAAAATCTTCAGAAAAAATGTCGGCACAACGCAAAGTTGAGCTTGCTGAATCACTCATGTTTTTAGATGCTGCTATTGATATGTTACGTAAAAGTGGCGCTAAAGAAATGATAACAAAAAAAAATAAACTTGATTATTTGATAAAAAAATTAAATTCCAAAACGACAGAATTAGAAATACTTTTAAATGCTAAAGGAACAGCCTCTGGTAAAAAAGAATTGCTGCAAGCTAAATTAAATGCGCTCACGGCCGCACAAAATTTTCTCTGCAATGAAATCAATCGCGAAACATTTTATATGCACCTAGTACCTGAGAATGCATGGCGCAAAGGAATCAGATCAAGAAAAACAGAAAGTCTCGTGATGGAGGTTATTCATCACGTTGACAGGAAAATAAAAGCCACTCCACTTAATAACTCTAAAGAAAAAAATCCTGCAACAGAACAAATGGCAACAACACCGGAAAATAAAAATAAAAAAATACAAAAACTGATAAAAGAAATAGATGCCAGAATAGCTACATTAAAAAGCCGCCAGCAAAACACACACACTTTCAAAAAATATACTTTATGGGAAGATAAAATTGCTGCGCTCGAAGCAACAAAAGGAGCATTAAGCGCAACTAACAGAAACCCGAGTGAGTCAACATTATTCGATAAACTTTCCAAAGATAAGGATAACAAGTGGGATGCAAGCTTCTTCGCTTCTACAACAAAAAAATTGGTAAAAGAAGCAGAAAAGATTCTGAAGGAAGAGGGTACAGTAAACGACAAAAACATAAAACCAAACCAATAGGTTTTACTTTTTAAGACCCATACAAAACACAACCCCTATATTCTTTTGCGCCACTGAATGCGCACGAAAGTGCTTCATTCACAGAATGAATCCATCGGAAGTACGCACGCAGCGCAGCGGAGTAAGTACGCTTAAAGCGGAAGTAAAGACAACGCATGACGACAGCACCCCCCCCCCCCCTGCGCTTCCGATGAGAGCATGTTGGATTGCGGGTGATATACTTACTCCACTACGCCACGTGTTTCCGTTGGGCTTGTTGTGTGAATGAAGCAACGGGCGTTAACAAACACTAAAAAATTCGTGCGGATACCTCTGGGCTTTCGTACCCATTCACTAGCGCACTGAAAAACCACTTTCCGTGCATTGTAAGTGCACAATTATTCCTGAGCTTGATGCACATAAACTGACGATCAAGGCTCTGGGCGTTGACTTATAAACTGAATACAATCCTCGAAAAAATCCCTGCAAAAAACCATTCTCTTTTAAGAAATTCGATGGTATTATTCTCCCCTAACTTTGAGGTTGTGAAAATAACCGTCGGGATAGGAGAAGTGGCCGAGTGGTCGAAGGCGCTCCCCTGCTAAGGGAGTATGGGGCCAAAAGTCTCATCGAGGGTTCGAATCCCTCCTTCTCCGTAAAGAACGAATTATGAAACAAAGAATTGCGCCCGTAGCTCAGCTGGATAGAGTGTCTGGCTACGAACTAGAAGGTCGGGAGTTCGAATCTCTCCGGGCGCACCATACAAAACAGGGCAACAGCCCTTACACAAAAAAAGAGGCTTTATGCCTCTTTTTTTTAATGAATTTAATATGCTGAATTTATTTACACTGCTTTGCACAGAAAAGCCCGAGGATCATCGCTCGGTCTATCTGGCTTACGACGAACCCAAGCCACGCGCACGAACAGGTCATCTTGCTCTATTTGTCACTGAACCCACAGAATTCAATACTGCACAAAACATCATTTATTTTTATTCTTTGTACCACAATTTAAAACCTGACCAACTGCGAAAGCTGTCACTGCTCGGAAAAATCCGCTGTCGTGTTCAAGCCTACACGGTTGAATCATACAACGATGAAGTGACCATGCGCGGACAATCATGGTTACGCTTCGATAAGCGCCAGAAAGAGGAAGAAACAACCCAAAATCTCGTTGAAACACTCACTCAAGATAAAGACCTGCGAAACCAATATTTTAAGATCGGGCAATACCAACATATTATTAAGCTCGATAGCAGATCTCTTGATATCGATAAAGTCATTGCGCATTTAGAGAAAATAAAAAGTGCAGCATACTGGGGAATGTTTTCCCCTTTATTATCTAAAGTAGTTTCACTGAATTCCAATACCGAAAATTGTTGTTCTGCTATTTCAGCAGCACTAAATGCGGGGAACACCAAAGTTTCTATATTAAAAAAAATAACGCCCTTAATTGCTTTGTTTTCATTATACTTAGCGTATCAATCACCTCAATTTACGCGAGATAAAAATCCGTATTTATCATTTGCTGAAAATATTACAATACCCTATTTACTAATTCGATGTATGATCAGCATGCATCACGCGCTCAACTATGCTGACGACATTATTTCAATGGCAAAAGACAAAGAGACGGTGAGTTATTCACTTTCTTTTGCCATCACTGCACTTTCAATTTTGATTAACGCAGTGGGTTCGCCAGTCACTACCAAGGCTTGCTCTTCTCTTTTTAAATTTCCAGCGAATTTTTATCGCGAAGCAATGGAAAGGCCGGGCAGTTACAAAGTGCAATATCGCAATTTTATTGATATATCCTCGACTGAAAAGGATATTGCAGAATCATTTCGTATTTGATTCTACTCTGTGTTCTTAGAGCATTAGATTTTATTTTATCTTAAGCCATGTTTTCTGTGTGTCCGCACTTACTCCGCTGCGCTTCGTGCGTGCTTCAGATGGGCTCACTGCTAAAAAAAAGGGGGCTAATGCCCCCTGTTTTCGCGCTACTTACTTGCACGCTTACGATCTGTTTCTTTCAAAAACTTTTTACGAATACGAATTGACTTCGGTGTTACCTCAACCAATTCATCATCATCAATAAACGCAACCGCACGCTCTAATGACATAATCATCGGCGGTGTTAAGATGATATTTTCATCTGAACCCGATGCGCGCATATTCGTTAATTGTTTTTCTTTCGTTGCATTCACCACCAAATCATTTTCGCGTGTATGCAAACCCACAATCATCCCTTCGTAAACATCTGTTTGTGGACCAATAAATAATGAGCCGCGTTCTTGCAAGGCATACAATCCAAATGCGCGTGTGATGCCCGCACAATTACAAATTAATACACCGCGATGACGCGTTTTCATGACTTTGTTTTTGACAGCGCCATAATGATCAAACACGTGATGCATCACACCAGAACCGGACGTTAAGGTTAAAAATTTCGTTTGAAAACCAATTAAGCCACGTGTTGGCATGACATAATCCAAACGCACACGACCCTTTCCATCTGGCATCATGCTTTTTAATTCAGCTTGACGATCTGCCAAGTATTGCATGATCGTACCTTGATCCGTTTCCACAACGTCAATAATTAATTGTTCATAAGGTTCCGATAAAACGCCGTCAATTTCTTTTTGAATTACCTTTGGACGAGAAACAGACAATTCAAAACCTTCGCGACGCATATTTTCAATTAAAATCGACAAATGCAACTCACCGCGACCCGACACAATAAACTCATCAGACGCTGCCGTGGTTTCAACACGCAAGGCCACATTTGCAATTAATTCACGTTGCAAGCGATCGCCAATTTGACGGCTCGTCACATATTTGCCTTCTTTTCCAGCAAAAGGTGAATTGTTCACAGAAAATGTCATGCTCACTGTTGGTTCATCAACTGTTAATGCCGGCATCGCCTCAACACAAGTTGGATCACAAAAAGTATCGGAAATGCGAAGATCTTCAATACCTGTCATTGAGATAATATCACCAGCAGACGCTTGTGGAATTTCGCGACGTTCAAAACCAATCGTTTGGAATAATTGTAAAATTTTTCCTGGTCTTGTTTTTCCGTGCATATCAATAACAGTGACGTTCGTATTCGGTTTAATCGTTCCCCGTGTTACGCGGCCAATGCCAATGGCGCCAACGTAAGTAGAATAATCGATCGCACTGACTTGCATTTGAAACGGTGCATCAATATCCACTTTTGGGGGTGGCACTTTATCAATAATGGTCTGGAATAAAAAATCCATGTTTTCAGTTCTGACGCTTGGATCTGATGTTGCGTAGCCTTGAATAGCAGAAGTATAAACAATCGGGAAATCCAATTGCTCGTCCGTCGCATCCAAGCTTACAAATAAATCGAATACTTGATCAACACACCAATCAGGACGTGCACCATCACGATCAATTTTATTAATCACGACGATGGGTTTTAATCCCCATCCAAATGCCTTTTGTGTTACGAAGCGTGTTTGAGGCATTGGGCCATCAACCGCATCAATCAACAAGGCTACGGAATCTACCATGGATAAAATACGCTCCACTTCGCCGCCGAAATCAGCATGGCCCGGAGTATCAACGATATTGATATGGTAATCATGCCATCTAATAGCAGTGTTTTTCGCGAGAATAGTAATCCCCCGCTCGCGTTCCAAATCATTGGAATCCATCGCGCGTTCAGTGACCTGTTCACGTTCATTAAACGTACCGGATTGCTGTAAAAGCTTGTCCACTAGGGTTGTTTTGCCATGATCGACATGGGCGATAATTGCGATGTTACGAATATGCGATACCATACTAAGTAGCTCTTTTTATTGATTGAAGTGGGGCAATATACAGTAATTGCGCCCGTCCAGGAACAAAAATATTGCATAATGTTGTATATAAAGCTAACAGAATAAAACTTGGCCTGCAAATTAACAATTCCTTAAGCTAAAGTACGTATGATATTTAACGTCTACAACAGCAGAGAAACTGGCAATGAGCAGAAACCAACAATTTAATGGACAAGTCGATTACCCCTTCCAAGAACTAGGTTATGCGAGCACAA
>JAPLRF010000023.1:17318-34914 GCA_026399315.1 Gammaproteobacteria bacterium
AAAATCACCTTTATCATCAGCAGCAATGATGCTGCAAAAACGGCAATTTTAGAAATATGCGCAAAATTCGAATTGGTCGCTGATATTGACACGAACAATTCCGGAGAAGTGATTATCAAAAACACACTTCAAAATAAAATTGCCCTGGACTATATTGCAGCGCAAGCACTCACGCCAAGAATTGACACGCTGACGCTAAAAGAGAAAAAAATTCGTCAGCACACGCAGCACGACCAAAGAAAAGCATTCACAGAATTAGCGGCGAGCTACTGCACATTACAATTTATATCCTTATGTGAAACACAGCTTACCATTGCAAAAACAATTAACGATCAATTTAAAGCGTTAATTGATCCTATGATAGAAAAATGGGAATACAGAGAAGATGATTTTGACAATGCGTTTTTAAAATTACAGGACGCTGAAGCCCAAGAATTTCATTTATTACAAGACACGCTTCGCAGAAAAATTGAGTTAGACACAATCCGCACAGGTAACATCCAAACATCCAAACTTGTGCAGCTCACCACCAAAGAGCGACAAACAAGAGCTGATTTAATGACAAATGAAGCGCTATTAGCTGGTAATATAACATCCTCATACAACACAGCACTGCCCGCTTTCAATATCATGCATACCGAAGAATTATCTCGACAACTTTTAAAAATAAATGAAGCCGAAGAAAGAACAACATTACGTGATTTATTTTTTAATTCAGCAGTCGAAAAAGGCAGATTAAAAAATCACTTGAAAAATAACCGGCTTGCGCTAGAAGCAACCGAAGAAGATGCAAGGAAAAATTATGAAATAAAAGTATATTATTATTTGCATACGATTCGGAAAGTTTTTTCAGAGCTTCAAAAAAACACATTCGATAAAAAAACAACTCGGCGACTTTTGTCATCCAATTTAAATCACGCAATCTTTATGAAGAACGTTCGCAATTTAGTAGAAGTGAGGTTTTTTAACGTATTAAGTACAAAGATACAGCCGGCAGTGCTCGATGACAAGATCGCTTTTTTTAACTTCATAACCGAATTACCAACCAACATTAAAAATGTTTTTACTGCTGCCCCTCCACAACAACAAAATTACATCAATCAAATGTTGAATTTTTATTCTGTAAATTACGTTGTTTTCAGGATTGCATTTGCTGCACTTGCACTCTTTTTCAGCTTGATTCAACTGGCACAGGAAATGACAGAAACAAGTTACACAGAATGCAGGCGCCACGAAATGACAAAATAAGTTGAAAATACGGCGCAGAAAATCAATAATTGCCAAAATTCTCTAATGTGTTGCTTCGCCAGGAAAAACCCAAAAAGGCCAAATAACACGGATAAAACAAACAATAAAAAAGTGACCGTGCTCAACCGAAAGCCACGATCAAACAATAAATAATGTAAATGATCGCGACTGCCTGCAAAAGCTGACTTCCCAGTTAGAACGCGACGCAAAATCACCGTGCATAAATCATAAAGCGGATAAGCCAATACCCACAAAACGGTAACCAAATTAAAACCTTTGACGGGATTGGGTTGCGATAAAAAAAGCTGCGATAAGTATATCGCAAACCAAGCAATCACAAAGCCAGCAAAAGTACTGCCCGCATCACCAAAAAAAATACTCGCGCGTTTTCGCCACGGTACCGGCATATTAAACAATAAAAAAACACATATGACGGCCGAAAAAAACAAGAGTAGCGCAACGTTTTGCATTTGATGAAATCTGAAATTATAAAACGCCAGCATTAATGCTTCACCCAACACAATCAGACCAGCCAATCCATCGTGGCCATCAATCATATTAATCGCATTAATAAAACCCAATACAATGAAAATAGTCAAAAGGTATGACCAAACACCAATCCCTAAATTTAAATTGCCGAAAAAAAATAAATTACCCAAGTGATTAAGTGAAATATGTCCCCATAAAATCAATAAAAGTGTTGCAATGCACTGTCCGATCAACCGAATACGGGGGGTCAATTCTTTGAAATCATCCATCACACCAATCAAAATCAATATAGCTGAACCTGCTAATAAACCACGATAATCGCTCAAAGAAATATTAAAACAAAGCAATGAAAAACAAAACCCTAAAAAAACAGCCACTCCGCCAATAAGGGGAACTGCACTCACGTGTTTTTTTCTGCCGCCAGGAATATCAACCAAGCCAATGTGCACGGCAACGGGCTTTAATAACTGAATGCAAAAGAAAGTTGTGAAAACACCAACAGTGATACTGATTAAAAATGAAAGCAAATTAAGATGGGTGATTGGCATTCGGTTTTATAATCCAGATATAAATAAAAAAAGAGGCT
The DNA here is from genome assembly GCA_026399315.1 of Gammaproteobacteria bacterium. GTDB lineage: Bacteria > Pseudomonadota > Gammaproteobacteria > Coxiellales > Coxiellaceae > 2-02-FULL-42-43. The sequence goes on from JAPLRF010000023.1 coordinate 19,642, forward strand.
GCCAATAGTGTAGGAGAATTTGCTGTAGGTTTCCACTCACTAAAGCTCGGGGTTCTGAAAAGACTGGAAGCGACACATACAAGAATCATTACAATACCAAGGGTGATTTAGAATGCCATCAAAATCAATACTTTAGGATTGAATTTTATTGTAGTACGCCGCGTCCAGAAACCTAAGCTTACCTCATTTTAACGTTAATGCGCCACAATTAAATTGGGGTTTTTTGCTTCTAAACGCGCTAAGGTTTTAGCCTTAATGCCTTTCACTTTGGTCAGGTCAGCCGTGGTTTTAAAAAGGCCATTTTTAGTGCGGTAAGCAATAATCGCATTGGCTTTCGCAGGCCCAACTCCCTTCAGTGAAGTAAGCTGCGTTATGTCTGCATGATTAATGTCTACTGGCTGGGTCGCCATTTTCGCCGCAGCATGCCTGTTGTGATGAGGGGATTTCGCATCATCAACACCCGCTGCAAACGACACATGTGAAAACATAAACAACACCGCAAAACAACTTAAAATGAAACGTTTCATGTAATCTCCTGAAATAAATGAACACCTTAAAACGATGCCAATTCTATCGGAAATTTAATTTGTTGCAATACCGTAGTGTGGCCTCTGGATCACCAGCAGCGGTAATCGATCTTCCCATTACCAAATAGTCACTGCCGGCAGCAAAAGCCTCTTTTGGTGTCATAACGCGTTTTTGATCTTGATTGTCATCAGATTCCAAGCGAATACCGGGAGTGACCAACAAAAAGTCTTTGCCCAATTCCTTTCGCAGTAAAATAGCTTCATGCGCCGAACAAACAACACCATCCAATCCACATTCTTTAGCGGCTTTTGCAAATTTTAATACGGTATTTTCAACAGAATCATCTACACCGAGCCATTTTAAATATTGTTCATCTAAGCTCGTTAATAGTGTGACGCCGATTAACAAAGGTCGTTTTTCAACAGGGAATTGATCAATTGCACGACGTGCAGCACGCATCATCTCTACTCCACCAGACACATGAACATTCAGCATCCATACACCTAATTCTGCCGCTGCGCTACAAGCATCAGCAACCGTATTGGGAATGTCATGGAATTTTAAATCGAGAAAAACAAAAAAACCCTTTTGAATGAGTTCACGCACATAATCAGGACCCAATCGGGTAAATAAATTTTTGCCGATTTTTAAAGCGCATAATTCAGGGGTAATACGAGAAACAAATTGATCAGTTGATTTTTTATTGTGGAAATCGAGTGCGACAATGATTTTGGGAGGGAGTGTTTTAATAGTTATCTCCATTGTAGCGAGTGGGTGCGAGCATGCTTAGGAAGCGTATCGCGGATTTTAATTTAATCCGCACTTACTACGCTACGCTTCGTGCGTGCTTCTGAATCGCGCTTACGACGCGCTTCGTGCATGCTTCTGCATCGCTTACTAAGCGCTTCGTGCGTGCTTCTGCATCGCTTCGCTTAAGCTTCTCGCGCTCACACCCTTCTCACATTTTTTACTTTTGCATTTGTTCTTTCAACAAATCGCCCAACGTTGTTTTTGTTGGTGCATCGCCACCGACACTTCAAGCACTTTGTGCGATACGTAGATTTGATGTGTTTTGCGATCGAAGTTAAGGACTTTAACATCCACTTCTTCGCCCACTTTCAACTCTTCCTGTAAGTCTTTGATGCGATCATAGCTATAATCAGCAATACGTAAAATGCCTGTTAGCTTTTCATTTAATTGTAATACTGCTTGTTTCGCAGATACTTCATTTACAATTGCTTTGATGATTGCATTTTTATCCAAACCTTCCAATGATTCTTCTACAGGATCACCCGACATTTGCTTGATACCCAACGAAATACGTTCACGTTCAGGATCAATAGCCAGAATCACCGCTTCTACATCTTGACCTTTTTGATAAGCACGTACCGCTTGCTCACCCGCTTCGCTCCAAGAAATATCTGACAAATGAACCAATCCGTCAATGCCGCCCGGTAAACCAATAAATAAACCAAAATCAGTGATTGAGCAAACCGCACCTTTCACTTTTTCGCCTACTTCATGTTTACTTGCAAATTCGCCCCATGGATTCGCTTTGCATTGTTTAACACCCAACGAAATGCGACGACGCGCTTCATCAATTTCCAACACAATCACTTCAATTTCATCGTGCAAATTAACCACTTTACTTGGATGAACGTTTTTATTTGTCCAATCCATTTCTGACATATGCACCAAACCTTCAACGCCGTCTTCGATTTCAACGAAACAGCCGTAATCAGTGATGTTGGTTACTTTGCCTGTGATACGGGTGCTTGCAGGGAAACGATGTGCAACATTATGCCAAGGATCTTCACCCAATTGTTTTAAGCCCAATGAAACACGTTGTTTTTCACGATCAAATTTCAATACTTTTACTTTAATTTCATCGCCCACTTTCAACAATTCGCTAGGATGCTTAACGCGTTTCCATGCCATGTCTGTGATATGTAATAAGCCATCGATGCCACCCAATTCAATAAATGCGCCGTAATCAGTAATGTTTTTAACAACACCAATTACTTCTTGGCCTTCTTGCAATTCATCTAAGCGTGACATACGTTCTTCACGTGTCTCTGCTTCCATCACTGCGCGACGGGAAACAACGACGTTATTACGTTTTTTGTCCATTTTAATAACTTTAAATTCTAATTCTTTGCCTTCTAAATAGCCTGGGTCACGAACAGGTTTCACATCAACCAATGAACCGGGTAAAAATGCGCGAATAGTACCTAAATCAACTGTGAAACCACCCTTCACACGTTCTGTAATTGTACCCATGATAATGGTTTGCGCTTCGAATACTTTTTCTAATTGAGTCCATGCACGTGCACGCATTGCTTTTTCGTGTGATAAACGTGTTTCACCAAAACCATTTTCAGGTGACTCTAAAACGACTTCAACGATATCACCCACATTCACTTCTTCGTGCTTAAATTCAGCAATAGGAATAGGGCCTTCGGATTTTAAACCGACGTTAACAGTAATAAATTCATTATCAATCGCAACGACTAAGCCTTCTAACAAGGTGCCTTGACGCAGATCAATTGTTTTTAAACTTGCTTCAAACAATTCAGCAAAATTTTCGACGTGGTGTGTGTTATCTAAGATAGATTCGGACATGTTAATATTTTCCAGTAAAACGGTTAATTAATATTTTGTTTTTAAATAAGGATATTTAAAAACCCCTGTTGCTTACTTCTTTATATACAGCCTGAAAAACACCTTCTACAGTCAAATGTGTTGTATCAATTTGTATAGCATCTGCAGCGGGCTTCAGTGGGGCAACGGCTCGATTAGCATCTCGCTCATCACGCACCTGCAACTCACGCAGAATGTCCGGCAGATTAACATGCCGCCCCTTTTGTTTCAACTGATTAAAACGTCGTTTGGCACGTTCTTCAACACCAGCTAAGAAGTAAAATTTGATTGGGGCGTCCGGGAAGACAACGGTTCCCATATCGCGACCATCAGTTACCAGACCCGGTAATTGCCGCATGGCATGTTGACGGTCTAAAAGCGCCGCACGAACAGATGGAATGGCGGAAGAAATGGATGCCATTTGAGCGCAGAATTCAGATCTGATTTCATCCGAAACATCATGATTATTAACGATTATTTTTGCATCACCGCCCATTTCAGAGGCGATCATTTCAATTTTAAGGTGCACAAGCAAAGCTTGAATGGCTGCATGATTTGCAGGGTCAATTTTCGCATCAATCATTGCCCAACCCAAAGCGCGATAGAGCGCCCCGCTATCCAAAAAATGCCATCCTAGCTTTTTAGCAAGTAATTGGGCAATGGTTCCTTTTCCGCAGCCGGAAGGACCATCGATAGTAATAACAGGCGTATTTTCATTCATTATATTATATTGCCTTTTCTTCAAATGCAGCGTGACTAGAAACAAAAACCTTCATAAACAAAATTAATTTTTCAACGCCCTCAATCGGCATGGCATTATAAATACTCGCTCGAATGCCGCCTGCAATTTTATGGCCTTTTAAACCCATCAGCCCTTCTGCATTAGCGGCTTTGACAAACTCAGCATCAAGCTCCGGCGTCGGCAAATGAAAAACAACATTCATTTTTGAGCGACAACTTTTATTCACATTATTTTTATAATAATCTTGTGAATCCAAATATTCATACAATTTACGCGCTTTTTCAGCATTTTTTTGAGCAATGATTTTTAAACCGCCTTGTTTTTTCAACCACTGAAAAACCAAGCCCGCAAAATACCAGGCAAATGTGGGCGGCGTGTTTAGCATTGAATCATGCTTTACTTGCAGCGCGTAATTCATCATTGAAGGTAATGCACCTTGCGTATCACGCAACAATAAATCATCACGCACAATCACAATGGTAACCCCAGCAATGCTGATATTTTTTTGCGAACATGCGTAAATTAAGCCATATTTTGAAACATCAAAAGGTCGGGATAAAAAATTAGAAGACATATCACAAATCAAAGGGATATTTTTTGAGTCCGGAATAAAATTAAATTCAACACCATGAATCGTTTCATTATCAACATAATGCAAATAAGCAGCATCTGAAAAATCAGCCCATTTTTTTTCATCTGGAATTTCAAGATAATCAGGGCCGCCTTCTGCAATAATTTTTACATCCGTATAGCGCATCGCTTCAATGGCAGCCGCCGTTCCCCAATAACCCGTTTGCACATAAGCCGCATTTTGATGACCGCTCGATAAATTAAGGGGGATAGCAGAAAATTGCATACGGGCTCCACCCGGCAAAAACAAAATATGATAATTTCCAGGGATAGACAATAGCTCACGCAAATCCTTTATGGATTGATTGGCCATCTCCATAAATAAAGGACTGCGATGCGAAATTTCCGCAATCGACACGCCCGTATTACGCCAATTCAAAAATTCTTTTTGCGCCTGCAACATGACTTCATGCGGCATCATCGCGGGTCCAGCGGAAAAATTAAAAACAGAAGTCATAAAAATGCGCTCGCTAATTTTTCTAGGTTAATATGATCAGTTAAATAAATAAAAAATGCCGATTGCCATTTCTGGGTTGCCAAGGCTTGCTTACTATTGGCTTCATCCCACGGCGCGTAAACACGCATTGCGCGTTTACCGCCAATATTATTTTTCGAAAAAATATTTTTTTTAATTAAAATTTCTTTTGGAAAAATAAATTGTCCTGCTTTTTCTTTAAATCGAACACCAATAACGACAAAATCAAAGGGATCAGATAGATCAAACGGCTGAATGGGGCTGTTATTAATACGTTTCCACAATGTAACAAACTGCCCTGTTTTTGTCGGTGTTATTTTTGATGTGCGAAATATAATATGGTGATTATTTAACGTGAAAGTAGCGGCAGCATAATCAGCGCTTTCTTTTTCTGGAGTAAAATTATTAAAGGCCAAATTTAATTTTTTATAAATTAAGTTGTTGGCGAGCTGTAAATCCGAGTGTGTGTCCACAAACTTTATTCCTTCACAAGGTTTTTCGCCACCCGCTGACGCGGGGGCTTCTGTGCTCATTCACCAGCTCATCGTTTGGCTTTAAGCGTCAGCATGTGTCGTTGCATCCAGTGTTGCATCCACACTTTCAACACTCACCACTTTCTCGCCTTCTTGCACGTTAATTAATCGGACACCTTGCGTATTTCGACCAATGACATTGATTTCAGAAACAGGAATTCGAACTAATGTGCCGCCATTGGTTACCAACAATATTTCTGAATCAGGTTGAACTGGGACAGCGCCAACAACCTTGCCATTACGCTCTGTTGTTTGAATTGCAATCACACCTTGGCCGCCGCGATTACAATCACGATAATCATTCACTTCAGTGCGTTGACCGTAACCATTTTCAGTGACGCATAAAACCGTACCATCTGGCTTAGCAATCATCAAAGAAATTAATTTTTGACCTGCTTTCAATCGTATACCGCGAATACCGGTTGCAGTGCGGCCCATTGCGCGGACTTGATCTTCCGCAAAACGAATCGCTTTGCCTTCATCGCTGACCAACATCACATCTTGCTTACCATCGGTCAATGCAACACCAATCAAGCGATCACCTTCATTTAAGCCCAATGCAATTTTGCCGTTTGAGCGTGGATTAGCAAATTCAGTAAGTGCTACTTTTTTCACAGTGCCATTTTGTGTTGCCATGAAAATAAAATGATTTTCATCAAATTCAGCAACCGGTAAAATCGCCGTGATCACTTCATCTTTTTCCAGCGGCAATAAATTCACAATCGGTTGACCCCGCGCTGTGCGACTCGCTTGTGGAATTTGATAAGTCTTCAACCAATAGACTTTACCTGTCGTTGAAAAAGATAAAATATGATGGTGCGAATTCGCAACCAAAATATTTTTCACATAATCTTCTTCTTTTACCGATGTTGCGCGTTTACCACGGCCACCGCGATGTTGCGATTCATAACTGCCGAGCGATTGTGCTTTGATATAACCTTCATGCGATAATGTCACCACCAAATCTTCTTCCGTGATTAAATCTTCACTGCTTAAATCTTCGTGATTTTCTAGAATTACCGTACGACGGGCATCACCAAACTGAGCCTTAATGGCAATTAATTCTTCACGAATCACAGCATGCAATCGATCAGGGTTCGATAAAATTTCCAGCAATGCAATAATTTGTTCGATTAATTGTTTGTATTCATCGTGGATTTTATCCACTTCCAACCCAGTCAGACGATGCAAACGCAACTCAAGGATGGCTTGCGCTTGCTCAGGTGATAAGTAATAACGACCATCACGCAAACCATAAATTTCATCCAGGTCATCTGGGCGTGTTTGCTTAGAATCTGTTTTTTCAAGCAATGATGCTACAACACCTGGCTTCCAGGATTTTCCCAGCAACAATACTTTTGCATCAACAGGTGTTTTTGCTGATTTAATAAGAGCAACAATTTCATCGATATTTTCTAGCGCAACACCCAATCCTTCTAAAATATGCGCACGGTTTTTTGCTTTTGCCAATTCAAAAATGGTTCGACGCGTAACCACTTCACGGCGATGCTGTAAAAAAGCCTTTAAAATATAACTGAGATTCATTACCTGAGGTCGGCCGTTATAAAGCGCGACCATATTAATACCAAACACCGTTTGTAATTGCGTCTGTGCAAACAAATTATTCAAAACAACTTCAGGTTGATCGCCGCGGCGAATTTCAATAACCATGCGCATACCTGATTTATCAGATTCATCGCGCAAACCCACAATGCCTTCAATTAATTTATCGCGAACCAACTCACCCATTCTTTCGAGCAAGCGCGCTTTATTCACTTGATACGGTAATTCATGAACAATAATCGAGACGCGATTGGTTTTTTCATTGGTTTCAATTTCCGTTTTCGCTCTGACATAAATTTTACCGCGACCTGTACGATATGCCCTGACGATACCCGCACGTCCATTGATAATGCCCGCTGTTGGAAAATCAGGGCCGGGGATAAAGTTCATTAATTCTTCAATGCTTAATTCAGGATTGTCAATCAGCGCCAAGGTTGCATCGATCACTTCCGTTAAATTATGCGGCGGAATATTGGTTGCCATTCCGACAGCAATACCTGACGAGCCATTGACCAATAAATTAGGCACTCGCGTTGGTAACACACTGGGCATTTGCTCGGATTCATCGTAGTTAGGTACAAAATCAACCGTGTTTTTATCAATATCAGCCATTAAATAATGGGCAAATTGTGACATCCGGATTTCGGTATAACGCATCGCAGCAGGTGAATCACCATCGACCGAACCAAAGTTACCTTGGCCATCGACGAGCATATAACGCAAGCTGAATGGCTGCGCCATACGCACAATCGTGTCGTAAACAGCGGTATCGCCATGCGGATGGTATTTACCGATCACGTCACCGACAATACGTGCAGATTTTTTGTACGGTTTATTCCAATCGTTGCCCAATTCATGCATGGCAAATAAGGCACGGCGATGAACGGGTTTTAAGCCGTCGCGAACATCCGGCAAAGCGCGGCCAACGATAACGCTCATGGCATAGTCTAAATACGATTGTTTTAATTCACTTTCGATGGTAATTGCAGTAATTTCTTTTGCTAAACCGGTCATGAGGCTGCCTTTCTGGGAACGTTTTTGATAGCGATAATCATACCATAAGCGCTTGGTTTTTGTTAGGATTACGGCTTATTAAAAACAGGACAATTTCATGCAAATTATTGACACCCTTATCCACGCCCGTTGGATCATTCCCATCATTCCCCGCAATCAAATATTGGAAAATTATTCCCTTGCGATTGATCACGGGAAAATAATTGATTTATTGTCACACGATGAGGCCACAAAAAAGTATCAAGCAAAAAGCACGCTCGACCGTAAAAGTCATGTCGTGATGCCAGGATTGATTAATACGCACGCACACACCCCTATGAATTTATTACGCGGAATAGCGGACGATTTACAGTTAATGGATTGGCTGCAAAATTATATTTGGCCCGCTGAAGGAAAATTACTGTCTCCAGAAAGTGTTTACGACGGATCCATGCTCGCCATTGCAGAAATGTTACGTGGCGGCACAACCTGCTTCAGCGATCATTATTTTTATCCGAATGTTACAGCACAAGCAGCAATTGATGCAGGAATGCGAGGAGCAATGGGATTATGGGTAGGCAATGCGCCAACCGGCTGGGCAAAAGATGCGGACGAATGTTTACTTAAAGCCAAAATTGAATATGAAAATCGCCCGAACAGCGATTTAATCACTTACATGATGGCGCCCCACTCGCCCTACATTAATTCTGATGAGCACCTTGTTCGCACAAAACAATTTGGTGATGATCATAACCTACGTTTTCATATTCATTTACATGAAACGCAAGCGGAAATTGATATTGATTTAGCGCAATATAAAATGCGCCCCATGGCACGTTTTGATGAATTGGGCTTATTAGATGAAAAATTAATTGCCGTGCATATGGTGCATTTAACGGATGACGAAATCGCATTGTGCGCAGAGAAAAAAATCAATGTTTCTCACAATCCAGAATCCAATTTAAAATTGGCAAGCGGTTTTGCGCCGATTGCCAAACTATTGAAAGCCGGCGTAAATGTTTCTATGGGAACAGATGGCGCTGCCAGCAATAATGATTTAGACATGTTTGGTGAAATGCGCACGGCAGCCCTTATTGGAAAAGGCATTACGCAAGACCCAACTGTTTTGGATACCATAACCGTCTTAGAAATGGCAACGATTAATGGCGCAAGGGCAATGGGTCTTGAAACACAAACAGGATCACTCGAAATCGGAAAAAAAGCCGACATTATTGCAATTGATTTTGATCATCTCTTTACACAACCCGTTTACAATCCCATTTCACACTTGATTTATGCGATGAATTCGCTACAAGTAAGCGATGTTTTTGTGGCAGGAAAACAGTTGTTAAACAAAGGTGAATTCACAAAATTAGATGTTAAAAAAATAATAGCAAAAGGAAACGCGTGGGCTGCAAAAGTGTAAACCCGCGACAGACTGGTGAATAAGTACAGAAGCCCCCACCTTAGTGGGTGGCGTAATATCTCATCTATGAGCATAATCTACATGCCTCTCAACAAACATGCCATCTCACATTATCTAAATGAAACAAGCTTAAATTATATCAAAAATATCCGCATTGAAAATTCTCTCACCTCAACCAACACCCATTTACTAGCAGAAATAAAATCACAACAAAAAGAAGTAATCGTCTTGCTTGCTGAAGAACAAACTGCCGCGCGCGGGCGGCTCGGTCGCAGTTGGATCGCACCTAAAAACAAAAATATTTATTTGTCTTTATCGTGGCATTTTAATAAACCCGTATCAGCATTGTCCGGATTAAGCTTAGTGATCGGAATTGCCATTTTACGTGCCTTAGCGGAAATCACAGGGGCTGAAAAAATTAAAATAAAATGGCCAAACGATATTCTGTTTGATGACAAAAAACTGGCTGGTATTTTAATTGAAACTATTTCAGCAAAATCAACTTGCGCCGCTGTGATTGGCATCGGATTGAATGTTAATTTCGAAATCAATGAAACCGACAAAATAGATCAACCGTGGACTTCACTGTCTCAAATAACAAAAACAGAACACGATCGAAATATAATTGTAGCCAGCATATTAAACGCCTTATGCGAAATACTGCCTGAATTTGAAGAAAATGGTTTAAAAAATTTCATGACCGACTGGCAAAATAGTGATGTACTATTTGAAAAACAATGCCGCATAAAATCAGGCAACGAAATTAAATCGGGTATTGCGCAAGGTATCAACAACCAAGGTGAATTACTGTTAAAAATAAATAACAATATCGAAGCTGTGAATTCCGGCGAGCTTTTACCTAATGGCACTACCTTAAAGCAATGATGTAGTGAGCGGATATGAGAATTACGGGGGATGTGAGGAAGGCGTGATTGGCATGGATGCCAATCTCGAGCCCCCAAGGATGGGTTCACGGCGTCCTTCCGAACATCACCCTAATCCCCAAGGATGGGTTCACGGCGTCCTTCCGAACATCACCCTAATTCGAATATTGAGCGAACGGAAACAAAGCAATAATGAATTATGAATGTGCTACGGCTGATTGATAATGCTTTTTTATTAAGGTAGTGCCATTGAGCTTTTACCCTAACTCAACACCGGCGCCAGCCACTTTTCTGCCATCTCAATCGAAATATTTTTGCGTTCCGCGTAATCCGTCAATTGATCGCGATCAATTTTCCCAATCACAAAATAATCACTTTCAGGATGTGAATAATAGAAGCCACAAACAGAGGATCTGTTAGCGTAATGCCTGCATTTTTTTGCGGATTTAACAATTGAAACAGGGCGTGTTTTTCCAGATGATCTGGGCATGCAGGATAACCCGGCGCCGGACGAATACCCAAATAATTTTCTTTAATTAATGACGCGTGACTTAAATTTTCTTCGTGGGCATACCCCCAATATAATTGACGCACTTTTCGATGCAAATGTTCCGCAAAGGCTTCTGCCATTCGATCACCCAGCGCTTTAATCATAATACTGCTGTAATCGTCATTCTGCGCTTCATGTTTTTTAGCAAGCGCATCAACACCCACACCGGCTGTGACAGCAAACACGCCAATATAATCTTTTATTCTCGTGTATTTGGGTGCGATAAAGTCCGCTAAACATTTGTTTGCTCTGCCAGGAGGCTTTCGATTTTGTTGACGTAATTGATGCAATGTTAACAACACTTCTTCGCGTGTGTCATCCACATACACTTCAATATCATCATCATTCACACTATTAACAGGGAAAAAGCCAAATACCGCATGCGCCTGCAATAATTTTTCGTCTATAACATGTTGCAACATCGTGCGCGCATCGTGGTACAACTTTGTTGCTTCAACACCCACAATGTCATCTTTTAATATTTCAGGAAAATGCCCCGCCAAATCCCAGGCTTGGAAAAAAGGCGTCCAATCAATTTCCTGACTAATGGCATGCATATCATAATGCTGTAAAATTTGAATGCCCGTTTTTTTTGGAATGGGTGGTGTATAACCATCCCAATTAAGCGATAGTTTATTTGCCCTGGCATCTGCAATTGAAATAAAATCGGTTTGATGTTTTTTTCCTTGATGTCGAATACGCACTTCTTCGTATTCTTTTTTTATTTCATCACTGAATATTTTTTTTGTCTTGTCGCTCAGTAATTTTGCCGCAACGCCAACTGCTCTGCTGGCATCTTTAACATAAATCACATCATGTAAATAATTCGGTGCGATTTTTACCGCAGCATGCACGCGAGACGTTGTTGCACCGCCAATTAATAACGGAATCGTAAAGCCTAAACGTTGCATTTCCGCTGCAACATAACACATTTCATCCAAAGACGGTGTAATCAATCCGCTCAAACCAATGATGTCGACATTTTCTTTTTTGGCTATTTCTAATATTTTTTCACAGGGCACCATGACACCCAAATCAATGACGTCATAATTGTTACACTGCAAAACGACACCCACAATATTTTTTCCGATATCATGCACATCGCCTTTTACCGTTGCCATCAAAATTTTTCCTTTAGCGGCGGCTTTATGATTGTTATTTTTCTTTTCCAATTCAATATACGGAATTAAGTAGGCCACCGCTTTTTTCATCACACGCGCACTTTTAACCACTTGCGGCAAAAACATTTTTCCATCGCCAAATAAATCACCCACTTGATTCATACCCGTCATTAATGGGCCTTCAATCACTGCCAGTGGATACGCTGCTTGCAATCTGGCTTCTTCCGTATCCATTTCAATGTAATCAGTAATGCCTTGCACTAATGCATAACTCAATCGTTCGTTCACTGGATTTTCCCGCCAGCTCAAATCTTTTTGTTGTGACACACCTTGACTTAAAACGTTTTGTGCGACTTCCAATAAACGTTCTGTTGCATCGGCTCTGCGATTTAATACCACATCTTCAACACGCTCTAATAAATCGGCTGGAATGTCTTGATAAATCGGTAATTGACCCGCATTCACAATCCCCATATCCAAACCAGCAGAAATAGCATAATAAAGAAAAACAGCGTGAATCGCTTCGCGTACAGGATTATTGCCTCGAAATGAAAATGAAACATTACTCACGCCGCCGCTGATTAAAGCATGCGGGCATTGTTTTTTAATTTCTTTACAGGCCTCAATAAAATCAACCGCATAGTTATTATGTTCTTCAATGCCAGTTGCAATCGCAAAAATATTGGGGTCAAAAATAATATCCTGTGCGTTAAATCCAACTGTTTTGGTTAATATATCGTATGCGCGTTTGCATATTTCAATTTTACGCGCGCAGGTATCAGCCTGCCCTTTTTCATCAAAAGCCATCACAACAACAGCAGCGCCGTAATATAGTATTTTTTTTGCCTGCGCAATAAATAATGCTTCACCTTCTTTCAAACTGATTGAATTAACAATGCCTTTTCCCTGCAAACACTTTAAACCCGTTTCTATCACTGCCCATTTTGACGAATCCACCATAATGGGCACACGAGAAATGTCGGGCTCACTCGCCAACATATTCAAAAATAATCGCATTTCTTCAGCTGAATCAAGCATCGCTTCATCCATATTGATATCGATGATTTGCGCACCTTGTTCGACTTGCTGACGTGCAACAGAAAGCGCTGCTTCATACTCTTTTTCGACAATTAATTTTTTAAATTTTGCAGAACCCGTAATATTGGTTCTTTCACCCACATTCACAAAATTACTTTCTGGATATATCGTTAAAGGTTCTAAGCCACTTAACCGACAGTAAGGTTTAACGTGGGGAATTTTCCTGGGTTGACAATTTTTTATTTTTTCAGCGATGGCTTTAATGTGTTGCGGTGTTGTGCCACAACAGCCGCCCGCTAAATTAATAAACCCGTTTTCGGCAAATGCCTTTACTAACTCACCCATTTCTTCTGCTGACTGCTCATACTCACCCAATTCATTTGGCAACCCTGCATTCGGATAAACACTCACAAAAGTATCGGCAATTTTAGACAATGTTTGAAGATACGGGCGCATACCTTCTGCACCCAAAGCACAATTAATTCCGACCGAAATGGGTTTTGCATGCGCAATAGAATGCCAAAATGCTTCAATTGTTTGACCGGACAATGTTCTCCCGCTGGCATCAGTGATCGTGCCCGAAATCATAATCGGCAGTTCAATGTCATGCTCATCAAAATATTGTTTTACAGCAAAAATAGCCGCTTTAGCATTAAGGGTATCAAAAATGGTTTCAATTAAAATAATATCGACACCGCCTTTGACCAAGCCATCCGTTGCTTCCGTGTATGCAGCAACCAACTGATCAAAAGAAATATTACGCGCGCCAGGATTGTTCACATCGGGGGAAATCGATGCTGTGCGATTGGTCGGGCCGACGGTGCCCGCCACAAAGCGAGGTTGGTCCGGTGTTTGCAACATTATGGCATCAACAGCAGCACGCGCAACAAGCGCGGCTTGAAAATTAATGTCATAGGCCAATTCACTTAACTGATAATCTGCCAATGCAATAGACGTTGCGCCAAAAGTATTGGTTTCGATAATGTCAGCGCCTGCCTGCAAATAAGCCATGTGAATCGCTTGGATAATTTTCGGCTGTGTCACGGATAATAAATCATTATTGCCTTTTAAAAAAACAGGGTGCTCAGCGAATTGTGCGCCCCGAAAATCACTTTCGGTTAAGCGATAAGTTTGAATCATCGTCCCCATACCACCATCGATAATCGCAATTTTATTTTCTAACACGGACAATAAACGTTGGTATGAATTCGATTTGTGCATTATGATTGACTCATGTTTTTTAGGAAGTGTATTCTAGCAAAAAATCACATCGCGCGGAAATGTAATTCATGAATAAATCTACCGACATCAGCTTCGAATTTTTCCCGCCAAAAACAGACGCTGGGATGAATAATTTACTGCAAACAGCCAAAACACTCGCTGACATCAAACCAGGCTGCTTTTCAGTTACCTTTGGCGCAGCTGGCTCGGCCCAAACACACACACCCGACACAGTATTTAAAATACAAGAACACACAGCAATTCCAACCACACCGCATATTTCTTGTGTTGCAGCAACAAAAGAAATGACAGAAGACTTATTGGAAAAATACATTAGCAATAATATTACACGATTAGTGGTATTACGCGGCGACATTCCTTCAGACGAAAAAACGGGCGTTCATCATTTTCAATTCGCATCCGAACTGGTGGCATTTATTCGGCAAAAAACAGGCGATCACTTTCACATTTCAGTCGCATGCTATCCAGAGTATCACCCCCAAACAACCAATCATCAGCGCGCACTAATGCATTTTAAAGAAAAGATAGATGCGGGCGCAAACAATGCCATTACACAATATTTTTATAATGCAGACGCCTATTTTCGCCTGCGAGACAGTTGCCGCAAATTAAATATTCACACCCCTCTTATTCCAGGCATTATGCCTATTGTGAATTACGAAAAGCTGGTTTCATTTTCAAATGCATGTGGCGCTGAAATTCCACGCTGGCTGCTTTATCGATTGGAAAGCTTTCAACATGACGCAAAATCATTTGAAAAATTTTCCGAGGAGGTGGTATCTCATTTGTGTGAAAAATTAACATCAGGCGGCGCGCCAGGCTTACATTTTTACACGCTAAATAAAGCCGAACCCAGCATAGCTATATTAAAAAACCTAGGATTGCATCAATCTCAGCGCCTTAATCTT
>JAPLRF010000037.1 GCA_026399315.1 Gammaproteobacteria bacterium
CATCCGTGGAAAAACCCCGCAATGAGCATTAAATCACTTAAAAGTGATCTGGCTCTGGCCGCGGGGCAATAAGGGCTTCTTAGTAAAAAGAGGACATCTCTATCTTGCTAAGAAGCGGACATTTCTAAATTGCTTTGACAGCACGAATTTTTAGAACGATAACAAAATGTTAGCGATTTTTTCAATGCGAGAAATTTGTTCAAAAAATTCCCTTTTATTTAGCTCATCCCTTTAAAATTCACCATCTGTGCAGCCTGTAATAAACGGGATTTAATTGTCGGCATCCAACACCAGTTTGGATGCGGCTTTCCATTTTCACCAATAGGTGCGTCCGGAATCATCTCACATCCAGAAACCAGTTTTCCTACCATGCCAAATTGATCCATCACTAATGGAAAGGCGACAATCTTTCCGGTTTTTGATGTTGATCCATTGCCTTGTTCGTTCGATGCATAACTTTTATAGTTTTGCATGGCAAGAGATTGGATATGTTTTACGATAAGAGGCGATTCCAAATGATTTAATTGAACCGACATTTCTTCTGTTTCTAAATTTTCTGTTGGTAGTTGAACTGCTGATTCTGAATTTTCTGTTGGGGCCTGAAAATTTCCTATTGTATTTTTGTAAGCTTTTGCCACATTACCATTGGGATGTGTTTTAACATACTCAATCACGTCGAAATAATTAGCAAAAGGTTTAAATCCACCAATCTCATAACGTTTGTTCATTGCTGATTTGTAATTTTCTCGAAATAGGTAGAATACTGCTGTATGTGTTGTTTCAATGTTATTAACTGTCAACGGTAAGTTTGCACCTGCTAAATGGGCGCCACGCAATCTTGAATAATTTTCTTCTGTTAAAGCCGGTAAAGTACAATTTCTTAAGTCACACTTGTTTAAATTGTATTGATATAAGTTTTCGATTTCAGTTAAATTTGCACCTGCTAAATTTAATTTAGATAAGTCGACATCAACCGGTAAATCCTGTCCTATTTTAATTAATTTATTAAGCAGGTTAATTTTCTCAACGGGTGTTGCAATTAAAAGAGATTGCCGTATTTTTTCTTTTGCGCATTGATAACATGCTACTTTGTAGGTTTTTGTTCTGTCTGTGCTTGGATAGGTTGACGCATGCCGAACTTCTTTTAGCAACCTTTTTTCTAAGCTGTAATTAAAAGTGATAATATTTTTCTTGTTGAGTTCTTTCCATAATTCTTTGGCGCTAATGTTTAATGGAAAGTTAGGCAGCTCATTAGAATCTGAGTAAGTAAAAGAGACTTCTTTTGCTGTTGGTTTCTCGACAGCCAAATCATTTATTTTAAAATGCGAGGCCAGTTTTTGGGACATATAAAAAAACTCATCCACTTCAAAAGTTCGATTATTTACTTTTTTAAGTGATTGAGATTTAAACAACATGTAATAAGTTTTTTGAAATGCGATGGCATATGGTTTTGTGGGATGTTTTTGAGCATTTTCAATTAATAATAATAGTTTTTCGGGGAGTGGTTTTCTGCTAGATTCAAGAATATACCGAACATAATCACTGCCTTTCCTGTTTTCTGATAATTCACGGTCGAGTGCTAAAAACGCATCGTATAATTTTTTGGGTGTTGTATTGAGTGAGGCGATTTTATCAGAATTTGTATTTTCAATAATATCAAATGTAAACCGGATATTTTCATCATTTAAATGTATATCTTGTGCCTTACGGTTTTTTATATTTGTTTTATTACTGAAATAAATTTTGCTCCATTCGGTTCGTATAGGTTGTGCTAATGTTTCTGATGATAAATTATTTAATGTATCAACAGTATTTGTACCAAAATAAGGCCTTAATATTTTTTCACGCATAAATTCAGAAACAGCTTTCTTGCAGGCTGCTTCATGACCTGGCGCAGGTGTTTGCATCACGGCAATTTCGGTATCGCGATCACCAACAAGGCTTCGATCATTTAAATTGGCTGATCCATTGATAATGGTGGAGTCATCAATCACCATCAATTTCGAATGAATATAAACAGGCGCACGATATGAATTATTTAATAATTCATCACGTGTATGTGCTTTTTGGTCTTGAGTTAATGCTGCAAGATTGGAAGACACACCTTCCCATTGTGCAAAAAAGAAAACTGTTAAGTAATTATTCCAGGGTTCGCCAGTTTTATTTTCAATGGATTGCATGCACCGTTGAAGGGTTGCCCATTGTGACTCGCGGATTGGTTCAACAAATAATTTACCGCCTGGATCCCCATTGGGGCAGTAAGGCAGGGTAATATACACATGAAAAGGCTCATTTATATCATTTTTTTCTTGAACTTTTTTGACGATAGCGTCAATCAATTTGTTTCCGCTATTTTCACTTTCCGTTAAATATTGTGTTTCAATGTAAATATATCGCTCTGCTTTTGAAATGGCTGTGAGCATTGCTTCATGAATGCTAGATTCATGTTTGATATTATGTGATTTAAAAAATCCAACGTTTCCCTTTGTATAAGATTCGGAGGTTGATAACAGTAATTGTGCTTTCCAGGGATAATCAATTTGATCAGAGTGCATATTTTGAGTCGTATTAAACACGACCGTGCTTTGATCGTTACTTTCTTCGTACCCTGTTGCACCTTTTTGTTTTTGTTCAATGTACTGTTGAACAAGAGATTTTTCATCTTTATTGCCGCTCATGCCTTTTAATGTGTTGTGACCTTTAGCTTTCCATCGTTCATTAAAGGCAATCATAAATTCCAGGCTAATGGGTCCTTCTGCGCGTGAAATAACTTCCCGCCATGGCGCTACTAAATTACTGCTGCCAACTCGCCGAATATTTTCAGCATGGTTATAGCCGTGTGCTGTTGAAACAGCACCTTGATTATCGACAGTATTAATGAGCGGATGATCTGACCAATCAAATTTATTTCGTGCTAATAAATCACAGCTGCCATAATAAGTTATTGGACGACCATCATCACCTTCGATAACAATATATTTTTGATGATGGGTGTAACCCACGTCCTGGCAGTTGGTAAAGCGAATTAACAAATTAGCAGGCAATGCCTTAAGTTTTAATTTTTTTGATGCCTTATTAAATTCTTCCAAAAGCGTAATATTATATTTAGCTTCGTTTGAACGATTCCACAATTGTATCGCAATGGGCATTGAGGGATTATCAATTGCTTTTTGAAGCAACAGTTCTGCTAGAGAAGGCAGTTGTTCTCGAAAACCTGTGTAGGCGTCGTAAAAATTACAATTCATTTTGGATTTTTTGATAAAAGAAAATAATTCCTTAATGTAATTTGATCTTTTGGTAATATCATTCTCATCTGTCAACGGAAGTAATTGCAGTCTTTTAATTATTTCTTGCAAGTAATTTATATCATGCGCTTCAAGATCGCCTGCTGTCATAAAGTTGTCTATGGCTTGAGAATAATTCATATTTTCTAAATATAATTCAGCTAAAGAAAAGTAGGCGTTTTTATTATAAGGAAATTTTTTAATATAGGTGTTGCAGTAATCAATTTTTTGATCCACGGGTAATTCAAAATTAAAGTCTTTCATTTTTTCTGTTAAATTAAGATCGCTTGCATATTCAACAGGCCATTGATCAGCTGTCAATTGTTCATTAAGTAAAACAGGATTAATGATGGCGCAGGTGTTGAGTTTTTCAGCTGCCAAGGCAATTTTACCCTGCTTAAATAAAATAAATGCTTGGTAGTAAGTTAACAGAAAATTGAAACGGTCTTTTTTAAGCGCGTTATGAATTAAATCAGTTAATTGTTCAAGATTGTTTTCTTCATCAGCGGTAATAATTTTTTTTACACATATTCTGGCATATAAATTTAATATTGAAGCGCTATTACATCCGCCACGCAAGGCATTTTCAGTATAGTGTTTCGCACCGTCTATTTCATTTTTTGCCAATTCAATTTCTGCCAATTGTTGATTAGCGATGGCGTCAGCGGGAAAGTATGCGAGAACCTGTTTAAAATAATCGGCAGCTTTATCTTGCTTTTCTTTTTTTAAATATAATTTTCCCAGTCCGCGTAATGCATGTATACATTCGCCGTTCTCGGTGAGTGCGCGATTATAATTATCCTCTGCCTCGTTTTGTTTTTCTGGAATATCAGATAAAATATCACCACACAAAGCAAAAAAAGTGGCGTCAGTGCTTAATGTATCTTCACTTAAATCTACTTTTTTAGCAGCTTCTTCTAATTTATTTTGAAAGTAGAGTAAGAATAATTCGGCATTTTGGAATTGCGGGTTTCTGGGTTGGTTTTCTAGGCAAATTTTTAAATAGTTTTCAGCTTCCGATATTTTCCCGTCTTGTAAAGCAATTATAAATAAAAAATAATGCGAATAAATAAATTCGATTGTGTTGGTGAATTTTTTATCTTCAATTATTGCTTTATATTTCTTTATTGCGTCATCAAGATCATTGGCGTGATGTGCTTGCAAAGCGTGCTGTAGGTTTTCATGAAAAAAGGGCAGGTGAAGAGTGGGGCTGAGTTTCCAACCTGTAATAAAAATAGCATTTTTTGCTTGAGAAAGTGATGCGCCGAGATCAGCCAGTGCACCAGACAGACAAAGCGCGTCATCGCTTGTATTGCTATAACATTTAAAGTCACCGGTTGTAAGGCCGTGGCTTGCTCTCATGACACAACCTCAATTCAAGGTAGCTTGCGTAGTACTATTGTTATTACTACGCAAGCTAGCCGTTTTTTTAACGATTAGACTTGAATACCCTTTCTGTTTTTGGATCTTCATCTTTAAGTTTCTTTTCTGGAGTAGCTGCAGGTTCTTCCTTCTTTTCGTTTGTACCATATAAGCTTTGTCTTGTACTTGCAGGATTTACTGGCGTTGCGGGATTCACCGGACGTCGATTACTTGTTCCAAAATCACCTGATGTACCACCAGTATTAACGATCACAACGTTTGTCCGACCGGACGTGTTGTTTCCCGATACGTGATGATGACCCGAAGTGTGTCCCGAGTTACCCGAAGAACGGTTGCCTGAATTTCCAGAGCTGCCGTGTGAGCCGCCTGAATTTCCCGATGAACCGCCGCCGCTTGAACCACCACCTGAATTACCGCTCATAAATCACCTCTTCTTGTTTGTTTAGGTTAATGCATCCCAGCGTCCATATTCTATGATTTCCAAATCATGAAAACAGTATAGACGAGAAATCTGAAGATAATATTAAGAATTTATTTTGAGTATAGGTCATTGAAAATCAGAGTTTTATTGGTTCATTCTCAATGAAGGTATCGATTACGTGCTATATTTCAGGGCGCTTTACTCAGTAAACCCTGGTGGTTTTTCAGCGTCACCCCCAAACAAAAACTTTTCCATTTCCGCATATAAAAAATCGCGTGATTTTTTGTCGATTAAACTTAATTTATATTCGTTGATGAGCATCGTTTGATGTGCGATCCATAAATCCCAGGCTTTTTGTGAGATGTGAGTGTAAATGCGTTTGCCGAGTTCGCTGGGGTAGGGTGGGGATGATAAGCCTTCGGATTCTATGCCGAGTTTTTCGCAATAAATAATTCGTGTCATGCTGGTGCTCTCTCTGTGGTTTGATCGCGCGAGGGCTGCCGCCGCTCGCTTCTGATGATTCGCCGCTTGTTTGTGATTAATGTATTTAATATTTTTGTGACAGGCGCAGCCACTCCGCCGGGCAATGGATCGCCCAATCTATATAGTACGGAAACGCGGGCGGTAGCCTGCGTGTGAACCCCGCGATACCGTATCGGGGTAATAATCAGCGTAAAGTGCGTAAATTGATGTGTAATGTCGGGCAATGCTTCAATCAATTTTAATTTATTATTGCCACACTCACATTCATCCTGACACGCACACTCCGGAAAACTCCACAGTCCGCCCCAAATCCCTTTTGACGGCCTCTTAATTAATAAAATCCCACCCTGTTTATTTTCAATAATTAACATTTTTATTTTTTTCACAGGACGTGCTTTTTTTACTGTTTTTATAGGGTAAAGTGTCGCTTGACCATTTTTATAAGCAACACAATCGGTATTAAAAGGGCAATCTGTGCAGCGCGGTTTCGAGCGTGTGCACAATGTCGCACCCAAATCCATAATCGCCTGATTATAATTCGCCGCTTTTTTTTCAGGTGTTAGTTTTTCAGCAAGCGCCCACATTTCTTCAGAAACATTTTTTTGATTAAGGGGTTTATCAATCGCAAAATAACGCGCCAAAACGCGCTTCACATTGCCATCCAAAATAACCGCCTTTTTCCCTAGTGAAAAAGAAATAATCGCACCAGCGGTAGATTCGCCAATGCCAGGTAATTCCTGCATCTCCGCAACAGTTGTTGGGAATTGACTGTTGTATTTTTCATGAATAATTTTCGCTGTTTTATGAATATTGCGTGCGCGGGCATAATAACCCAAGCCAGACCAGTGCGATAAAACTGCATCTTCAGTCGCTGTTGCCAATGATTTTACGTTTGGAAATGATTTCATAAAACGATCGTAATAACCAAGCACGGTGGTGACCTGCGTTTGTTGTAGCATGATTTCAGAAATCCAAACGCGATAGGATGTGGGGTTTTTTTGCCAAGGTAAATCGTGGCGGCCGTACTGTTCGTACCATTTGAGTAATTTCTTTGAAAATGTGTTTGGCATTACTTACTTAATCTTTTATGATGTTGTCAATTTAAGGTTTAAGTATATTACATGGCAATCATCAAACGCGAAATAAAATCCTTCGTCAAACGTCAGCGCCGTATCACCGCACGTTTACAAAATGCCCATGATCTCGCATGGCCACAATTCGGTTTAACGGTTTCCGATGAAAAATTAAATTTAAATGAAATTTTCAATAGAGATGCAGAAAAAATTTGCGAGATTGGTTTTGGTCATGGCGATACATTATTGCCGATGGCAATTCATAATCTTGACAAGGATTATTTAGGAATTGAGGTGCATGTGCCTGGCATTGCCAATGTGATGATGGGTATTATTGAAAATAATTTAAGTAATGTTCGTGTTATTCAAAACGATGCCGTAAAAATTTTGGAAAATAATATTCCGGACCATTCTCTTTCGCGCGTCCATATTTATTTCCCAGATCCGTGGCCGAAGAAAAAACACCATAAAAGACGTATTATTCAGCCAGAATTCGT
This sequence comes from Gammaproteobacteria bacterium, assembly GCA_026399315.1. Taxonomy (GTDB): domain Bacteria; phylum Pseudomonadota; class Gammaproteobacteria; order Coxiellales; family Coxiellaceae; genus 2-02-FULL-42-43. The sequence continues at coordinate 7,142 of JAPLRF010000037.1, forward strand.
GCAATTACTCCGGCAAAAATTAATTGTGGGCGGCGTGATTCATTGCGCAACTGATTGGGAAGAGTATGCGAAACACATGATGTCTGTTTTGTCTTCCGCTGACGGCTTTAAAAATATGATAGCGGATCATCAATATGCTGATAATGAAACACTGAAATTACGCGCGAACACCAAATTCGAAAAACGTGGCGTGAAGTTAGGGCATGGTGTTTGGGATTTGGTTTTTGTGAAATGTAAACACTGAATCGCGCGCGTCAGAAGCACGCACGCAGGAAGCGCTAGCTTCCTAAGTCAGTGCGTTCCCGTGTGAGCGAAATAAACCAGCAAACGCGAGAGTGTATAACGCATCCTGCAGCTCTAATTGAAGGCATATCCCAGCGACAGCACCAGCGGCACTTGCACGCCTGGATTCGCGGGCAATAAATTTCCATTTGAGTAATGGCCAATGGTTGCTGCCAAATTAACGTGCTTACCCGTGCCAATAAACGCGCCGATTCCCATTAAATCTTGGAAAGAGAATTGCCCGCCCAAATTGATGTTGTCTACGTATGCTTGTGTTAAAAACGTCGGGCCCGCAATTTCATATCTAAAATATAAGTCAAATTCGCGAGAGCGGAAAAGCCAAAAATTAAAATCAGGGAAAACAGAAATCGCTTCAAAAGGCGTGTTGTTAATGGCCGAATGATAGGTTGAAATACTGGTGCCCAAATCAAAAGAAAATAATTTATGCGTGTGAAAAATATTTCTTTCATAGGTGAAGATAGCGCCATTGCGCGTGTGTAAATTGCCACTCCAGAAAATCGGCAGGCCACCGCCAACGGTAAAATAGTGGTTTATATTGGGATTGAAAACGTTGGTATCAAACCCGCCAATCTGAATTAAATTTTTGTGAAAAATATAATTCGTTGAATATTCTTTCGGCAAATGTAAGGTCTGAAATAAATAGTAGAAGCCGGCGAAAGCGTAAGTTGTTGCGGGCTGGTGATTACTTTGTTGCGCCAATGCGTATTCCAATCCTAAATTTAAATGCCAATTGGGTGTGAGCGCATAAGTCATACCGCCGCCGGTTAAGAATGTCGCCATGTCTTGCGAGGGAATTGCGTTCGTGCTGTCGACATTAAATCCATGACGCGAAATAATACCCAAGCCGCCAATGCCATATAAACTAAAGCGATTATTAATGGGCAAAGTAGGGCGTAGGGTAATGCCGAACATAGAAATCCAAATAGAATGTTTGCCAGATGGATTATTAATTAAATTATTCGCATATGCCCATTTGATCGGACGCATTAAGCTTACTTCAGCCGCCAAATACGGATTAAAATAGTGACCGATAAAAACATTTAAGCCATAGTTTGGATTCGTAAATGATTGCGCTTGAAAACCATTGATTAAATCCGAGTTAGAATACGGAAAGCTTGTGTAGCCTGCGCCCATACCAACATAGGTATTATTTAATTCAGGGGGAAGCTGTGAACGCTTGTCTGGTGCGTATTCTTTGGGTGTTGCTGCTTGTGCTGTTAATGTTAGCAGTGATAATGCAAGTAGGGCGGTTTTAAAAAAATTCATTGTTCATTCTCGTATAATTAAGTATTTCACCCTCGTTGAAAAAGAGGGGGGTAGTTTTGCGCAAGATTCATTATTCACCCCCTTTGAAAAAGGGGGTCGGTTTTGCGTAAGCAAAATCGGGGGGGGTTATTCAACAGGAATAATCTTAATCAGCACCCCAATAACCGGATGCTGCAAATAATTCAATTCATTGCTGCGCATCCGGCGATTCTGCAATAAGTGAAAACCAAATGTCGGTTGATCAAAACGTGAAAAAAAGCCATCCGCATCAATTTGTTTTAATAAGCTTGTGGGCTCCGTTAAAAATAGGTCTGTATGCACGTCAAAATAATGTGACAGTGTGATGGTCATATAACCAGACAAAGTGGCGCCCAGCCTCGTGCTGCTGATCGGGATTGTAACTTGTGATTGGCCGCCGGTCCACGTTTCCGTGTAAGACCCGTCAAATAAAACCTGATAGTGCGGATTTCTTTGCAGGACGTACTTTTCATGCGCCAATTCAGATGCGGCTTGGGGCAGCGTTGCGGGCGCGCTGAAAGCCGGCGCTACTTCTGATTGCCAAGTTTGCGACTGTAATGTCTTTTCAGTTAAATGTGAAAAAACAAGCACTTGAACGTCATATTGCCGCTTTTCGCTAGCAAAAACGGCTGAAGTCATGATGCAACACAGCAAGGTAAAGCAGCGGGTCCAGTGGTTCATAATGGCGTCCTTAATGAAGATTTCGCTTAGTTTACACGGGGGCAATAAAGGATGGAAGGGGTTATGTCGCTGATGTACAGGTAATTTTTTATCTTTTACCTCAGGTTATCTTAAGCTTCGTGTGCTATATATGAATGCAAGGTTATACCATTTTGAGGTGAGTGCGATGAGAAAACCAGTGCAGCAAGCAAATGAGAATGTAAATAGCATTAGCATAACGTCACAGGACCTTGCGGTTCAGAAATACTCGAAATACCTTCCCAGTCTAATAAATAGATTCCTTGTAAAAGATTACGAAAGCGCGGTAATTACGGTAAGCGGCCGCATTGTTAAGGGCTTCAAAAATGTTTTTGCGTTTTCAGATATTGAAAAATATTTGAATGGATTGGCAAAATATAAGGATAATGTTTCGACAGATGGAAAGAAAAAAAATATTGTCATAAAAATTCAAAATGAGTCTAATAATTTCCCTGCTTATATTAACTTTGGAAAAATAGCACCTTTCGATAAAAGTAATGATTCAGATATCATCGTTTCGGCTAATGAATTAATAAGCGCGTATAACACTTTTAAAAATACAGCATCAGCGGTACCACTTACCCTTGATACACTGCTTGCAAAGCTGGCTTCACCGACCGATCCAGATAAAGCAGAAAATAATCGTTTCCTTTTGAAGCTTAAAAAAGAACAGACAATTAAAATAATTGTTGATAATAGCAGCGCACCTGGGGTTTTTAATAACGGCAAACCAATCGACACAGCACAACTTATTTCTTTGATTAAATTGTTTGTTGAAGCAAATAGCGATTCTGCTGGCAAATTTGATTTAGATGCCAATGTGAAACTTGATTTGACCGATGCCTATATTCTTGGTTTAAACATGGAAGAATTGCTGAATGCCTTAAGTAGTCGCTTTCCGCTTGATGTTAATAAATTTAAATTTTTAAGTGGTCGCATAAAATTTCCCGATGATTCATGTTCTCCGAATGATAAAACAGGTAAACGACTGCATGGCAATGTTGTTTTCCCGTCCGAGATGCAGATCTTGTTAAGTGCTGCAGACAAAGAAGGTTCAGAAATTATTGCTGCATTAAATGAAGATGTGAAAGCGGAGGCGATTAAAGTTTTGCCTAAGCTTGATAATGTTAAGTTAAATTTCAATACGACACTGTCTTATCTCTACGCTTTTGAAAATAAAAAACATGAAGCAAAGCTGGCTGCGAGCACTGCTCGCCTTGAAAAATTAAATGAAGCGCAAAAAACTGCAGAGGCTAAACTAGAAAAACTGGCGGATAAAATAAAGGAAATTTTGAAGTTGCCAGAGAGCGCGTCTGTTTTTGTTGTTGCATTGACAAATTCGACTGCTGACATTAAAATTAGAATAGGTAATTCTTATGTTTTAATTGGCCAATTAACAATTTCAAATCCTGTGGATGCCGTTAGTTTTAGCTCGTCGACTATTGATCAGATAATCAGCGATTCTGCATTAAAATTAGGTAATAAAAATCTGGAATGGTTTTCAACCATGCGCTCCAAAAGACCTGATAGTTCCATGTTATTAAATGATTCAACAGTCGCAAAAGAAAAAAGTCAATCTGGAATGTATGATCATATTTTCAGTGAAATTAATAAATTAATTGAAAATAAAAATCAAAAAGAAGACATGTTAAAAATAGATTTTTTATTTCGTTATATTCACAAAAATAAAATCGTACTGAATCCTTCCCAGATAACATCTATCCACCCTCTATTTTTGCGAATCAAAGAATCAAAGAATAGATTTAGTTTGTCATCTTGCAATGCACTTTTATTGTTAAAGGAATGCAGTACTGAAAATAGTGAAGCTGTAAATAATAAAAATGCTGCTATTTTAATTGACAATGCGGGTGACGAAATATCAATGGATAATTTTATTGAATTGGTTTCGCGTGGATTTTGCCAATTTCATAACCTGACGATTACGCCAGCAACTAAGCCTTATGATCTTGCCATTCTTGAAAAAATACAACATTTCAGTCCTGCCAATTTTGCGGGGTGCATGATTACTGAAAATGCTTCAGATAGAAAAGTTGATATGTCATCATTTGTTCAGTTGCTTTTGAGTAATGAAGGAGATCATATCACTTCCTCCGATAAAAGGTTCCTAGAGTCGTTGAAAAAAGATACTGCCAGTAAATTCTCAGCAAAACCGACTGTAACTGAAAAGCAGCTCGTGTCTGCTTACAATAAGCGCAACAAGGAATCAACCGTTAAAAATATGATTGAACTGATGCGTCAAAATAATATTCAGGAATTTTTGTTTGATTTCCGTATTAAAGTGATTGTGGATACTGCCATTAAAATGAAAGCTAGGTGGACGGAGAGTGAAATTGCTTTTCTTACCCACACTTCTGAACATGAGTTCAAGGATTATCGGAAAATTTATTTCAATGATAATTTTGATTTTAAGAATTTGATTTCAGCCATTACGACTCCAAATCACACTGTCTCTTTAGAAAAGCAACTTGAGTTTTTCGTATCATTTAGATTAGATGGCGCAAAATTTGATGGTGTGATACTACCGGAATTCATTTTAAATTTATTGAAGGACAAGGAAGCAGCCGAAAAACAACTTAACGGAAAAATAAGGGGTGATGCGCTCCACGAAATTTTTGTCGAAGCAAATGAAGCACTCTTAAAATCCAAAGAAAATGCATTTGATGAATATTTATTGCCAGCTCTAAAAATGAATCTTAAAAAATTCAGTTTGATTCAAAACAGTCGCTCTGAAGAAGCTGAAATTCAAAAGCCTGCTATTTTTGCTCGCGGTATTGCAGTTTCGGGTGAAGCGATATTGACGAATCCGAATACTACTCCCGGCGCCCGAATTGATCTTCGTAATGCGCAATTTGAAACGCTGACTGTACAAGTGAATGGCTTGTTAGGCGGTTTTGGTTTCGCTCATCTATTTAAGGGCATAAAAGCAAATAATTTGATTGTTGCTCAGGGTGTTTCGTTGAACATAGGAAAAGGGTTTAACCCAATCAGCTTAAAGAATTTCACAAATGTAACCTATAGCGCAAAATTGAAATCGGTTGGTAAAGAAAATAAAACTCCATTGCCTGTGAGGATTGAGATTAAAGGCGATGGGTCGATTACATTTTCTTCGAACGACAGAAATTTCCAAGTTACTAAAGATATATTGGAAAGCTTTTATAAAGAAATCGATACTGAATGCAAAAAAATCCGCAAATGGGGAAGTTTTTACAATAAAATCGATACGCTAGATAAAACAAAGCCAGCGTTATCTGTTGCTGAAAAAATACTATCGTTGATGGAGTATGCGCAAAAAAACCCTGATACAACGACCAATAAAGCCTTGCAAAAAGTGCTTGGGGAAAGGTTCAATCCCACGGCTGTATCAACATCTGTGGTTCAGCAGCCTGTTTTTACTGGGACAAATGTTGCAAATGTTGCAAATGTTGTTACCGATCCAATTACCCCTGCACGTGCTGCTGACCATGCGCTTCTTCGCGATCTTCAATGTGTTGAAAAAATAGCGGTTATACTTGAATTGATCACGGTTTCCAAAGTTGATGGTCCAGATCAATTGATGTTGACTAATATTGACGGTCTAAAAACAGCGCTTGATGATTTAATAAAACATTCCAGCAATAATCCTATTCTTTTAAATTTTGCAACTAAATTGAGGTCTTTAGCTGATGATCAAGAAATTATTCAATTACAAGATGTTTTAAAAAATGTGCATGCGTATTTCACCAAAACAATGGACGAGCTGAAATCTACAGCACTAAATGGTTTTGTTTTGGTGAATGATGATTCTGAAACTCTGGATGATGCTAATTCTTTTATGACTACTTTAATAAGTCATTCTACACTGCGCAAAACAGAAGAGGGTGAAATAACCAAGTTAGGAAGTATGTTGACTGATATTGAAACGCTTCTCAATGATTATGCTAATTATTTGAAAGCACCAGTTGCAGATGATGTTAATAAATTATTAGATCGAGTGATTGTGATCTTAAAGTCTATTTCAGGTTTAAATGTTGAGTCAAAAACGATGAAACTAAAAGAGAGTTGCAATAGTTTAGAACCAATCAAGCTGACTATCACTAGTTCAAATAAGCCATTAACAGAAATGCAAAATAAGTTGACTGAAATAAAAGCTGCTGCTCAGGCAAGTGTGCTGGCTGCAGCTGAAGCAGAGGCGAAAGCTAATGCTGCTGCTGCGGAAAAAGCTATTGCTGATGCGCAGGAAAAAGCCGACGCAGAGAGAAAAGCTATTGCTGATGCACAGGAAAAAGCCGACGCAGAGAGAAAAGCTGTTGCTGAGGCTAAAAAGACGGCGGCTAGACGACAAAGAGAACTTAACTTATTAAAAAACGATAAAATTACAATATTACATGGTTTTATTGACAGGGGACTTGTTGCTCCGTTTTCGAGCATGAGTGAATATAATATTACTGTAACTGTAACTAATATAATGAAATCGTTGAATGACTTGCTAAGTAGATATTTAACTGTTGAAACTGAACCACATTTTTTTGTCTCTCCATTTGGAGTGAATGAGAAACTTTTACCTCAACTGAATAATAAACCTGAAAAAAATGGTCTAAAAGCAGAATTTCACACTGCGATTGCTAACTTACTTGTGCTTGAAATATCTCGTACGGAGTTTCTGACAAAAACAGATGTGGATTTAGACCAGCATCGCCAGGATATGCGTAAAGCGATAGAAAGCGTGATTGAAAAAGCGGGGAGATTTTGTCCTGATGCTAAAGCAGCTGTAGAGGCGGCTAAGCCATCTCAAGCTGCTGGAAACAGTGCAAGTTTATTTGGTTCCTCTGGCGGCACAGCGCCAAAAGTCTCGCCCACGAACATAACACCACGCGGAACGCCTACCTAATAGGCGCTAATTCTTTGTGTTGGTGAGGGTTGTATTTTTGCGAGGATCACACGCACCCTGCCGGGCGCGTTTCTGAAATGATTATATTTATTTTTTGCGAGGTTGAGTGCGTGCGCTGAATGATTTTTTTATTCTTTGTGCGGCTGAGGGTCGAGAGCCGAAATAAGCGGGGTGTTTTTTTGCAAAGCGCGCGCGCACTCAAACTTCACAAAGCGTAAATATAATCATTTCAGAAACATTCACCGATAAACACCTAAAAAATGTAAATACAAAATCCTGATAATGCGTTGTTAGTTTCCTGTGCGAATCCGCAGTGCATGAATATGCGTTTGCATTAAAGACCCTAATGCGTCATATACCATGCGATGTTGCTGGATCGGTGTTTTACCCTCAAAAACAGGGGATTTAATCACTACGGTAAAATGCCCGCTGTCTTGATGTGCGTGGCCGATGTGGTCGGCTTTGTCGTCCTGCACGTCGATTGCCGCATCGGGAAAAACTGTGTTTAATGCGGTATTGATTAAATCGATTGTGGTCATGTTGTTTTCCTATGAAAATGTATGGTTTGCAATGTAATTAAAATAATTTATTGCGCATTCGCGCGAGGGCTGCCGCCGCTCGCTTCTGAAGGGGGTGATTCGTTGTTAAGGTAATACAATTTTAAAGGGTTTGACAGTAATGTTTTTATACACTTCTGCAGTGACAAAAGGGTCTGCTGCTATCCATTCTTTTGCTTCGTCCAGTGAATTAAATTTCGCAATAATTAATGAGCCGTGAATGCCAGCGACAAAGGGATTCTCGCCATCCTGGTTCATTAACGGGCCAGCGGCAAGTAGGCGATTGGCGTCGCTTAATGCTTGTAATCGTGCTAAATGGGCAGGGCGGATGCTTTTGCGTTTTTCTAGGACGTTGTCTGCGTCTTCGCAGAGGATGGCGTAGTGCATGTTTATTTTCTCCTGGTGTTAATGCATGTTTGAAATTTTTTTTGTATAAATCCCCCCGGTTATAAAGCGATCTATTTAATGATACAGTTGAACTGAATTGCGCTTTAAAACCGACCCCCTTTGAAAAAGGGGGTCGGTTTGTGGACGCAATAAAGTCCGTTTGAGCGATACCTTGTTTCGTCCACAGACCGGGGGGATTTACGTGGTCGTTTCAGAGCTAATAATATGTCGAGACATATAAACCGCTTGCGCAATGGTAAACGCGATAGTTAATCCCAATGTACCAAACAATTTAAAATTCACCCATGCATCCATTGAATAATGATAGACAACGTAAATATTTAGAAAACCCAAAAGCATAAAAAACACAGACCACGCCATGTTTAAATTCGCCCAAATTTTTTCAGGCAATAAAATTTTATCGCCTAGCATGCGCGTCATTAAATTCTTTTTTGAAAAATAATGACTGTAAATTAAAGCGATAGAAAATAACCAATAAATAATGCTCGGTTTCCACTGAATGAAAATCGCTTTATGAAAAATTAACGTAAAACCGCCGAGAATAACAACGCTGATCAAGGTGATGACATGTAATTTCTCAAAGCGTTTGTGAATGAGCCAGTAAATAATATTTTGCAGTGCGCAAGCGGCCATCGTCACGGTTGTGGCAACGTAAACCCCCCATAATTTATAGGCGATGAAAAAGCAAATAATCGGGAAGTAGTCGAAAAGTAGTTTCATGGGTATCCTGATGTTGAATAGTTGAACGCTTCTTATTGTCAATTTGAATGGGCAACTGTATCATAAAGCAACTATTCACCACGGGTTTTGTCGATGAATCAATCAGTTATAGAAGAAGTAGCGCAATCGCCTCAGGACGATATCATCAGGGTACGCGGTGAAGTTGTCAATGAGTTGCCGCTTGATCTTTACATTCCCCCTGACGCCCTGCGGGTTTTCCTGGAAACCTTTCAAGGCCCGTTGGATTTATTGCTCTATCTTATTAAAAAACAGAACATCGACATTCTCGATATTCCAATCAAAGCCATCACTATTCAATATGTGCAATATGTTGAGCTCATGCAGGAACTACAGCTGGAATTGGCTGCTGAATACTTGCTGATGGCAGCGATGCTGGCTGAAATCAAATCACGTTTATTATTGCCTCGTCCCCCAACGGCGGATGATCAAGAAGGGGAAGACCCTCGCGCAGAATTAATTCGCCGCTTGCAAACTTATGAGTGTTTCAAAAAAGCAGCGCAGGATTTAGAAGAATTAAAACAGGTTGATCGCGATGTCTTTTTGGCGAATGCGATTGCGCCGCCAATGGAAATGGTTTTTGCGCAACCCGATGTGCCCATGCAGGACTTGTTGGATGCTTTTGTGGGTGTGATGACACGCGCGCGCATGTTTGCGGATCACAAAATCGAAAAACAAATCTTATCCATTCGTGAGCGCATGACCCGCGTATTGGAATTAATTAATTCGAATGAATTTATTCCTTTCACCGGCTTATTTACAGTAGAGGAAGGACGCATGGGTGTTGTGGTTACATTTATTGCGATCCTTGAATTAATTCGTCAATCTGTTATTGAAATTGTCCAAAACGAAGCATACGGGCAAATTTATGTGAAGGCGGTTGGTGATGCTGTGCGACGTAACGATGACTGTGACGCGATAGAATGAATTTGAACAGTGCCAATGGAAGCGGAAGCGCTAGCGACCGCGCATTGTAAACGTATGATGAATTATAGTGAGTGTATATCCATGAACGAATTCGAATCCGCAGAAAAAATCCTAGAAGCTGCATTATTTGCAGCCGCAGAACCCTTGCCTGTTGATAAATTAACACTACTTTTCGCTGAAGAAAATCGTCCTGGTAATGCAGATATTCGTCATTGGTTATCCAATTTAAAAACAGTTTATGAAGACCGTGGCGTTGAATTGGTTGAAGTGGCCAGTGGTTATCGTTTTCAAGTGCGAAGCGAATATGCGTCTTTTATTCAACGCTTAGAAGAACGCAAACCACCGCGTTATACGCGCGCTTTTTTAGAAACCTTGGCCTTAATTGCATACCGTCAGCCTGTTACGCGTGGTGAAATAGAAGATGTGCGTGGCGTCGCAGTGAATCCCAATATCATTAAAACATTATTAGAACGTGAATGGATTAAAATCGCAGGCTATCGCGATGTGCCTGGAAAACCAGCCTTGTTTGCAACAACCAAAATCTTCCTGGATTATTTTAATTTAAAAAGCGTTACTGAATTGCCCGCATTATCTGAATTAGTGGATTTTGAAGCCTTGGAAAAACAATTGGGTATGCATTTGCCGGAACATACGCTGACTGAATTGCTTGAGAAGCCAATTGACGGTGAAAACAGTGACTGTGAAGATGGATCGTCTGAAGCAGAATTTGAAATACAACCTACTGAGACAGTTGAGCATGATGAACAAAATGCCGATGACGCAGTGTCGATGTTGAGTGAAAGCGAAGATGACGATGCAATCAACACAGAAATGAAGGCTGAAGCCTGCGTGTGAAACTCGTTGGGGATTTGAATGAATTTCGAAGACCACGAAAAATACCTTGTCGATTTAATTATCTTTACGCAAGTAGCGACCAAAAGAAGCTTTACAAAAGTCGCTGATGCTTTGAATATCTCAAAATCTGTTATTAGCAAACGCATATCACGCCTAGAAAAATTAGTGGGCGTTCAGCTAATACATCGCACAACGCGACAATTAATCCTCACTGAAATTGGCCAAGCTTTTTATGAAAAATGTTTGTTAATTAAAGCGGGCATTGAAGAAGCAGATTCTTTTATCGCCTCCGAACAAGAAGATATTAAAGGCGTCATTAAAATTAATACGCCGCTCAGTTTTTCGCATTTATATTTGGTGCAAGCCATTTGTGATTTTACGCGTCAACATCCAAACGTGCATTTCGAAATGTTACCCGGTTCGGCGTATAAAAACTTTTTTGACAATAATTTAGATTTGGCCATTCGCGTGGGTGAGCAGAATAATTCTACTTTTCGCGCGCGTAAAATAATGGAAAGTCATATGGTGGTTTGCGCTTCACCAAAATATATTAAAAAACACGGTAAACCCAAACATCCAAATGATTTATACGCGCATAATTGTTTGCTTTATTATGATTCGCCGACAGGTTTGTTGTGGCGTTTTCATGAAGAGGGTGCTGTGATTGATTTGAAGGTGCAGGGCAGTTTGATGGCGTCGACCTCTGAAACATTAACCGCTGCAGCCTTGCATGATTTGGGTATTATACTATTACCAAAATATTTACTGGAAAAACAGATTGCTGACAAAACGTTGATTCCATTTTTAGAAGATTTCTTGCCCGAAAAAATTAACATTTATGTGTTATATCCGCCAACACAATATATTCCACTGAAAACAAGGCTGTTTATTGATTTTCTGGCGAAACGGTTCTCGCAAGTGAAGTAGTTTGTTGCGAAGATCACACGTAGGCTACCTGCCATGCGCGTCGTGCTCGGCAGGGTGCGTGTGGCTCTCGCATTGTTTCCTCTGTGCGAACAATCAATTCTCGTCAACCCCGATTATCTCTGAACCTTATTTTGTTACTCTTTAACTGTGCTTAATGATTAACAAGTGAGGTGATTATGTCAATATTCAGACCTAGCCAAATGGACTCATGGAATATCTTTTCAAGAAAATTTTGGACTGTGGGTAATTTGTTTGGGAAAAGCAAGCGTGAACAGCTGAAAAACGCAGCGCAAATACGAACGCAAGCCGAACAGCGTTTTGTTGAAATAAAAATCACGCGCGTTAATGAAGCGCATAATGCTATTATTCAGCTGAATTTATTCGATGACAATGCGCCAGTCTGTTTAACTGATCCCATTACAATGGACTTAATCGAAAACCCTGTTATTACGCCTTGTGGAGGTGTTTATGATAGAGACTCATTAACTAACTGTATCAATCGAGGCTTTCGTGATCCGCTGACTAATACAGCGCTTAAAATGAGTGATATAAAAGCATTTCCAGAATTCAAGGAAAAAGTAGATCAATATAAAACAAAAAAGGCGGCTTTTGATTTGGAAATGGCTGCGCGGATTGCCAAGGCAACGCTTGCTGCAAATAACAAAACGAAAGCTGCCGAACGTACGCTGGGTGATATTAAACGCGTTAAACAAAATGTATCGGTTGTTCCTTCTGTTGCCAGTGCGAACCAAAGTTGGGGAAGTTATTTTAAAGCAACAGCGAAATCTATTTTTACTTACGCGTTTTTTGCTAAGAAAAAAATTGAAATGCCGAATGAAGGTGCGCGTGTTGAATTTAACATAATGCGTGATCATTATATGAATGGGTTATAATTCATATGCAGGCTTACAGCCCAATGGCACTACCTTAATAAAAAAGTATTATGAATTTGCGCGACTGATTGTGAGCGAGGTATTTTTGAAACCCTCATTTTCATGGAAGAAAATGAGGAGCCCCCATGGATGGGTTCACGGCAAGTTTCAAAAATATCCTCCGAACAATCAGCCGTAGCACATTCATAATTCCTTATTGCTTTGTTTCCGTTCGCTCAATATTCGAATTAGGGCAATATTCGAATTAGGGGGATGCTCGGAAGGACGCTCGCTACATCATTGCTTAAGGTAGTGCCATTGGGCTTAAAGCCTGCGTTTCAGTGCTATTGATTTTAGTTCATATAATTTTAATAATGCGTCGCGTGGAGATAATGCATCAATATTTAAATCTTTAATTTCAGTAACCAATGGATTTTCAAGTTCAAGCGACACCTGATCGGCCCCTTTGAAAAAGGGGGCCGGTTTTGTAGCAACAAAACCAGGGGGATTTTCCAGTTCAGCCAATTTTAATTTCGCATTGTTAATAACAACAACGGGGACGCCTGCTAATTTTGCTACTTGTAAACCGTAACTTTGATTCGCCGGCCCTGATTTTAATTTATGTAAAAAAACAATTTGATCGTTGTGTTCTGTCGCATCTAAATGCACATTGCTAATAACATCTGATTCTAAAGGGAGATGCGTTAACTCAAAATAATGTGTTGCAAATAAGGTGAATGCTTTTGAATGATTGGCCAAATGCAATGCGCAAGCCCACGCTAAGGATAATCCATCAAAGGTGCTGGTTCCGCGTCCAATTTCATCCATCAACACTAAACTATTTTCTGTTGCGTTATGTAAAATATTCGCCGTTTCTGTCATTTCAACCATAAACGTTGAGCGACCAGATGATAAATCGTCTGATGCGCCAATACGCGTAAAAATACGGTCAATTTTGCCGAATCGTGCAGAAGCAGCAGGGACATAAGAACCGATATGCGCCATCAACGTAATTAATGCCGTTTGTCGCATGTAAGTTGATTTGCCGCCCATGTTTGGGCCGGTAATTAATAACATGCGTTTTTCTACATTGAAAATAGTATCGTTTGGGACAAAATGATTTTCAATGACTTGTTCGATAACAGGGTGTCGTCCGCCCATAATTTCAATGCCAGGTATTTCAGAGAAAGTAGGCGCAACATAATTATTTTTTAAGGCGCAAAAGGCAAAATTGGTTAATACATCTAACTGCGCCAATTGTTCTGATAATTGCTGCAGAGGAATTAAGGATTCAGCAATCGTATTGAGTAATTGTTCATACAGATATTTTTCACGCGCCAATGCACGTGAATTGCTGGTTAGTATTTTATCTTCAAACTCTTTTAATTCTGGTGTAATAAAGCGTTCCATGTTTTTCAGTGTTTGCCTACGCAAATAATCAATCGGCGCTTTATCTGCCTGCAATCGGCTTATTTCAATGTAATAACCGTGAATGCGATTATAGCCGACTTTTAAAGTGCTCAGGCCTGTGCGCTCACGTTCGCGTTGCTCAAGATCTAATAAAAATTGCTGCCCATTGCCATCAAGTTCTCGTAACGCATCTAATTCAGCATCATAGCCAACAGCAATCACGCCGCCATCCCGAATGATCATGGGTGGGTTTTCAATAATCGCTCTTTTTAATAATTCAGCTAACTCAGGAAATAACTTTAATTCAGTTGGATAGATTTTTAATAAACTGTTTTTCAAATCAGGCAGCACAGAAAGCGAATGACTTAAATGCGCTAAATCGCGCGGGCGTGCAGAACGCAATGCGACACGGCTTAATATTCTTTCTAAATCAAAAATATTTTTTAAGATATCTCGAATAAAATCGAGTTGATCTGACGCTAAAAATAAAGCCACTTTTTCCAATCGCTTATTAATTCTGATTTGATTGGTGAGCGGTTGGGTAATCCAGCGACGTAATAATCTACCGCCGATTGCAGTGACGGTATTGTCTAAAACAGCTGATAATGTGCAGCTTTTCTCACCCTGTAGATTCGTCACCAATTCCAGATTGCGGCGCGTTGCCGCATCCATAAAAATAGCGTCATTGTTTTTTTCAACACTAATGCTGTGAATATGCGGTAAATGTGCACGTTGTGTGTATTGCATATAATGCAATAAACAACCGGCTGCGCATAAGGCAATTGATAAATCATTTACACCAAAACCATCCAGTGAATTTGTTTTAAACTGCTCTAATAATAATTTTTTCGCTGTTGATAATTCAAATTCCCAAACAGGCCTTTTTTTAATGGCGCAGGAAAAATTAAGGTGAGTATTTTCATCTAATAATATTTCAGAGGGATTAATACGCGCAATTTCAGCCAATAAAGCAATTTCGCTATCAACCTCTTGAATTGAAAAGCGACCGCTCGCAATATTAATGCAAGCAATACCAAAACGATTTTGATGCGCAAAAATAGCCGTTAAGATAGTGTCGCGGTGCTGGTCTAGTAAATTTTCATCGGTAACCGTTCCTGGTGTTAAAACCCTGACAACTTCTCGCGCAACAGGACCTTTAGAAGTAGCGGGATCGCCAATTTGTTCGCATATTGCAATTGATTCACCGGCTTTAATTAACCTGGCTAAATAATTATCAGCGGAATGATAGGGAATGCCGGCCATGGGAATGGGCGAACCGGCGGATTGCCCGCGCGACGTTAAAGTTATATCCAATAATCGCGCTGCCTTTTTTGCATCGTCATAAAATAATTCATAAAAATCACCGAGACGATAAAAAACAAGAATATCAGGGTGTTGTGCTTTTATTTTCCAATATTGTTGCATCATAGGGGTATGTTGTGACACTGTTTCTATTTCCATGGATCACCGATGCGTTATTAAGGATTGCACATGATAAACAATTTATACGTTTTAGCAAAACAACTTGGCGCACTTTGTATTGCGCGCAATATCAAAATTGCTTTGGCGGAATCCTGTACGGGTGGCAGTGTGTCGGCATTGCTAACGGAAGTGCCTGGCAGCTCTCAATGGTTTAATGGCGGCGCAGTTGTTTATAGCAACCTGGCTAAAACGGCGTTACTCGGCGTTGATTCTGATTTGATAAAACAATATGGTGCTGTTTCTGAACCCGTTGCCAAAGCGATGGCAGAAGGCGCCTTGAAAAAATTATCAGCTGATATGGCCGTTTCAATTAGCGGTATTGCAGGACCCGGTGGTGGTACAGAAGAAAAACCGGTTGGAACGGTTTGTTTTGGATTGGCGAAAGCAGCGGGATGCGAAACAAAAACAATGTATTTTTTGAGCGGTCGTGAAAATGTGAGGCAATGTGCGGTTCATTACGTGATTACTTGGCTGATTCAAGCTATTTCTGTATAGTTAAGAAAAAAGTATCGTCATCATCACCAACACTGTCACAGTCACTGAATTAAGGGATCATCCATTGAGGGACATCAAACGCAAACCCAATAGCAGCACGACGTCGTCACCTTCTGCATTCTATCGTCGAATGCACGAAGGTTTATTAATCGTGTTGTCAGCAGCAGGTGCTTTTCTCTTGTTGTCATTGGTGACTTACCATCGTGCAGACCCCGCGTGGTCGCATCAAGTCGATAACGTCAAAATTTTAAATGCGGGCGGACGCGTTGGCGCTTGGCTGTCAACGCTTTGAAAGTTTCACTGAGGTGAATTGGCCGCGCGTTGCATCACGTTCAATGGGTTTGTTGATGGGGGTCATGAGCGCTACGAGTTTGTTGCATTTATATTTAATTCATTTTAATGCAGGCTTGCCCTATGAGTCCGGCGGTATTCTTGGCGACGCCATGGGCAATGTGCTATTACAATGGTTTAATCGCGCAGGGGCGACCATTGTTTTTCTGCCTATCTTATTAATCGGTATCACCTTATTAACAGGCACATCTTGGTTGGAATTGATTGAAGGCTTGGGCGCTGGGATCATGCGAGCGGGGCGTTATTGTTGTGGCGAAATGAAAATAAACATGGCCTTGCCTAAACCCTCTTTTTGATTTTTATCTCGACTTACGTCATTTGATCGATTTTATTCGTCCGATAAAAACAATCAATCAGATGAAAAAAATGAGTCTTATGTTGCAAAAAAAATAGCACCAACACATATTGAACCCAGCTTGGCATCGCCCGATCCGTTGTTTGACACCATATCAAAATCACCCAGAGCACCGCGCACGCCAGCAGTCTATAATCCAACCGAAATTCACGAAGAAGATAATAGTCGCTCTGTGCGCCCCCCTCGTTTTTCGCAATCCACGATATTGCCTAAATTATCGTTACTGGATTCACGCTCTAATGAAAGAAAAGTGGGTGTCAATAAGGATGAATTGGAACGCCGTTCACGTGAAGTGGAAGAATGCTTTAATGATTTTGGTGTGGCATTAAAAGTGGTTGCGGCACATCCGGGGCCAGTTGTGACACGTTTTGAAATGGAATTAGCGCCGGGGACGAAAGTAAATAAAATTACGGCATTGGTGAAAGATTTGGCGCGCTCCTTGTCTGTGATCAGTGTTCGTGTTGTTGAAGTTATTCCAGGAAAATCAGTGATCGGATTGGAATTGCCGAATCCCAATCGTGAAATGGTTACCTTAAAAGAAGTATTATCAACACAGGCTTTTCAACAATCGCGTTCCGCATTAACCATTGCCTTAGGAAAAGACATTGCAGGCGAACCCGTTGTGGTTGATTTAGCCAAAATGCCCCATCTATTGGTTGCGGGTACAACAGGGTCGGGTAAATCTGTTGCGCTGAATGTTATGTTGTTAAGTTTATTATATAAATCTTCTCCGCAAGATTTACGGCTAATTTTAATTGATCCGAAAATGTTGGAATTATCCATTTATGATGGCGTTCCGCATTTGTTAGCGCCTGTTGTGACTGACATGAAAGATGCGGCGACTGCGTTGCGCTGGTGTGTTATGGAAATGGAACGACGTTATCGTTTAATGGCGTCGCTCGGCGTGCGAAATATCATGGGGTATAATATTAAAGTGCGTGAAGCAATTGAAAAGGGTTCTCCATTGTTAGATCCTTTAATTCCCCCGACTGAAAATGGCCCTGTCGAATTACAAATGCTGCCGAAAATTGTGGTGCTGGCGGATGAATTTGCTGACATGATGGTGGTTGTTGGAAAGAAAGTTGAAACATTGATTGCGCGTTTGGCGCAAAAAGCCAGGGCGTCGGGTATTCATTTGATTTTTGCAACACAACGTCCTTCTGTTGATGTGATCACCGGATTAATTAAAGCCAACATTCCAACGCGAATTGCCTTTCAAGTATCTTCAAAAATTGATTCACGCACGATTCTCGATCAACAAGGCGCGGAACAATTGTTGGGTAATGGGGATATGTTGTATATGCCGCCAGGTTCAGGTGTGCCGGTCCGTGTGCATGGTTGTTTTGCAAGTGATGAAGAAGTGCATCGCGTCGTTAAAGATTTAAAACAACGCGGAAAACCAGAATATATCGATGATATTTTAAATGAAAATGGCACGGTTGATCCAAGCGGTTACACTGAATCGGCCTTGATTGAAGATGGCGATGGCGAAAAAGATACGTTATATGATGAAGCGGTGCAATTTATCGTAAAAGCACAACGTGTTTCCGTATCGAGTGTTCAACGTCGTTTTAAAATTGGTTACAATCGCGCAGCCAGAATTGTAGAAGCAATGGAGGCAGCGGGCATTGTGAGTAAGATGGAAGGCAATGCGCAACGGGATGTGTTGATGCCCGCAAATTCAGAATAACGGATATTATTTATGCGACACATCAAATTAATTTTCATCATCACGTTGTTTTTCTGCCGCGCTATTTTTGCCGACAATATATCCTCTGCTGATCAATTAGCGCATTTATTAGATCAATTCACCACGCTGCAAGCACAATTTACGCAAACTACCACTGACCCGAATCAACGCGTTTTGCAAAGCAGTCATGGTACGTTGATGCTACAGCGTCCGGGTCATTTTCGATGGGAAACAGTGCAGCCCTCGCATCAAATTGTGATTACCGATGACAATACAGTGTGGATTTATGATGTTGATTTACAGCAAGCAACGAAACAGTCACTTAAAAATATGCCAATCAATCCTGCAACATTATTATCGGGCCACGTTGATAGTTTATTAAAGCAATTCACCGTCCACATGGTCCCGCATCATGGCATGCTTGTTTTTCAATTGATTCCCCTTAAACCCAATCGCACATTTCTTTCTGTCGCATTGGCTTTTTCTGATGAAAAATTAAAATCAATGCAAATTGAAAATGTGATGCAACAAACAACCACTTTTCATTTTTCGAATGTGGTGTTGAATGATCCGATCCATGCGAATTTATTTCGTTTTACAGTGCCGGCAGGTGTGGATGTGTTGCAATGAGCAATCAACCGCTCGCACGCCGAATGCGTCCAAATGCAATTGATCAATTTGCAGGGCAATCACATTTATTATCACCGGGTAAACCATTAGCGCTTGCCATTGCGCAAGGCAAATTACACTCCATGATTTTATGGGGACCGCCCGGCGTTGGAAAAACCGCATTGGCGGAATTAATCGCGACCAATGCGAATGCGCGCATTGAACGATTGTCTGCTGTTTTATCGGGTGTAAAAGAAATCCGTGAAGTGGTTGCAAGGGCAGAACAAGCAGAAGAAAAAACCCTTTTATTTGTGGATGAAGTCCATCGATTTAATAAATCACAACAAGATGCTTTCTTGCCGCATATTGAGCAAGGCACACTTACTTTTATTGGTGCGACCACTGAAAATCCTTCGTTTCATTTAAATAATGCATTATTATCGCGCGCACGTGTTTATGTTTTAAAATCTTTGACAGAGCAGGATTTATTAAAAATAATTGATCATGCCTTGAGTGACTGTGAAAATGGATTGGGTGAATTAAATATTATTTTTCCCGATGAATTGAAAGCGCAATTGGTAAAATTTGCAGATGGTGATGCACGATTTTGTTTGAATTTATTGGAAATCTTATCTGATTTTGCAACACGCGATGATTCTGGTAATACCATTATCACGGAAGCAATTTTACATTCTGTTTTAACGCAGAATTTACGGCGATTTGATAAAGGTGGCGATGCCTTTTACGATCAAATTTCAGCCTTGCATAAATCGATGCGCGGGTCAGACCCAGATGCGGCTTTATACTGGTTTTGCCGCATGATTGATGGCGGTTGTGACCTTCACTATATTGCGCGCCGTTTGGTGCGCTTTGCTGCTGAAGATGTTGGCAATGCTGACCCTCGCGCGCTGTCCATTTCGATCGATGCCTGGCAGGCGTACGAAAGGATCGGTTCGCCTGAAGGCGATTTAATTTTAGCGCAGGTGGTTATTTTTCTAGCAATTGCAGCCAAAAGTAATGCATCATATGCTGCCTTTAATCGAGCAATGGCTGAGGTAAAAAATGGCGGCAGTTTTGACGTGCCGTTGCATTTGCGAAATGCGCCGACAAAATTAATGAAGGATCTTAACTTCGGTAAGGATTATCGTTACGCGCATGATGAGCCAGATGCCTTTGCTGCGGGTGAACATTATTTTCCTGAAGGAATGCTCAAGAAAATTTATTATGAACCTGTACCACGCGGATTAGAAATTCAAATAAAAGAAAAATTGGATCGATTGCGAAAGGGATTTTAAATAAGTTAATTATTTAAGAGAACTATTACAATGATCGATAATGATACTTTAGAACGGCTTATTAATGCGAACCGGGAAATTCATTCCGTTGTAAATATTGTTCCTGATGATCAGCCAAATTTGCAGCCCACCATAGAATTAACCTACCCACAAGCTGCAAAAGCGCTGCTTCAATTTGCTATTCCTTTATTGTTTCGCAGCGGTACATTTGCCGCTTATGAATCACTTAAAGCACTGATCGTTAGTCAAGATAAAACGTTATTGCCAGCTTATGCAGATATTAGAATTACTGAAATTGTGTTGCAGTGTTTTTTGTCTGGTATTGTTTACTCTATTCCGCCGATTATTCGGGAAGCCAAACATGCAAATGAAACACTCAAAATCGGCATTATTTTCCGGCAAGGCATCATTTATTCAGCGCTTGCTGGCATGATAATTTCTGCGGGCGCCGTCATAATTATTCCTAAAATGCTTGAGGTGGCCGATCAACCCGGTGTTGTTACGCAAAATAGCCAAGCCTATTTCGCCTATTCTGCTTTGGGATATTTTTTAGAGGCGATATACCGCTCAGAAATTCGTTTTATTATGGGTGGATTTGGCATTAAAAAAACAGCATTGATAACTGATTTTTTTGATGTGATGTTGGATTTGGCATTGACTGATGCATTTATGTTTGGAAGATTTGGATTTCCAGAAATGAGATTGCCTGGTGCTGCGCTGGCATTTACCGTCAGTAAATTAATCGCGCTTGTTGTTCACACTTTGTTTATCTA
>JAPLRF010000019.1 GCA_026399315.1 Gammaproteobacteria bacterium
ATACTGTTTTTTCAGGTGTTGCAGGTAAAGGTTCATAGTCAGTCGTCTCGCCATAATTCTCCCCTCCTTGGGTAAGATTTATTTTGATGCAACGAATGGTTTTTTAGCTAGCTTCGGTAGGATTTAATTTGATGCAATTCGTGGTTACTGATTTACGTGAAGTTATAGATAACATAATCTATAATTCTAGAATATATTACAGGAGAAATGACAATGCCACGTTCACTGACGAATCACGAATTACAAAAACGAATTAATGAAATGCGATTTATTGTCGCTATTGAAGATTTTATTTTCTATCTGCAAATACACACCGAATGGGATAAAAAAAGTTATTTACAACAGCTTGGCTTAGCTGAAAAATTATTGATAGAAAAAAATGAGCGGGCCCAATTTGCTTTGCAAGACAATCAACCGACACAAACACAAAATGCTGCCTCATTACAAAAAGATACTGCAAAAGAATATCTCGAACAGCTACAGCAATTATTTTCAGCATTACAAGGAAATTTTGCGTCTGCTGTTGAGGAAGCCTGCGCCGCAATCAATAGATTAAACCTAGACCCTGTTACAAAGGCAGCAGCAATAGATGTTGTTAAACAAACTCTGACTATGCAAGCAATGAATAATGTGGTTAACCAGGTCCTAGCGAACCCGCAACCAATTAATAGCGCGCCGCAATTCAAACCGATTAATTTGATTTTGGCGGACGCACACGAACATTTACATGAGCCAATTACTAAAGCACATTCAGAATATGAGTCGTCAGTAAATCAAAGAGAGAATGATCAAGATGGAAAAGCATTATTTCTAGATTTTACACGATTGTTGTTGAATTTAGCGTTTGCACGCAATGCAAAAAATCATCCCGGTTTAACGAACTCAACTAGAGAAGCGATGTTAGATATTTTCAACGCTTTTCAAAAACCTGCGATGAATCTAGCGCTACTGAACTACGGAACAATGACTGTTCCAGAAAATAGACATGATTTTCTTGCAGGCATTAGCGATTTAGCTGGGAATCCATTTCGCTTTCGTTATGCCGAAAAGCCAATTCGAATACCAAGCTTTGGGGAAACAACTCAGCAGGAAAATGACGGTCCGCTCCCTCGACCTGAAATCAGAGACAAGTAAAAAGCAATACTTTGCGCGTTCGCACTAGGGCTTCCGCCCTAGTTTCTGAACTGTTTGATAAAAATTAATAACGATAATATTCTGGTTTAAATGGCCCTTTTTTACTGAGCCCCAAATAATTTGCTTGCGCATCCGATAATTTCGTTAATTTTGCACCGACTTTTTCCAAATGCAATTGAGCTACTTTTTCATCTAGCTTTTTCGGTAAAACATAAACGTTTAAATCGTATTTTTCAGCGTTATTCCACAACTCCATTTGTGCTAACACTTGATTGGTAAATGAATTTGACATCACAAAACTTGGGTGTCCTGTTGCACAGCCTAAATTAACCAAACGGCCCGATGCTAATAGCGTAATTCTTTTTCCATCAGGGAAAATAATTTGATCCACTTGCGGCTTGATATTGTCCCATTTGTATTTTTTCAATGAAGCCACATCAATTTCCAAATCGAAGTGACCAATATTACAAACGATCGCTTGGTTTTTCATTTTTTTCATGTGATCGTGCGTAATAATATCGCGACAACCTGTTGCCGTCACAAAGATGTCACATTTACTTGCTGCGGTTTCCATGGTCACCACTTCATAGCCTTCCATTGTCGCTTGTAATGCGCAAATCGGGTCAATTTCAGTGATCCAAACGCGTGCGCCTAAACCACGCAATGCTTGCGCACAGCCTTTACCTACATCACCATAACCGCAAATAACAGCGATTTTGCCTGCAATCATCACATCCGTTGCGCGTTTAATCGCATCAACCAGGGATTCACGACAACCATATAAATTATCAAATTTAGATTTCGTTACGGAGTCATTTACATTAATGGCAGGTGCTTTTAATGTACCCGCTTTTGCCATGTCATATAAACGATGCACACCAGTTGTTGTTTCTTCGGAAATGCCGCGAATATTTTTCATGATATTGGGATATTTTTCGTGAACAATCACCGTTAAATCACCGCCATCATCTAAAATCATATTCGGCTGCCAGCCTTTTGGGCCATTCAGTGTTTGCTCAATACACCAATCGTATTCTTTTTCAGTTTCGCCTTTCCATGCAAAAACAGGAATACCTGCTTTCGCAATTGCTGCTGCTGCATGATCTTGTGTTGAATAAATATTACAAGATGACCAACGCACTTCGGCACCCAATGCTGTTAAGGTTTCCATTAAGACAGCGGTTTGAATGGTCATGTGCAAGCAACCTGCAATTTTTGCGCCTTTTAAAGGCTTTTTAGCGCCGAATTCTTTTCGAAGCGCCATTAAGCCCGGCATTTCAGTTTCTGCGATAATAATTTCTTTGCGGCCCCAATCTGCTAATGTAATATCAGCAACTTTATAATCTTTACCTGCTATAGCAGTTTTTTTAATTGTTTGTTTTCTCGTTGCAACTGTTGACATAAAAACTCCTGATCAAATTATTTTTAGTTTATATTAATATGCTGCTTTTTAAAGCTTCCGCCAAAATTTCCTTTTTATCTGTTTTTTCCCAGCTTAAGTTCAAATCATCACGACCAAAATGACCGTAAGCTGCTGTTGGCAAATAAATAGGATTTAATAAATTTAACACATCAATAATAGCGCGAGGGCGTAAATCAAAATGTTCACTTACCAAGTCTGCAATTTTATCTTCAGAGATTTTATGGGTTCCGAATGTTTCAACTAAAATTGACGTTGGCTTTGCAATGCCGATTGCGTAAGAAATTTGAACTTCACAACGGTCCGCCAATCCTGCTGCAACAATATTTTTTGCAACATAACGCGCAACGTAGGCGCCAGAACGATCCACTTTTGACGGATCTTTTCCTGAAAAACAGCCGCCGCCATGGCGTGCCATACCGCCGTAGGAATCCACAATGATTTTACGGCCCGTTAATCCACAATCACCTACGGGGCCGCCAATCACAAATCGACCGGTTGGATTAATAAAATATTTTGTGTTTTTGTGCAACCATTCCGCAGGTATCACAGGCTTAATGATGGTTTCCATCACCGCTTCAACGAGAATATCTTGTGCTATCTCGGGGTCATGTTGTGTCGATAACACAACGCAATCCACCGCTACCGGTTTATTGTTTTCATAACGGAGTGTAATTTGACTTTTAGCGTCTGGACGCAGCCAAGGTAACTCGCCCGACTTCCGCACGGTCGCTTGCTTTTTCACGAGACGATGCGCATACATGATCGGTGCTGGCATTAATTCAGGTGTTTCATTGGTGGCATAGCCAAACATTAATCCTTGATCGCCCGCGCCCAGGTCATGGTCTTCGCGGTGATCAACACCCAATGCGATATCTGCTGATTGCTTGCCGATTGCTGAAACAACCGCGCAGGCTTCGCTATCAAAACCATAATTGGGATTATTATATCCGATATCTTTAATTGTTTTGCGTGCAATGCTTTCAATGTCAACCCATGCATTCGTTGTAATTTCACCGGCAATCATAACCATGCCGTTTTTCACGAGCGTTTCGCAGGCAACACGTGCGCGCTTATCTTTTTCCAATATGGCATCTAAAACCGCATCGGAGATTTGATCGGCGATTTTATCAGGATGCCCTTCAGAAACAGATTCAGATGTAAAAATTCGAGTTGCAGACATAAATTCCCTCATGGTTATTAAGCCAGCCCTTCGATCTTGAGTGGGCTAACACGATTTAAAAGACCGCTATCATAAGTTATATTTTCTGTTATTGCATTAGTTGTATCAGCACAGTGCTCGCGCATTGCGTTGGCATCCAGTGTTTTCGATTGACTTCTTGATGGCGCGTTTCAATGTGTCTTATGTTATCCGATACCTGTTTTCACGATTACTTGTGTAATGCTTTCTATTCTATATAATTGATAAAACTGGAAGTTTACTAGGGTTGACCTGTGTCAATAACATCATTAAAAATAGTCTCTTTTCGCAATATTACCAATGCAAGCCTTGATTGCTCTTCACGATTCAATTTATTTTTTGGCGATAATGCAGCAGGCAAAACCAGCGTTTTGGAGGCGATTTATTATTTAAGCTCAGGTAAATCTTTTCGAACCAGGCATCACGATCGCGTTGTTCAATACAGCCAAAATCAATTAACTATTTTTGCATTGATGAAATCTGACAATGGCGAAATACCCATTGGCCTTCATCGCGCAATGAACGGGACATTTCAAGTTCGTATTAACGAAGAAACCATTTATTCCGTTGCGGAGATTTCTCGTTATCTGCCTGTTCAGTTTATTGGATCCGATAGCCATCGTATTTTAAGTGATGGCCCAAAGTGTCGGCGTCAATTTTTAGATTGGGGATTATTTCACACCAACCCCCTTTTCTATTCACAATGGAAAATGTTCCAAAAATCATTGATGCTGCGCAATGCTGCTTTAAAAGCACGCGCATCGCGGGATGAGCTGCACATTTGGAATCATGAGTTTTCCGTTGTGGGCGAAGCATTGAATGCGTCTCGACAAGCTTATGCGGCTGAGTTTGCACCGATCTTCCAAGAGATTATGCGTGTTTTACTCAATGATATTACTGTTGATTTATTATATTCGCCCGGTTGGGATGTAAGCATCTCGCTAGAAACCTGTTTAAATCAAAATGTTTCACGTGAAACATTTGTTGGGCACAGTTTGTTTGGTCCTCATCGTGCAGATTTGGCTATAAGCGTAGGCGGCGTTCCGGCAGAAGATGTTTTATCGCAAGGGCAACAAAAATTGGTTTCATACGCCCTGCGTTTGGCGCAAGGCATACACTTACAATCATCGGCGGGTAAAACACCGATATATTTAATTGACGACCTGCCCGCCGAGCTTGATCCTTATAAACGCCATCTCGTAACAGAAATTTTATCAACTATTCGCGCTCAAGTGTTTATCACAGGCATTGAATCCTCTGATTTAAATGAAATTTTAGCCTTGCATCGTGATAACAAAATGTTTCACGTGAAACATGGGGTTGTTTGTAGTGATTAGATCAAAGTTAATGCGCTGGCGGACACCGTTTCGTAAAAAAATCTGAAGAAGTGGACGTAAAGGAATAGCGTTATCACACATTGTTTCACGTGAAACATATTAAAAACGGCGCAGCACATCACTGGCAAACGCAAAAAATCTCTGAGCCTGGAATCGCGTCGAACTTCAAGTTCACGCCAGCCTCTCTCAACTTTAAAAAAGTTTTAACGACATAAATCTCGATGTTCTAGTTTTTTCTGCAGCAAAGGGCTTAGATCAAGCGTGCCATTTTATTAAACTGCTCGGAAGCGCAACCGGAAGGCCGTGTGCGAACGTGTAAACTATTTTTTATGATTGCTTTGCTTTCGTTCACTTCACGTTCGGATTAGCTTGATGTTCAGAAGGACGCCGTAAACCCATCCCTGGGGGCTCGGAGATTGGCATCCATGCCAATCACGCCTTCCTCACATCCACCGTAATCCTCACATTCGCTCACTACATCATTGTTTAATTCGACGTTCTCGTTTTTTTATTAAATAGCGCAGAAACGCGGCCGGAAGGCTGCGTGCGAACACGCAAATTATTACTTATTTTAACGATAGTTAATTTACAAAAGCCAAGGGAGTCGCATCATCGG
>JAPLRF010000043.1 GCA_026399315.1 Gammaproteobacteria bacterium
ATACTGTTTTTTCAGGTGTTGCAGGTAAAGGTTCATAGTCAGTCGTCTCGCCATAATTCTCCCCTCCTTGGGTAAGATTTATTTTGATGCAACGAATGGTTTTTTAGCTAGCTTCGGTAGGATTTAATTTGATGCAATTCGAGGGCAAAAAAATATTTAACTTTTTCTGTAAATTTTAAAACATAGGCTATAGTTAACTCAGATTTAAATAACCAACATGGAGATATTTTATGAAGAAATTAATTGTTGCGGCTGCGGTGTGTTGCGTGTTGCCTTTGGCTGGCTTTGCAGGCTCACCAATGTATGGCGTTGGTGGCGGTGGTGTTCAGAAAGTTACATCTGGGCAATCTGCTTCGATTACTCATGTTCAGCTTATTTTCACAATACCGCTGGTTCAAAAAGTGGTTCAAACAAAGGCTGGAGCAAAGCTTGTACCAGCAAATAACTATACGACATATTTAACATTGCAGGCACCAGCTTCAGGGCGTTGCACCTATACACAATCCGGATGTAACCCAGCTGCATTCGATCTTACTCCGTGGTCAGCAAATAACAGTAGGATATATGATGTTAATAATTTAAATATTAACGAGACTAGACCAGTCAATATTCCGATCTTCACGAGTGGATTATGGAACAGCAAAAATGTTGTCGGCTTTACTGCAAGTTTCTATGATAAAGCGAGCAACCCCGTTGATTCCCATATGTCGCGGACAGTTTCGAACCTAACCTGCACACCATCGGGCTTGTTTAGCGCCAATGCAACAACATTAGTTGTTACGGTTAGTTCAGGAGGGTGCTTAGTAGCAATGAAATAGTAAGATACGTCAAAATCACAACCAATCCCCGCCCACGCGGGGATTTTTTTATCCGTGGTATCACGTCTATCCCATTAAAATTTGCACAATGCAGTTGGTTATTCAGTATTTTTCTTCGAAGCCAATGGAAGCGAGAGCGCCAGCGACCGCGAGATTTTGATGTTCAGTGTATTTTTGCAATGCGACAATCGATCAACACTCATTTTCATTCAATTTATTTTACTGGATGCCCGAGTTTCGCGGTTGCTGGCGCTCTCGCTTCCATTGGCGTTGAACAAACGTTCGTATAATCATCCAATGCCTTAAGTTGAACGAAAGTTCCGCGCAATCATGCAATACCCTGCATTGCACAAACCGCTGCACAATCACTATCGACTGAGAAATGGTAAGACACAGCAAACTTATTTACAACAAACTATTTTTAAAAACACGGATATGATTTTTCATTGGACTTGCTATTCTTATGCAATGACCAAAAATATTCCCAAGCCTATCCCTTGTGCCTACATTCTTACCTGCAGAACATATGGTTCATGGTTGCATGGTGATTCACGCAGCAGCGTTGACAGAAATCACAATGAATTTGCCACTCCTAGAATAAAACCAAATCTTGGCCTACAAAAAGCCATGCGAAACAGCTGCACAGAAAACATATTTCTATTAAATGCAGCAAACCGAGAAACAGTACTGCAATCTATCATTGACACTTGTCGACTCGCAAATTGGCACCTACATGCAGCACACGTTCGATCAAATCATATGCATATTGTTTTGCAAACACGGAAAGAACCAGAACAAGCAATGATATCTATCAAGGCTTATGCAACACGATATTTAAAAAAACAAAATCCTGAATTAACGCGAAAAAAATTTTGGTCGCTGGGGGAAAGCACAGGGTATATTTACAGACCTGAATTTATATCCGCCGCTGTTCGATACACACTTGAGGATCAAGGAGAACCAATGGCATGCTATTCGGAATGATTCGAAGCCACTTATCTCGCAATTCGCGGACAATATTTTCTTCAAATAAGTTGATTGTACGTTTAAGTTTCGCGGTCGCTGGCGCTCTCGCTTCCATTGGCGCTGAACGAAGTTTCGGTTAATCATGCAATGCGTTAAACCGTATTCCCAAATCCATAATGTCCTCGATTTGAGAACACATCTGAAAACCCTGGCAAGGTCGTTGATAGCATGTTTTCCGCGCGATTATTGCCAACACTGCCCAAGCCCTTTAATAAAAACTCAAGATAATAATTGGTGGTGTATTGATTTTCAAACGAGGCGCTGCCATTAACAGTAGGAACGCCGTTGTAATCTTTGGACATAATAAAACGAAACGCCCAGCAACACGTATCATAAGCCAAGCCAACATATTGATCGCGCGGGCGGCTATTGGTTAAATCATAATATTCATATCCAAAAAATTGCCAGCGCACTGTGATCGGCCAAATTAACCCGGCTGAAATAAGCGATGCATTGGTATTAAAAACAGGTGCGTCAAAAGGCGTGTCGGAATTATTATTGGTAAATTGATAATTCAATAAAATAATTTTACGTTGTAGAAAATGATATTCCACACCCGCTTGCGCATTATTCACTTGGTCTATTGTTGTATCCCAAGCGATTTGCGAATTGATCGACCACAGCTCATTTGGATTCCAAATTAAATTGCCTGTGATCGGCGAAATAGATTCCGAAGGCGTTTGACAACCACTTTGCGATAAACACACACGTGGATCAGTGAAATAATCAATCAAGCCCAATTGCGCAGATAAAATATCGCTGGCATCATTTTGACGCAACAAATTACTCGTTACGCCCAAGCTGACTTGATTTGCATTTTGCAAGCGATCAAAGCCTGAGAATTGATTAATAGAATACAAATCGTTCGGTGAAAAGGGCAGTAATTGCGTATCAAAATTGGGATAATTATTTTGATTTAAATACGGCGTATACAGATAAAAAATACGCGGCTCTAATGTTTGCGTATAATGTTTTCCGCCAATAGTCGCTTCGCGATCAAAATACAAGCCGCTGTCAACATCAAAAATTGGCAAGGTGCGATTCACATCATAACCTTGTCGCGGCGTGCTGACCCCTGTGCTCGCCAATTGCGCAAAATAACTGGTGCTGTCCGCTATTAATGTCGGTGTCACATAAAATGAAGGCCAGGTAAATGGTCTGCTGATGTTCGGCTGAAGATGCACTCTTTCGCCAATCGGTAATTGATAGGTTTGCGGCGTAAAATCGCTTTGATACATGAAATTGACTGCTTGCGCCGACAAATTAAAATTATAATGCGACACAAATTGCGGATAAGCCGCACTGATATCCAATTCAGGTAATCGCGTATATTGATTTTGTGCAGGCGTATTAATTTGACCCAGGGGATGCAGTGTTTGATAGGTTTGTATTAAGAACGTATCTTGCCAATGCTGACCTGTATAATCTAACTCTGCAAAACTCGGTATTTGATTTGACGTTTGCGATAAAAAATCCGTTTGAAAATCTTGCGCGTAATAAGAATCACTTATATAGCGCGCATAAAATTTCCCTGTCCAATAATGATTAAACGCAACATTGTTTTCAAAATTAAGAAACATGCGATTATTGCTGGCGCTATTTAATTCTGAAATATAAGGTGCTGTCGAGGAATTGTTTGATACTGTATTTAAAGTGCTTTTCTGAAAGCTGGAAAATTCGCGGTCATTCGGCAAAATACTGCCGTAGAAAAAACCGTCTGACTGCGCCGTTAAATAACGAAACAAACCATCTGCTTGCACACCCCGTTGCGAATACCATGTTGGCGTAAACAATAAATCGTAATTCGGCGCCATATTCCAATAGTAAGGCTCACCCAAATAAAACCCATGTTGCCCAGTACCATTTTCATAACCCAACTTTGGCGCCATAAATCCTGATTTGCGTGCGCTATTCAAAGGGAAAGTAAAATAAGGCGTGTAAAAAATAGGAACGTGTTTAAAATGAATCACCACGTTGCGCGCAGAACCCTCGCCTGCCGCGTGGTTCAACTGCATTGATCCAGCCTTAACATACCACGACGGGTTTTTCGGTGAGCAGGTTGAATAGGTTGCTTCTTTTAAATCAATCACGCCATCGGGTTTGCGGTGAATTGACTTGGCAACACCCCAAGCATCAAATGACGTCGTGAGTGTGGGTAACTCATGCTCGCCAATAATATGATAAATCGCCTTATTCATAAAAATGCTATTTTTGGCGAGATCGTAATCAGCTGTATCGCCCAACATTAATTTACCGGCTTCTTGCACGCGCACGTGCCCCACCAATTTAATATCGGTTATTTTTCCCGTTTTTTGATTATGATAAATAAACGCTTTGTCTGCGTGAATTAATCTTCCTGGCTGGCGAATAATCACGTTCTCTTGCAAGATAGAAACACCATCGGTACGAAAAATGACAGGACCTGTTGCCGTAACAACGATAGGCACTTTCTTGTATGACGGCGGGTGCGGCACGTCTTCTATCGATTTCGGTTCCGCATAAAATCCATTACACTTCGAATGTTTTTCGCCAGGAACATGGCCCGTCATCCACCCCAACGCATTGGCAACGGAAGCAGACGCGAACGCGTCCACGCTGCACAATACCGTGCTTGCAAATAAAAAAGGGCTGATGATGGTTGTTAATTTTTTCACGGCAAGCTTAATTTTTTTAAAAACTCCTGTATTATACCCATTGTGTTTTAATATGCGAGTTGTTGCTGTGATAAATTATTCTACCCCGCCTGTAATCGATTCTCGCCTGTCTGCATTGCGGTCCTGGCTGTCAATGCTTTTTCATGATCAGCCCATGACTGTTTTACCAGTAGCCGGTGACGCAAGCTTTCGCCGCTATTTTCGCGCAGCCGTTGGCAAAGATACTTTCATTGTCATGGACGCGCCCCCCGAGAAAGAAAATTGCGCCCCCTTTATTGCCATCGCAAACGCATTTGAAAAATCTGCCGCGCGATTTCCAACAATACTGTCACACGATCTTCAACAAGGATTTTTATTGCTACCTGATTTTGGCGACCGTCAATTACTGCCCTTGCTCGACAGTAACTCAGCCGATGCATTATACAAATCAGCAATGGATGTGTTATTGCAAATTCAACAATGCGACACTATTCCAAATTATCATTTGCCACAATTTGACGACGCACAGTATTGGCGTGAATTTGAAATTCTGGATACGTGGTACATTAAAAAAAATCTTAATAAAAATTTATCCGCAGCGGACGAAAATCAATTAAAAAATATATATCAGCTATTAATTGATTCTGCACACGCACAACCACAATTATTTGTGCACCGCGATTATCATTCGCGCAATATCATGCTGTGCGATGACGGTGAATTGGGCATTTTAGCTTTTCAGGATGCGCTGCTTGGGCCAATCACTTATGACCTGGTGTCTTTATTACGCGATTGTTATATTGCCTGGCCAGATGATCAAACAGAAAGCCGGGGTTTTTATTTCTACCAAAAATTAAATCTAAGGGTCGATTTCAAAGTTTTTATGCGCTGGTTTGATCTGATGGGTTTGCAACGGCATTTGAAATGCTTGGGCATTTTTTCACGACTGTATTATCGAGATGGAAAAGAGGGGTACCTGAAGGAAATCCCCCGTGTATTGAATTACGTGATGACTGTTTGCGACAAATATCCTGAACTGCAATCACTGACGCTACTTTTACAAGAAGCATAATATGAAAGCCATGATTTTAGCCGCAGGTCGCGGTGAACGACTCAAGCCCTTAACGGTCATTACGCCCAAACCATTATTAATGGTGGGCAATACAACATTACTGGGGCATACATTGCATCAATTACGCGATGCCGGCATCACCGAGGTTGTGATTAATGTGCATCACCTGAAAAATCAAATCATGGATTATTGCGGTGACGGTTCTGCATTTGGCTTAGCCATCGCCTATTCGATTGAAGAACAATTATTAGAAACCGGCGGCGGGATTTTTCAAGCATTGCCATTATTGGGCAGTGATCCATTTTTATTAATGAGCGCAGATATTTGGACGGATTATCCGCTGGAAAACCTCATCGAAAAATCAGTCAATGCCGCGCATTTGGTTTTCGTGAATAACCCGGATTTTCACACAGAAGGCGATTATGGTCTTGATGAAAATAATATTGTCCGCAGTGATTTACCCGAGAAATTGACTTACGCCAGTTTTGGCGTTATTCATCCCAATTTATTTCACGCTGAAATTCCCGGTGTTTTTCGCTTAACAAAAGCATTACAGCCCGCGATCACACAGCACACAGTAAGCGGCGAACATTATCATGGCATTTGGCACAATATCGGGACGATCAACGAACTGCATGCCCTACGCGAACACCTGCGTTAACCATTCTCGAATATCTTTTATTTCTTGCTGTGAAATTTCATGCTGCATCACATATTCTTTCCACTGCGTATTCGGATGCGTGGCATGAATAATGTCATATGCCATTTTTCCGGCAAAACACGGCAAGGTCATATCCTGCGTACCGTGCGCGATAAAAACAGGTGTTTGCAAATTAACATCTTGCGCATGTGCATTATGTTCATGAAATAAAGGCAAATAACAAGAAAGCGCTAAGATGCCTGCTATTTTCTGCTGTTGCCGCACGCCAGCATATAACGCCATTGCGCCCCCCTGCGAAAACCCAGCCAACACAATGCGATCCGCTGGAACACCACTTTCAATCTCCTGATGAATCAGCTGCGTAATGGCATGTTGCGACGCAACAATACCCGGCTGATCTTCGATATTTAAATCCGTCAAACTATAAATGTCATACCAGGCGCGCATGGGCACACGCTGATTGATCGTCACAGGGCGCACTGGCGCATTGGGAAAAACAAAGCGCAAAGGCAACTGATCGCCATTCCAAAGATCAGGAATAATAGAATCAAAATCAGCGTGATGCGCACCCAAACCATGCATCCAAATAACACTGCCGATGCTCTTTTGTTTTGGATTTAAAATATGCGTGTCTAAATTTGAAGTAGGCGTCATGTGAATTTGTTCTCTTAATTATGATATAGTTTTGTCTTTGAATTTTAACACAGGATGCTGACATTGAAAGCGACGTTTTTAATATTACTGTGCATCAGCGCACTTATTTTATCCGGCTGCGGCCAAGAAGGCACGCTATATTTACCCAACGGAAAATCAGACGCGCCCCCTATTGATAACGAGAAAGTAAGATCATGAACGAACTCTTTTTTACGAAAATGCACGCGCTTGGCAATGATTTTGTGGTGCTGGATACCATTCGGCAATCCGTTGTTGTCACACCTGAATTAATACGCCACATTGCCGACCGTCATCGCGGCGTTGGATGCGACCAAGTTTTACTGCTCACTTCGACAGAAAATACCGCTGCGGATTTCGGCTATCGTATTTTCAATGCAGATGGCAATGAAGTGTATCAATGCGGTAATGGTGCGCGCTGCATGGGGTTATTTGTTCAAGCAGAAAATCTCAGTGGTAAAAAAATAATTCATTTGGCAACGCGAGACAATGTCATGCGCGTAGCTTATTCATCCGACAAAAAAATAGTGGTCGATATCGCCAAACCCCATTTCAATCCGTCAAGCTTGCCTTTTATTGCTACGCAAAATGCAGCGCCTTATCATCTTAAGCTAGAACATCATGACATTACCTTTGATGTCGTCAGCGTCGGCAACCCACATTGTGTTATACGTGTCGATCATATTGTGACTGCCGATGTGATTGATATTGGAAAACAACTTAATGCACACCCCGCTTTCCCAGAAGGCGTGAACGTGGGATTTGTTTGCGTGCAATCACGTGATGCAATTGAATTATGTGTGTACGAACGCGGCGCAGGGATTACAGAGGCGTGCGGCAGCGGTGCTTGCGCCGCCGTCGCCGCGGGACATCAAGCGGGCTATTTGAATAATCAGGTTACTGTTCATCAATTTGGCGGTTCACTCACAATCACGTGGCCATCAAAAGAGACAATGATTCAGCTATGCGGATCGGCAAGCCTTGTTTTCAAAGGCGCTTTGATCACTGACGCCGATCACTGACCCTGCTCTTGTCCTTGCTCATTTCATCAAATCAGATAAAATGGCCTTTACGTTATTAGGAAGCCTTTTCGTTTAATGAGGGAGTGTGTCATGGTAGCAAAGAAAAAAAAGGTGCTCAGCAAAAAACCAGCAAAAAAAGCAGTGAAAAAAGCAAAGCCAATTGCGAAGAAAACACCAAAGAAAATAGTGAAGAAAGCTGTTAAAAAAGTAGTGCCAAAAAAAACAGCTGCAAAAGTGATCAAAAAACCAGTTAAAACGAAACAAGTTGCAAAAAAAGCAGTGAAGAAAGTGGCGAAAAAAGTGACTCCACAAAAAGCACCCGTGAAAAAACCCATTGCCGCTAAGCCGCTTGTTAAACAAAAAATTTTGAAAGAGCCGAGAAATAAAAAAATGACAGAAAAATTAGATTACAATGCAGGCGAAGAATTTTCCGTTGCTGAATTACCCGCGAGAACAACACCACGCAAAGCAACTACTTTATTGGGCGCACTCGAATTCACGCCTTACCAACCCAAGCCCACCGAAACCTACATGAATGATGCACAACGCAATCATTTCAGAAACATACTGGACGCCTGGAAACAACAATTAATGCAAGACGTCGATTTAACAGTGGGTCATTTAAAAGAAGAAGCGGTTTTTTACGCTGATCCTATTGATCGCGCTACGCAAGAAGAAGGCTTTAATTTAGAGTTGCGCACCCGTGACCGCGAACGCAAACTAATTAAAAAAATTGAGCAGTCATTAGATTTATTGAATACCGGCGAATATGGTTTCTGCGAAGATTGCGGTGCAGACATTGGCATCCGTCGATTAGAAGCACGCCCTACTGCAGTAAAGTGTATCGACTGCAAAACATTTCAAGAAATTCGCGAGAAGCAACTGGGTGGATAAAATCACCATCTCAGGTTTAACCGTGCACGCCATTATTGGCGTGTACGCTTCTGAACAATCTATCACACAACCTTTATCTATCGATTTGTCTTTTTACGTCAACATTCATCGCGCAGCAGAAAAAGATTTGCTAGCCGACACGCATGATTACGCTGCAATCTGTCACGACATCACCGCTTTCGTTGAAAAAACACCGTGTCGCCTATTGGAAACACTCGCAAAACAATTAAGCGATTATTTGAAAAATCAATTTAAACTCACGCAATTGCAATTATCAATTACCAAACAACCGCGGGATTTGCCCCACATCAAAGGTATTACCCTTTCCCTCTGCCAGTAAGCTCTTTCGTGCCTGTGTTTTCCAAAGCAATTGTCGACTACCGATAGGATAAGGTGCTCTTGCTGGACGCATTCGATTTGGTAATGACGTATCCAATAACTGCTCACTTAAAATATTTCTTTTTGACAAAGCATCCATCAGCTTTATTCTCATTTTTTCAGAATTGACGCTGGAGAATAACTGGGCTGCTTGCGTTTCTATTGTTTGCGTGAATTGATCGATTTTCAGCTTTAATTTCTGATCGATTGTTTCCGCGCTACCCTCGCGATATGCCCGCATAAAATCATTAAAACAAATTTCACCAGGCTTTAACGCAGCGTAGGCAGCATAAGGCACACCCCTGGCAACAAATTCAAACACATTCGCCGCACTATAATCATAAATAAACGCCGCATTGAAAATCCCCATAAGACTGCGGCTTCCCTTAATATCAAAATAACATTGCATAAAGTCATTTTCACTGACAAATTCACTGCTAAATCTCTGTTGCAACTTTAGAGCACGCCCCTGTTTTTCAAGCACTTTTTCCAGTATTTTTTTAAGATTTTCTCTTGCCGTAATATCCCTCACCAAACAGGCGAGCATAATCGCTTCGGCTCTTTCCTGTTTTGCACTCTCAGCATCACTGGCAACAGCAGATTCTACTTCAGCGCTTAACGCATCAAGTGCAGCAAAAGTTTCATCTATTTCTTTTTCTTGGAAAGAATAGCCAAGTTTATGGCGCTTCACTTCACCCGCATTGTCACAAAATTGTTGGTTATATGCGCATAGATTTTTTTTCAAACTTTCTTTCATGTTAATAGTATTGTTTTTTAAAAAAGCATTGTATTCAGGCATAAAAATGAGTGCTTTTTTAATGCGCTCATAATGCGCCATAATGACACTGAAAAATTCATTGACGAGGCGCGAAGATAGATCAGGTGAGTGCGCTTCAATAACGAGGCGCACACGCTCCGGCGTCATCAATAATAAAAATTTTGTCAGATAATAAAAAACAGATTCCATAAAAAATTCATCTGCCGGCAACGCATTGATTTTATCACTATATGCTGGTTTTCTTCGCCAAAGATAAAATGGATCATTGTAAGGCTTGAGATTATTAAATCGACTAAGATTAAGAATATCGTCAGGAGATATAATACTAAAAGTATCTTCAAGCGCGTAAATTAAGTTTGGCCACTGCGAATAAAAAGAATCATCAAGCGTCGTGTCTCCATAACTGACGCCGCCGCCGCCAAACTGAGCGGAAAACAATATCCACTTTCTATCATGATCAATACTGCTGATTTCTTGCGCGGTAAGATCATAACCCCAATTACCCGCATGCAAATCAGGCTCTTGGAAACATAAAACAGTCAATAAAATTTCTGCCAATCCATCTTGTCGCCCCGCAACATAACTATCAAACACAGCAACCCTTAAATTCTGATTTGCTTTAAACCCAGAACAGGATTTTGACAAAACAGTAACACCTGCTCCCTCTTTATTAACCCGCACTTTTGGAGTAGAAAACCCAACAAGACGCATCAAATGCGCACTCACCGCCTCCACAGTGGCAACAAAAGGATGAGCCATAAAAAATTTTCCATAGTAGTCAGTACTGCCACCCTTTTCTTTTATTTTTTTACAAAGCGCTACAGCACCATTACCCAAGCTCGCAGCAGCCGCAACCTTCGATTCTTTTACCAGTGATTCTCTCATAGCGCCGATCTCAATCATTAAACAGACAAAGATTATACCCGAGCAAAATTAACATATACTTAAGTGGCTGCGGATAAAGAGACGGTTTCAACAGGCGACTCAAGCGGCTGCAACGCCACTGAAGACAAAGTAAATTGCGCATTTTCAAAGCGTAAACGTACAGCGTATTCTGTCTCTGGTATGACGATTAAGTCAGGGAAGGCAATGTGTCGCGATAATTTTCTTTTGGCAATAGTCAAAAATGAACCCAAATCAACACCAGAAAACATGACGATATCCCGCGCGCATACCAGGGACATTATTTTTTTCACGAGTTGTTTTTCAGCATTGCGCGCCGCCGATGCCCATGAAACCTGAGCTTCAGCCCCTTTTGGAAAAATGGTCAGCGCGACACGATGACGCCAATCAGGCTGATAACGCGCATCATTTGATGCCATTGCTTTAAGCACTGAGAAAAAGTCCAAAAAGCGCTGTGTATTTAAATTTTGATTGGGGTCGTTGTAAGCCACGGTTTGTGTACCTGAAACCAACCATTCAATGGCGGATTCAGAGATTTTTTCATAAAACGCAAATTCAATTGTATTTGCAATTAAAACATATCGCGTCGTCTGACAATTATGCGGTATTAAATTCCATATTACCGTAAATTGCGTGGCGGTAAATAAATCCCCGTCATTTTTTAATAGCAGCGCAATGTGATTATTGATACATTCAACAGCATCTCGCAAGCGCGCTTTCAAACTCTGAACATTATGATCGGGCGTTGGCTGAAGCAATACGGCATTAATTTTCTGGATAACATTTATTTCACGTGTAATACGCGTTACTTGCAATTCCATTCTGCGTTTTTTTTGATTTTCAATTGTATTTTCTTTAACGGCAAGGCTGGCTTCTTCCTTTAATCTTTTTAACGCTTCTTTGATCCACGCAGCAGAAACAACATGATGCGCTTTATGTCCTTTTAACTCGCCCTCACGATCACAAAACAGCTGATTATACGCAAGCATTTCATTTTCAAGTTCTTTCTCAAGCGAAGGAAACACTTTATTTAAAAATGTTTGATATTCATTATGTGGCATATGAAATAAAACATCTTGAATTTGTTTATGTCTATTTTCTATGTGCC
This sequence comes from Gammaproteobacteria bacterium, assembly GCA_026399315.1. GTDB lineage: Bacteria > Pseudomonadota > Gammaproteobacteria > Coxiellales > Coxiellaceae > 2-02-FULL-42-43. The sequence goes on from JAPLRF010000043.1 coordinate 11,966, forward strand.
GTAAAAATGCCGCATTGAAATGATCATTGCCAGGTGACGCAGGGGAATGACTTTTAATAGTGGTTTCAATGCGCTCATGCGATAACAAAATAAGATATTTTGTTAAGTAAAAAAACTTCCACTGAATAAACACGTCATCTTTTTGCAGCTGTTTTGAAATAAAATACCACGGATCATTCACAAAAGGACCGCAGCTTCTTCTCAATGGATGATTATAAGTTTTTAAATCCTCAAAAATAGGCATATTTAGAACATCATCAGCAGAAACAACGCCAAATGCATCACTTAAATCGTAAATTAATTCAGGCCATTTTGATAAAACATAATCCTCTGTTTCATCCCCCAATTGAGATGCATCGCCCTGAAACCCATGCGTAAAATTACAAAATAATTGATCTTGGTCAAACTCAACAATACACTGATTTACATCAACACCCCAATTTTGAATATGCAAATCGGGGTTTTTAAAACAAAAAACAATTAACGAGAGCCTTGCAAAATCCCTCTGTTTTGTATTTGCAAATTCAATCATTTCATACACTGACAATCGTGACGCTGGACGAAACCCAGGAATGACTTTCGAAATAACAATTGGCCGCCCTTGAAACTTAGCGTCATGAACAACCCTTACCTTCGGCGTGAAATGCGGTGAAAAAACCAACTGCAGCAAATGCGCACCCACTGCTTCAATGGTCGCCAAGTAAGGATGAGCGTTACCATTTTTGTAATAGGGTTTAAAAAAATAAGGGGTGTTGCCGCTTTTTTTCTTCGGCTTATTGATCACGATCGTACTGACCGCTCCTTTACCCATAAAAAGACTTCTATCGATGCTTGCAGTACTGAATTTTTTGACGAGATCGGCGCGAAGTTGGATTTGATTGGTTTCTGCTGCAGGTGCAATGGGCTCGACTCTCATGACGATTACGTCCTGTATTCGAAATGGTTATTGCTCTAGTTCTATCATCTTCCACCATCAACTGCAATCATCTCGCCCGTGATCGAAGACTGTTCCGCGAGGAATAAAGCCGTTTCTGCAATGTCAGCTGGGCTTACTTCTTTTTGCAATAGCATGGCCGCTTCAATTGCTTTCTTTTCCGTATCAGAAAAAGCGTTTTTATTTTCAGGCCAAATGACGTGTCCTGGCGCTACGGCGTTCACGCGAACCAGCGGCGCCAACTCTAATGCCAAGGACTTTGTTAGCATCAACAACCCTGCTTTCGCGCAAGCATAAACAGGATAATTTTTCATCGGGTTTTTATTGGCATGTGTATCAATAATATTAATAATATTGCCATTATTTTAAAAAAAGGGCGCCTTGAGGTTACTGTTTACCAACAGATTCCAATCAGTGGCATTTACTTTCCCAATCGGCGTTGGAAAAAAAGTGGAGGCATTGTTAATTAAGATATCCAGGCGATTCCAAATAGCAGCAGCCTCATGAATTAAATTTTCATACGCCTCAAACTGATCCAAATCAGCTGACATACAAACAGCAGAATGATCACGGCGTTGAATTAGTTTTTTGACAAGCGCCTCTGCTTCATCCTTCGAATGGCGATAATGTACGATTACGCGATACCCGTTGAGATGAAAGTAATCCGCTATCGCAGCACCAATGCGTTTTGCAGCACCCGTTATCAACACAACTTTTTGGATTTTATCGCTCATAGGTTTATACTCTTATGTTTTATTTGGCCAGAAAACAATGCCTTCTTCATTGCCATCGCCCAGTCCTGACGCTCAAGCGCTATCGGATCAGCTATTGTCGCAAATTATCGCAGAAATAAAAGCAAATCAGTCGATCTCCTTTGCGCGCTACATGGAATTGGCATTGTACGCACCCAAATTCGGCTATTATCGCAATCCATTACAAAAATTGGGCGCTAAAGGTGATTTTGTGACCGCCCCTGAAATATCGCCCTTATTTTCCTATTGCTTAGCAAACCAATGCGCAGAAATCTTACGCGAATTGAAGCAAGGTGATATTTTAGAATTTGGCGCTGGTACCGGCTCAATGGCCGCTGATATTTTAATTGCGCTGAAAAAACAAAATCAATTACCAGATCATTATTATATTTTAGAATTAAGCGCTACTTTAAAATCCACTCAACGCGCAACAATCGAGAAAAAAATCCCCGATTGCTTAGAGCGCGTTATTTGGCTAAATGAATTACCATCAGAAAAAATTCAAGGCGTGATACTGGCCAACGAAGTGTTAGATGCCATGCCAGTTAATTTATTTAAAATTAGCACGGGCATTAATGAGTGCGCAGTAACGTTGGATGAAAATAATAAGCTGGCATTATGTCTTTCAGAAAAAGAAAACAGCGAATTAATTTGCGCTGTTGAAAAATATGATATTGAATTTCCTGAAAATTACCTGTCCGAGATTAATTTGTATTTGCCAGGCTGGATTAAAAGCATCGCAGATAGTCTATCGCGTGGCGCTATCTTATTAATAGATTATGGTTTTCCGCGTCACGAATACTATCATCCCGATCGCACGCAAGGCACCTTGATGTGTCACTACCAACATCACTCACATACAAATCCGCTTATTTATGCCGGCATTCAGGATATTACCGCGCACGTTGATTTTACGGCAGCTGCTGAATCCGCAGAAAATAATAATTTAAATGTTGCTGGTTTTGCCAATCAAGCTGCTTTTTTATTGAATTGTGATTTATTGTCTTTTATTGACAATACGCTGGATGAAAAAAATCGCTTCAATCAAAACCTGCAAATTAAAAAATTAACCTCACCCAATGAAATGGGTGAATTATTTAAAGTAATGGCGCTAACGAAAAATTATGATGTTGATTTAATGGGGTTTAAAACAATGAATCAACTTGAAAAATTATAAACCAGCTCAGAAACGCGCCCGGCAGGGTGCGTGCGATCCTCGCAAAAAACTACTTTCAAGATGGGGTTTTATGAAAAACAAACACGCAACACTTTATTTCAACCAAGGCGAATTTAAATTTTCTGCCGGCCATTTTACGATTTTTTCAGAAACAGAACGTGAACCGCTACACGGCCATAATTATTCGCTCGAAGTTAAATTAACGGCCAAAATAAATGAGCCTGGCATTACATTCGACTATCGCATACTTTCCGAAAAATTAAATAAATTATGCAAGCAATTAAACTGGCACACTTTAATTCCGGCGCAATCGCCTTATTTAAAAATCACAGAAGATTCAGAACATTTTCAAATTACATTCAACCAGCAATCCATGTGGTTATTAAAAACCGATGTTGTTTTATTGCCGCTCGACAATATTACACTGGAAACATTGTCTCAGTGGTTCGTGGATTATTTTACGCATGAAAAATTATTTCTCGAAAAACACGCCATAACGGATTTTGCCATCAAGGTTTTTAATGGCCCGTTTCATGCGGCGGAAGCGTGTTGTTTGTAAATTAACTGCCATGAATAGAAGTAATCATTTGCACCTTCGCACTAGGGCTACCGCCCTAGTTTCTGAGCTATTTAACGCGATACTCGCCGCTCATCCCCATCCAAAGGGTCGCATCACTTGACGGTTCCTACTGATATGATTTGCACACAGTGGAACGCACTTAATGTTCGAGAGAATGATCAGCCAGCACTGACACTCACACTGTAATATGTTTTAATGTCGCCATCTTTACGGGAGACTGACTTGACGCATTATTTTTCATTATTTCTTGCAACTACTGTCCATTTGCGCGCAACGATATTCTACTTATCCTGCACGACGATATTGATCATATTCGCATTATTATTGTTTATATCGATCAAACATAAAAAAACCAATTGCTCAGAGATTATCTGGTCGCTTGTTCCCTTTGTCATGTTATTTCTATTACTTATTCCTATCATCACGGTATTTTTTAATTCATGAACAATAAAATTAAATCTTATTTGACACTCTGTAAACCACGCGTTGTTTTATTAATGATATTAACCAGCATGGTTGGCATGGCTTTGGCGCCGGGCAATTTCTCATGGCTTGTTTTAATTTTAGGTAATCTCGGTATCGCATTGATGGCGGGCAGTGCTGCCGCAATTAATCATTTGGTTGATCGTCATATCGATCGCATCATGCACCGAACACAAAACAGGCCGATCGCGCAAGGCACAATAAGCACAAAAAAAGCGGTATTATTTTCGTTTATATTGTGTGGGCTTTCGCTTTTTATATTAATTAAGTTTATTAACAATCTCACGGCGCTATTAACTTTTTTAAGTTTAATTGGCTATGCTGGCATTTACACCCTATTTTTAAAGCATAAAACACCGCAAAACATTGTCATTGGCGGCATAGCAGGTGCTGCACCACCCTTGCTTGGTTGGGTTGCGATGACAGGACACGTTGATCCAGGTGCAATATTATTAATGCTGATTATTTTTATTTGGACGCCTCCGCATTTTTGGGCGCTGGCAATTTATCGCGTCGAAGAATATGCGAAAGCGGATGTGCCGATGTTACCCGTCACGCACGGCATTCGATTTACCAAAATAAATATAGTGCTCTACACAATCCTGTTATTTGCTATTACTTTATTGCCTTTTGCGATTGGGATGTCAGGCTGGATATATTTAATAGCCGTGATTTTATTGAATGTGCGGTTTCTACAGTGGAGCATTCGCCTGCTTTACACGGACAAACCAGCAATTGCATTGTCGGTATTTCGTTTTTCAATCGTCTATTTGATGGGCTTGTTCATCATTTTGCTCGCGGATCATTTCATCAAAACGCCACAATTTCTTATCCATTAATTGACTCGGGTGCACGCTCTGCAAAGCATGCAACATATTGCTCGGCACTTTTGGATTATCGAGCGTCAATTCATCCACCAATTTTTTTACTTTCTTACGCGTGAGATTTTCTTGAGACCCGCATAATGTACAAGGAATAATCGGGAATTGCTGCTCGCTTGCGTAAGCTTTAATATCTGCTTCTTGGCAATAAACCAAGGGACGAATAACAATGTGTTTTTTATTGTCAGACAATAATTTCGGCGGCATGGATTTAATTTGACCCGCATATAATATCGACATCAATAAAGTATGAATTAAATCATCGCGATGATGACCCAACGCCACTTTATTAAATCCATTTTCTTCCGCATAGCGATAAATATTCCCCCTACGCAGGCGCGAGCACAATGAACAATATGTTTTGCCTTCAGGGATCACGCGCTTAACAACGGAATAGGTGTCACGTGTTTCAATTTCAAAGGGAATTTTATTGTCTGACAGCCAATTGCGCATGTGCGAATCGTCCCAGCCGGGTTGCGATTGGTCTAGCGTAAATGAAAAAATCTCAAATGCATTATGCCATTCAAGACGAATGAAATTGAGAATACGAAGCATCGTATAGGAATCTTTCCCGCCCGATAAACAAACCATCACGCGATCGCCCTTCTCGATTAACTTATAATCGGAAATAGCACGGCTAACGTAATGTAATAATTTTTTTTCTATTTTAGATGAATTACTCATGGCTACCGGAACCCCTCTTTCAAAAAACGAAAGAGGGAGGGTATCAGAAAAACAAGACTATTGCGCTGGTGTTTGTGCAGGCGCTGATTCTGAAGTTGCATTTGTTGTGCTTGTTGCATCAACTGGCGCTGCTGCTGCAGGTGTTGCATCAGTTGGCGCTGCTTCAGCAGCAGGTGCTGCATCAGTTGGTGCTGCATCAGTTGGTGCTGCATCAGTTGGCGCTGCAGCTACCGCTGGCGCTGCTTCAGTTGCTGGCGCTGGTGCTGCTGGCGCTGCTTCAGTTGTTGTTGCTGGCATAGCAGAAGCGTCGCTCATTGCTGTTGTTGTTGCTGCTGCGTTATCTGCACTGTCTTTCATGCAATGATGATAAGTTAAACCGCCGCCCACAATCGCACCCACTACAAATACTACCAATCCACTCATGAACTTATTCATAACTTACATCCTCTTTAAAATATGATTAAAAATATAGACAAGAAATCTGAATCGCTATTCTACTCAACCAGCGGAAGATAGCCAACCACTTTTTACAAATTAATGCTTTTTTTACTGTTTTTTACTTTCCAGGCACATCACCCCAAATAATTTTATGCAACTGCACTTGAAATCTGACTGGTAGCTGGTCTTTTAGAATCCAATCGGCCAAATCAGCGTAAGGCAACTGCTGATAACTGGGTGACAATAAAACCTCGCATTTCTCAGTTAATTTAAATTGATCGATAATTTTTTTCGCCCATTCGTAATCAGCGCGATCACAAATCACGAATTTCACTTGGTCATGCGGCAACAGATAAGCCACGTTTTCAAAATTATTTTTAGCGCATTCGAGCGATGCGGGCGTTTTGATATCCACAATCTTAACAACACGAGAATCAACTTCCGACACACTAATTGCGCCACTGGTTTCCAATGAAACCAAATAGCCGCGATCGCAAAGCTGCGTCAACAACGACAAACAAGCTTCTTTTTGTGCGAGCGGTTCCCCGCCCGTGACCGTTACATATTTCGTGCTGTATTTTTCGAGCGATTTGAGTATTTCATCAATTGAAATATTTTTTCCACCCGAGAAAGCATACGCCGTATCGCAATATTGACAACGCAACGGACAGCCCGTTAAGCGTATGAACACAGTCGGCAATCCTACGGTTCTCGTTTCTCCTTGCAATGAAAAAAATATTTCAGTGATTCGCAGCATAAGCGTTTCATCTTGCCTTTTTAGAAATACACATTCACATCCGCCAATACGCTGATGTTTCCCAGCCCTGTGCCGCGAATCAATGCGCCAGATGCAGCGCCACGGCCGGTGCCTGTAGTCCCAACACCATAATCACTTTCATAATTGACTTCAAGGCTTTCCGCTGTTTCACGCCAAATGTTGGCATTCAGAAAAACGGCATATTTATTTTCTTCAAAGTTTAGCGCCAAAGCTTGCCAAGCATGATCATAGGAAGCACCTGCGGCTACACCATATTTTTTAGCAAAATAAGGAAGTGCGTAATCAATTTCACCGTGCGCTGCTGCTGGCATTGCACCGCCACCATTAAATTGTAAATCCTGTGATGAGAAATGTGTTACAGCAGACATCGCTTCTGCCAAAAATGTAATGCGACCTAACACCAATGATCCATTTAAATCTGCAGCGCCTACAGGGTAGACCAAGTTATTGGATGAGCTTGTTGCGCCAAAACCGCTAAATTGATTGGCCGTTGTAGAATAACCCGTTCCTTGCATACCTTGTGAATCAGCAATGTTTGATACCCAACCCGTGCCAACACTATAACTGTCTGTTTCGCGAAATATAGATTTAAACCCTGCATCAACACCCGCCTGCTTAACAACAGCATCTTCACCCGATGTTTGACTGCCGCCATAGCCAAAAACGGAAGCGAAAAAATTGCCTGCCGAATAGCCCAAAATTGCTGTCGGCGTGCGAATTTCCATCATGGACTGCGTGATCGGCGTGGTAACCATGCTGCTTGTGTAAGCACCAAAGGGCGCATACATTTCACCAATCGTAAAATAAAGCGGGAAAACATTCAAATCACCAATGGTCAAAAACCCGCGCTGTAAATAAATCGATGAATTGGGGTTACGATTACCTGTGCTAACTGGGCTACCATTAAAAGCCAAGGCCATGAAACCAGATGCCCATCTGCTGGCAATGGCATTGAAATCCAATTCGGCCGTTGATAAGTTGAATCCAGAAGTAGGACTGCCCCCTGTCGAATTTTGTGTGAACGCACCGCTAGAATAAAACTGCCCTGCAACCGACCCACTGACCTGAACAAGCGGACGACGCAGCGGATAGCCTGCCAGCTCCATTGCTGTGACAAGGTCTTTTTTCTGTTTCAATAGAATTAAATCTTCATTAATGGAAGACACATTATAAAGCAAGTCTGAGCCGCTGAAAGCCAAATGCCTTGATAAATAGGGAACGGTGGTTATGGTCACGTAGTGGTTCCATAAGCTCACAATGGCAGGCGATTCTTTTGTTTCACCCTCTGCATGCAACTGTTTGACAGGCGTTTGAAGCTTGGCTGTTTTTACTTTTTTAGGCGCAGCTTTTTTATGGCGCAATGATGCCACTTCACGTTGTAATTTTTTTGTTTGAGCGCTCAATTGATTCACTTGTGCTGTTAAATCCGCATTATTATCTGCTGCAAAACTCGGCACAGACAGCGTGAAAGCGGCTATTGCCGTCATGGGTAATACAAAGTTTTTCACTGAGGTCTTCTCCCTGAATTTAAATGAGGCAAAATCATAACGCTATTTTTTCAAATTTGCTACAATGATCGTCAAACTCACGGCGCGTATTATTTATGAACACAATCACCCTTATTCAACCCGACGATTGGCACTGTCATTTGCGCGATGATGATTATTTAGCGCGCACCGTTTTCGATACTGCCATGCAATTTAAACGCGCTATTATCATGCCCAATTTAGCATCGCCCATTACGTCACTTTCTGCAGCGAATGCTTATAAAAGTCGCATTGAAAAATATATTCCCGCAGGTTGTGATTTTACGCCGCTGATGACTTTATATTTAACAGAAACGCTGTCGCCTGAAATAATAAATGAATGTAGCAGCATAATTACCGCATGCAAATATTACCCTGCTGGCGCTACAACGCACAGCAATGCCGGTATTCACGACATTAAAAAGATTTATCCTCTGCTTGAACAAATGCAATCGGTGGATATGCCACTTTGCATTCATGGCGAATCCATCGACAGAAACGCGGATATTTTTGATCGCGAAAAATTATTTCTAAGTGAAACATTGCAACACATTATAAAAGATTTTCCAAAATTACGCGTGATACTCGAACATATTTCAACAAAAGCAGCGGTTGATTTTGTTTTACAAGCGCCAAAAAATATTGCAGCAACGATTACACCGCATCATTTGCAGTATAATCGCAACGATCTTTTTCATCACGGCATTCATCCGCATTATTATTGCTTGCCCATTTTAAAGCGCGCCGAAGATCAGCAAGCATTAATTAGGGCGGCGATCAGCGCCAACCCAAAATTCTTTTTGGGCACCGACAGCGCACCACACGCAATAGAAAAAAAAGAAAATGCTTGCGGCTGCGCTGGCATTTATTCTGCACATGCTGCCCTCGGATTTTATGCTGATATTTTTGAGCAACATAACGCGCTCGATAAATTAGAAAATTTTGCCAGTGTATTTGGCGCGGAATTTTATCAACTTCCGCAGAATAAAAGCACAATCACTTTAATAAAGGAACCCTATAAAATTCCGGAAAAGCTTTCTTTCGGCAACACACAATTAATCCCGATGAAGGCCGGGGAAACCGTATCTTGGAAAATCCAATTATGATTATGAAAAAACGTTTCGATGGTTATTTACCGGTTGTCATTGATATTGAAACCAGCGGCGTTGATTATCAAAAAAATGCGATACTCGAAATTGCCGCAGTGCATGTTGATTACGATGACCAAGGGAAATTAATTCCCGTCGGCAATTTTGCTTGTCATGTCACGCCATTTGAAGGTGCACGATTAGATAAAGAGGCCTTAGAAATTACCGGCATCGATCCTTTTCACCCTTTTCGATTTGACATTAAAGAAGGCGATGCGCTCGCGCAATTATTTCAATTTGTGCGCAAGGCACTGGAAGATACTGGCTGTCGCCGCGCTGTTTTAGTCGGGCATAATGCGCATTTTGATTTATCCTTTATTTTAATGGCAGCAAGGCGCTGTAAAATTAAAGAAACGCCTTTTCATGCCTTTACTGTTTTTGATACAGCTACATTATCAGGGCTTATATTTGGAAAGACCGTGTTAGCAAAAGCATTGCGTGCGGCGAAATTAGGGTTTAACGAAAAAGAAGCACACTCAGCCATTTATGACGCGAAGCAAACCGCGGCGTTGTTTTGTCATATTATTAACAAGGTGGCGAGTCATCAAACATGAAAAAAGCAGTTGTATTATTATCAGGTGGATTAGATTCCACAACCTGTTTAGCGATAGCAAATGACCAAGGCTATGATTGTTACGCATTGAGTTTTGATTACGGGCAAAAACACCGCGCAGAATTGGCCGCGGCAAAAAAGATTGCCAACAACTTCGGCGCTATAAAACACGAAATAATAACACTTTCAATTGGCGCCTTAGGCGGCTCCGCATTAACCGATAATGCAATCGACGTGCCTGATTACAAACAATCAAACACTGTTCCTGTTACGTATGTGCCGGCCAGAAATACCGTGTTTTTATCCATTGCACTGGGATGGGCTGAAATACTCGACGCTGAAGCCATTTTTATTGGCGTAACCGCCATCGATTATTCTGGCTATCCTGATTGCAGGCCAGAATTCATCGCCGCTTTTCAAAATCTCGCCAATGTCGCAACAAAAGCAGGCCTAGACGGAAAACCAATCCATATTGAAACGCCGTTAATCAAACTCAGCAAATCCGATATTATTAAACTAGGAAATAGTTTGGATGTCGATTATTCACTAACGGTATCATGCTACAGAGCAAATCAAGCAGGCGAAGCGTGTGGAAATTGCGATAGTTGCGCGCTGAGAAAAAAAGGATTCTCTGACGCGGGATTAGACGATATTACAAAGTATGCTTAAAAGTGGTCGAGCAAGAAGATTGAACGCCCGTCAGTATGAAAACCTGAAACCAAGGCCATAACAGTCGCCCCGCGAGAACAATTGGCCTGCACGCAACAGACGATCAGCCATGATAGCACGGGCGATTGGTCGAACTTGAACGGGCAATTGGTCAATGTTAATATAATGATTATTAAAACTATATTACGAGGTTATCGATGTATCGCCGCTTTGTAGAAAAAAAAATTAGCGTTGCCTTAAAAGATACGCCTGCCATTGTTTTAATAGGCCCGCGGCAATGCGGCAAAACAACCCTTATTAAACAAATAATCGGAAAAAAATGGAACTTTGTTACGCTAGATGACATTAATCAATGTCAATTTGCAAAAAACGATCCTGTTGGATTCATCACAAGCAACACAAATAAACACATGGCAATTGACGAGGTCCAGCGCGCACCTGAATTATTCCTACCCATTAAGCAAGCAATAGATGAAAATCGCACACCCGGTCGCTTTATTTTAACGGGTTCTGCAAATGCAATGATGCTTCCTACTGTCGCGGACTCATTAGCGGGACGCATGGAAGTGATTTCATTATTCCCACTTGCGCAATGTGAAATACAAGGGAAATCATCAACATTTTTAAAAAAATTATTATCAGGTGTTGCGCCTGAAACAAAGCATATCAGAGTACGTGATGAATTAATTACAAACATATTGGCAGGCGGCTTCCCAGAAGCGCTATCAAGAAAAACAGAAAGTCGACGAATCGCTTGGTTTCATCAATACGTCTTGAGTATCGTCCAAAAAGACATGAAGGATCTGGGCGATTTGGAATATTTAAAAATCGCACCCAGATTAATACAGATTATCTGCCAGCACTCTGGAAATTTAATCAATTATACTGCCGTTGCTGATGCCTTAGGCGTTTCACGTCAAACAACTACGCGATACTTACAATTACTCGAGCAATTATTTTTATATCAAGCATTACCCGCATGGCACAGAAATGAACATAAACGCTTAATTAAGACGCCAAAAGCGCATATCGTTGATAGCGGATTACTTTGCGCACTGCGAAAAATAAATAAAATAAAAATAAATAAAGACCCCGCATTATTGGGAAATATATTTGAAAATTACGTCCTATGTGAATTACAGCGCCTGGCTTCATTTTATAACGAGCCGCTTTTTTTCTACCATTTTCGCGATAAAGAGCAGAATGAAGTGGATATTGTTATTGAAACGATGTCTGGGGATGTGTTTGGAATCGAAGTAAAATCATCCGCAACAATACGATCAGAAGATTTTAAAGGGTTAAAAAAATTAAAGGAAGCTGCTGGGAAGTCCTTTTCTGCAGGCATTATTTTATATGACGGCGATCACACGAATGTCGTTGATGGTAATATTTTTTCAGCGCCCGTTGCGACATTATGGGAATAAATAAATGACAGTGCGCATGCACACTGTCACCCACCCTTCCTTACAATTGATCCGCATTTTCCGCTAAATAGGCTGCAACACCTTCAGTCGATGCTGTCATACCTTTATCGCCTTTTTTCCAATTCGCAGGGCACACTTCGCCATGTTTTTCTGTGAATTGTAATGCATCAATAATACGGATAATTTCCGCCATGCTGCGGCCTAATGGTAAATCGTTAATCATTTCAGAACGCACAACACCATCGCGGTCAATAATAAAAGCGGCACGCAACGCAACACCCGCTTCAGGATGTTCAACACCATACGAACGCGCGATTGAATGCGTTATGTCTGAAATCATGGTGTATTTTACTTCGCCAATGCCACCTTTGTTGATCGGCGTATGGCGCCATGCATTATGGGTAAATTGCGAGTCAATTGACACCGACAACACTTCGACATTTAACGCCTTAAGTTCTTTCATTGCGTGATCTAACGCAATCAATTCTGACGGGCAAACGAAAGTGAAATCGAGCGGATAAAAGAAAACCAAAACATACTTTCCTTTTGTTTCAGCTTTGAAATGATATTTGACAATTTCGCCACTTCCCAATACGGCTTGTGTTTCAAAATCAGGGGCTTGTCTTGTAACTAATGACATAATAACTACCTCGATAAATTAGAGAGTCGACAGAATAACGCACTTGTCATGCTAGCTCAACTCTTGTATCGTGTTTTCAGATTCACCCTCAATTTAAGTCTTGCTGAATTGCCAGACTGCTATCTACCACAAGGAACGCTCATGACATTCGAATTACCTGCACTGCCTTACGCAATGGATGCTTTAGCACCCACTATTTCACAAGAAACGCTCGAATATCACTATGGAAAACACCATCGCGCCTATGTGACCAACCTAAACAATTTGGTTCCCGGCACTGAATTTGAAAATAAATCACTTGAAGAAATCATGCTCACTGCAAAAGGCGGTATTTTCAATAATGCAGCGCAGGTTTGGAATCACACATTTTATTGGCACAGCTTATCCCCACAAGGCGGCTCAGAACCAACTGGCGCATTAGCAGAGAAAATTAAAAACGCATTTGGTTCATTTGAAGAATTCAAAATATTATTTACAAAAGCCGCAGCAACACAATTTGGATCAGGCTGGGCATGGCTTGTGAAAAATAACGCGGGTGAATTGGAAATTGTTCAAACCAGCAATGCGGGCAATCCTTTATTAGACGGCAAAAAACCGTTATTAACCTGCGATGTGTGGGAACATGCTTACTACATCGACACGCGAAATGATCGCCCAGCCTACATTGCCAATTTCTGGAAATTGGTGAATTGGGAATTTGCAGCCGATAACTTCAAATGATCAGGATCATCATCAACGGCGCTTCCGGCAAAATGGGTCGCACAACGGTTGCAGCAATTGCAAATGAAAAAGATTTGCAGCTGGTTGCCGTCACGTCACGCTCAGATAATTTATCCGAAATAATTAAAAAACATCAAGCCGACGTTGTGATTGATTGGACCGTACCAAGCACTGTTTTTGAAAACACACAAACAATTATTAATGCCGGCGCTAAACCCGTTATTGGCACAACAGGATTAACGCTGGAACAAATCGATTTATTATCTCAACAATGTAAAACAGAAAAACGCGGCGCAATTATCGCACCCAATTTTTCCATTGGCGCTATTTTAATGATGAAGTTCTCGCAAGAAGCCGCAAAATATTTTTCTGACGTGGACATTATTGAATACCATCACCCTGCAAAATTAGATGCGCCATCGGGTACAGCAAAGAAAACAGCTGAATTGATTGGCAAAACAATTCCGATTCATTCCGTACGACTACCCGGCATTTTCGCTGAACAAGACGTGATTTTTGCAGGCGCTCATGAAAAATTAATTATTCGTCATACTGCAACGGATCGAAATGCCATGATGCCAGGTTTATTTTTATGTTGTCGCAAAGTAATGGCGTTAGACCATTTGATTTATGGGATGGAAGCGTTGATTTAAATAGCAATGCATTTTTTTAGGATTTTTTTTACTGTGACAATTTCTTCTTTTGATAACATCCCTATTTTCTTTTCAATCAACCGTAAATCAACTGTAAATATTTTTTGACGAACATAAGAATCAACTGACAATCCCGCGCACTTTAAATCAGCAATTAAATGATCACCAAACCATTCACTATGCTGAGCCGACGTGATCATCAGCAGCGTTGCGTGACCATTTTCTTTTTGAAATAATTCAGTACTGATCATCAATGCAGGACGTTTTTTACTTTTCGCCACATCAGTAAATGGAAATGGCAACACAACAATACTAAACGGTTTATAAATCACGATAAGCCTCATCATCTTCCACAGAATCCCATTCAGATAAAGTCGACTTTAATGCTTGATGATAAGCCAGATCAAAAGGCTGAATTTTGACGATATAAATCCTACCCTTGATTTTTTCAAAACCAATTTTATCACCCGCATGTAAGTCCAACAGAGAGCGCACGTCAGATGGGATAGTTGCTTGATATTTTGATGTTAAAGTTGTGATACTCATTGATGTAATACCTGTATTACTGTATTAACTTATTACCAGTATAGCGTATTACCTTTTTTTGTCAAACACCCACTGCAAACGACTGTTTTAAAAATACAGATGAAATCAAGCCGCCTTGCACAGCGCAATAGTGGTATCGACATTGCGTTATCCAAACCACATCATGGAAATTTTATACATCCATCGATACTCTCGGATAATGCGACTCATTCAATAACAGATTCAATGATGTTGAAGTGATTTCGGGTCGCCTGCAGCGACTTTAGCTTAATCAAAACAGGCTGCAATGCCTTGTTTTGAAAGGGTTTTTAAGAAAGATGCAAATAATGTTAACTTTTCCTGCAAATTTTAAAACATGCACTATAGTTACCCCAGACTTAAACAACCGATATGGAGGCATTTTATGAAAAAATTAATTATTGCGGCTGCGGTGTGTTGTGGTGTTTTATCATCAGCTTCGATGGCTGCTGTGCCGAGCGGTATTTGTGCTCAGGGCGGAGCTTTTACTATGTCCGAGACGCTCAGTCATCCAGTACTCCCTAATGGATTTCCGTTTAATTACGCAGCAGATAATATGATACACATGACAAATGGCGCATGGTCAGGAACGACATGGACCTACACCAACGCCGCTAACTGCGTATCATTTAACATTACCCCGCATGTAACAAATACCACGGGTGGATCGTCAGCTAGGACGGATAATTACATATCATTTAACCCCAATCTAGTTACGGGCTCAATGAAGGGCAATACATTGAAAGTAAAGGTGACTCAGAATGTCTTCCCAAGCAAAATATTTTGCGTGACGAGCGCGACTATGAATGGAAGTTCAACAGGGATAACAGTTAATAAATCTGCAAACTGTTCGTCATAATTAAATTAAAATCCCCGCCTCGCGGGGATTTTTTTATCTCGCGTTTTTTCTTTGTAAATAAAATACTCAAACTGTACAATAGTAAAACCTCAACCAAACAACTTAAAGGATTAACCATATGAAAAAAATAATGATTACTGCTGCGGTGTGTTGTGCATTGCCGTTGGCGGGTTTTGCGGCGGCCGATTCAGGATCAGCAGCACCTGATTCTATGACGCAATCAACAACACCCGCTAAAATTATTATTAGCGTAAAAGGGTCTCATTCAGTGATTGGTTATATGGCAAACGCTCAAGGAAACTGGGTATACGGTCCTAAAAACCAAGATACTGGACATAAATTTACCTGGGTACGTGGCAGCACAAATAACGTCCATTTTGGATGGGTGCCATTATCTACTAAAAAGCCTAAAGGAAAAAGACTACTGACAAACAACATGATTACTATCGATCCTACGCAAGCAGTAGGAACGGCGACTGTCGACATAACGACTGCATACTGCAAGACAAAAATGGGTAAACAACTGTATGTCAAAGCGGTTGCTGTTACAGGCGGTGTTGATGCGCTCATCAAACCTGTCAACACCAATCATTGCCTCGTGGATGCATAAGCAGCATGTGTTTGTTTAGCGCGGCCTTGTCTCTCAAGGCCAAACTCCCCGCACTCGCGGGGATTTTTTTGTGCTTAAATCCCACCTCAAAATCGATCGCGTCAGCGGCGTGCGACCGCTATTTCATTTTTCGCACCAGACTAATGTTGGGGCTTTCGTGTTACTTCACGCACTGACTGCAAAAATTCACGCCGTGAAGGGGTTACCCTGAAATATCGAGCGAATACTTTTTCACACTACCCAACTAAAATCACCCTGTCTATTTCGCTTAATTGCAATTGATGCAGCGCATCCGCAAACGCCTTGCCTTGATAATTTTTTTCAAGCAATGCATTAATATCCACACTTTTTGCAGCAGCCAACGCTTTTAGCAGCACCTGTTCATGATTTTGATTTTCATAAATAGCACGACAAGCCTCAATCCACTGCGCAAACCGTTCTGGGCGACGAAAAGCATCAATTGCTTTTAAAACAGAAAGCAATTGCGCTGCATTGCGCAGATCTAAATGATGATAAGTATCGTGATACTTTGAAACCAGCACAGCCAATTCAGAAAATTCTCGCGGCGCACGAAAGCGATTACAAATCGATTTTACTTTATCTTGCGACAAATGCGATAAAAGTACTGCAAAACGCACAGCACCATCACTACTTATTTTTACAGCATTATTAAACGCGGATAAATCATCATTATCTTTAAATTCAGGAAATAAAACAAATAGCGCATCGCAATTTTTCAGTACTTGAAAAAAACGATCCGGTTTTTCAGAAACCAAAGCGCGCGATAACTCCTTCCAAACACGCTCTGACACAAGCGCATCAATTTCGCCAGACTTGACCATTTGTTGCATCAGCGCATTGGTTTCCGCATCGACTTTAAAATCACAAAAGCGTGATGCAAAACGTGCCACCCGCAAAATACGCACAGGATCTTCTGAAAAGGCAGGCGAAACATGGCGTAATATTTTTTTCTGAATATCGGCTTGGCCGTGATAGGGATCAAATAATTCACCGGTCACTTCATTTTTTGCAATTGCATTGATCGTTAAATCACGGCGAATTAAATCATCCACCAGAGAAACATCGGGCGTTGCATAAAAATGAAATCCTTTATAGCCTTTGCCTGTTTTGCGTTCTGTACGGGCCAGCGCATATTCTTCATGTGTTTTCGGGTGTAAAAAGACGGGGAAATCTTTTCCAACAGGTTGATAGCCTTTCGCAATCATTTCTTCAGGCGACCCGCCAACCACAACCCAGTCACGCTCTGTAACGGGCTTGCCCAACAGTTCGTCTCGTACTGCGCCACCTACCAAATAGATTTCCAAGTGTGATATCCTTGCTGACATTTTGAAACCCAATTATACAGGATTTACATGAAAAGCTGCCTACAAAATTTAATCCCGCAACACTTTTTATCCCGTTTACTGGGAAAATTGGCCAATGCCCGCCTAGGATGCATAACGCAATGGGCCATTAAACAATTCATCGCCCACTACAAAGTCAATATGTTGGAGGCGAAAATAACAGACACGCTCGAATTCAAAACCTTCAATGATTTTTTCACCCGCGAATTGAAAGCAGGCGCACGCACGATTGCAACCGATGACAACGTCATGATCAGCCCTGTTGATGGTTGTATCAGCGAATTAGGCGCCATTGAAAAAGACAAATTATTGCAAGCCAAAGGTGCTTATTTTAATTTATTGGACTTATGCGCTGGCGATCAAACATTAAATACAACATTCGAAAACGGCTCTTTTTTAACAATTTATTTATCACCCAAAGACTACCATCGTTTTCACATGCCAATTTCTGGAAAATTATTACAAATGATTTACGTTCCAGGAAAATTATATTCTGTTAATCCCGCTTCCGTTCAAAATGTTCCTGGATTATTTGCATTAAACGAACGCGTCATTTGTATTTTTGAAACCGATATTGGAAAAGTGGCCCTAATTGCTGTCGGCGCCATGATTGTGGGCAGCATGTCGATGCAGTGGCATGGCATTGTAGCGCCTTCAAAAAACCGCGTTGTCACGCAATGGGATTACTCAAATAAAGAAATAATGCTAAATAAAGGCGATGAGGTGGGTCACTTTAGATTGGGGTCGACGGTTATTTTATTATGCGAACAAAACGCAGTAGAATGGGATGCTTTATTGCAGGCAGAAAAAACTTTGCAGCTGGGTGAAGTTATCGGAGTAAACTAAGGATTTTATAATATGAAGGAATCATACTACGACGACAAGATTTTTATTTTTATTTGCGCTTTTGGGCTAATGCTTTCATGCATCGTTTTTTTTGGAATAGCCTGCACCAAAACTATTATCTTGATTTCCAATGGATAGCCGGGGTGCCTGGCGCACTTTTTATCATCGCGTCTGTTTTAATTTACACCACCACAATTTTTACACAAGAATTTTATCCAAAAACAACCCTAATATGCAAATCAATTTCGATGCTCTATATATCATTATCAATAATGGAAACAGCCAATACCGCTATATTTACAACACCTTTCCCAACGCATGATTATTTAATACGTCATTTAGATCGCATGATCGGATTTCATTTAACGCCCATTTTACAAATCACACACGATCACCCAAAATACGACAACTTCGTTTTACCCTTTTATTTCAGTATATTTTTTTTTATTCATTCTCTGCCTGTTGCATTAGCAATAATTGAAAATAAAAAGGCAATGTATCATTACTATTGTAGTTTTTTACTTTGCATTATTATTGGATATCTTGCTTACTACTTCTTTCCAACAATGACTTCACCTGCCGCAATATATCCGCATATTTTTTTTACGGCATTTCAATTAAACACCTTGCATCAATTTCAACTGGAGCACCTGCATCGCATTATTCATTTTAATTTGGTCGGCGGAATTGTTAGTTTTCCATCTTATCATGCAGCATGGGCGACATTAATTGTTTATTTTTTATGGCCTTATGCGAAATATTTCGCCTTAATTTATGGCGTTATTCTTTTATTGGCAACATTGGCAACGGGCTGGCATTATTTTTTCGATATATTAGGCGGTATTTTCATTGCCTTTATTTCAATTGAACTGAGCCAATGGCTACTTTACAGAGGACAACACACCCCTTTCTGAAATTTACGCTCTATTAAACGGAAAGCTGATCACCTCTTGAATATTTTTTGTTTTCGCAAATTGCATCAATAAGCGATCAAGCCCAATCGCAACCCCTGCGCAATTTGGCAAGCCTGATTTTAAGGCCTCTATAAAATAATGATCGATTTCAGGAACTGCTTGATTATTATTTCTTCGGTCAAACTGATTTTTCTCAAATCGTCTTTGCTGTTCTGCCGCATCGGTTAATTCATGAAAGCCATTCGCGATTTCGGAACCATTTATATATAACTCGAAACGTTGCGCAACGCCGTTATCAACAATTGAAAGCGCTGCTTGAGTCGGCGGGAAATCATATAAAAACAAAGGCGCTTCAACACCCATCGTCGGTTCAATTAAATGAGATAATAAAATTTGCAATGCGGTATCGTGATCAATATTAC
>JAPLRF010000014.1 GCA_026399315.1 Gammaproteobacteria bacterium
CAACCGCGATTGCCTCCGGATCTAAGTCAATCGCGGTTGCAAAAAAGGCGCCGTTTTTTTCCGATACGCGTTTTGAGATTGAGCAGGCTTCATTTTCAGAATTAGAAGCGTTGATCTCAAAACGTGGCTGGCTTGGCAAAGTTGATGGGGTCTTACTTGACTTAGGTGTCTCGTCCCCACAATTAGATGATGCCATCAGAGGCTTTAGTTTTATGCGGGAAGGTCCGCTGGATATGCGGATGAATCCCGAGCAGGGTGTCTCTGCTGCTGATTGGATTAATCAAGCAGACGCAGAAACGATTGCGAATGTGTTGTATCAGTATGGTGAAGAACGTTTATCGCGCCGCATTGCTAAAGCAATTGTGGCGGCACGAGAAAGTGCTCGCATTGAAACAACAACGCAATTGGCAAATATTATTGAAAAAGCGAATCCAAGGCGTGAAAAGAAAAAGCATCCAGCAACGCAATCTTTTCAGGCGATTCGTATTTTCATTAATGAAGAATTGGCGGCATTAGAAACTGTTTTGCCGCAGAGTTTAAAAGTGTTGTCGGTCGGTGGCCGATTGTGCGTAATCAGCTTTCACTCTTTGGAAGATCGAATTGTAAAACAATTCATCCACCGAGAAGCAGTTGGTGAAGCACTTCCGCCGCATTTCCCTATTTCTCAAGATCAATTGAACTTGAGATTACGAAAAATAGGAAAATCAATTGACGCGAGTGATGAGGAATTAGAGCAGAATTCGCGAGCGCGTAGCGCCAGATTGCGGATAGCTGAAAAAATAGGGGAACACAAATGACCAGAGCAATTCGCGGATTTGAATGGAGTCTTCGTCGCCGCACCGCTGCAGAAGCGCTACCATTAAAAAACCAATTATTGATTGGCGCATTAATTATTTTATTATTATCGTCTGCATTTTCAGTGATCTATTTAAAAGATTTATCACGTCGATTATTTATTCGGTATCAACATTTGCAACACGTGCAACAGCGCGATGAGGTCGAGTGGAGCAAATTGTTGCTCGAAGAAGGCGCCTGGTCAACGCAAGCGCGTATTCAAAACATTGCCAACACACAATTAAATATGGTGGTTCCTGCGGCGAAACAAGTGGTGATGATCGAAACTTCTGCATCGAGATGAATTCATGGGGAGAAAATACGCATGGCGAGTTTATCTCGTTATTTTATTGCTCATAATCGCATTATGCGGATTGCTCTGGCGTTTAGTTCAATTAAATTTGATTGATCGACATTTTTTATTGCAGCAAAGTGATTCGCGTACCTTGCGCGATATTGAGTTGCCTGCGCATCGCGGGATGATCACAGATCGTGAAGGTGCGGTTTTAGCGTTAAGCACGCCTGTCTATTCTGCTTGGGTTAACCCTAAATTTTTTCAAGCATCGTCATCGCAATTAAATGCTTTATCCGAACAATTAAATTTACCTGCCTCCTTTATTCAAGCACGCACCAATCCCAATTTAAAAAAAGGATTTGTATATTTAAAACGGCAAAACACACCGAATGTGATGGATGCCGTTAAAGCATTGCAAATTCCAGGTGTGCATTTTATAACGGAATACCAACGTTTTTATCCTGAAGGGGAAGTGACAGCGCATGTGTTGGGTATTACGAATATTGATGATCAAGGTCAGGAAGGCTTGGAATTAGCTTATAACGATTGGTTGGCGGGGACGCCAGGAAAAAAAGAAGTATTAAAAGATAGAATGGGGCATGTCATCGCTGATATGGCCATGTTGAAAAATCCAAAACAAGGCCGTGATTTAACCTTGAGTATTGATCATCGCATTCAATATATTGCGTATCGCGCTTTAAAGGAAGATGTTGAAAAGTTCCATGCAAAAGCAGGGTCAATTGTTGTATTAAATGCAAAGACAGGTGAAATTTTGGCAATGGCTAATTTGCCATCGTATAATCCAAATAGCCATATTGCCGAAGCAGCAGGAGATTTTCGAAACCGCGCAGTGACGGATTCATTTGAACCGGGCTCAACGATGAAACCTTTTACCATTGCCTTGGCATTAGAAAGTGGAAAATATACACCAACATCGTTAATTAATACCAATCCAGGTTATTTGCGTGTCGGTGGTTATACGATTCGAGATGATGAGCCCGACAATGGCATTATTGATTTGCAAAAAATCATTCAGGTCTCTAGTAATATCGGCGCTGCCAAAATTTTATTAACCTTGCCGCCGCTGAAATTATGGAATTTATTGCGTCGCATGGGGTTTGGTCAACGCACATCAAGTGGATTTCCAGGCGAATCTGCGGGTCGATTAATAGAACATGCTGTCTGGTATAAAAGTGATGTGGCAACATTGGCGTATGGTTACGGTATTGCGGTAAGCACTTTGCAATTGGCCAAAGCGTATTCCATTTTAGCGGATAACGGTGTTCGTCGCCCGGTGAGTTTTTTAAAATTAGACAGTGCACCTGCTGGCAAGCAAGTGATTCCGGAAAAAGTTGCCAAAGAAGTGGATGCGATGCTGGAAACGGTGGTAACCGGAAAACCAAGTGAAGGTGCAACAGGCGCGCTTGCCAGAGTGCCGGGTTATTCTGTTGCAGGAAAAACGGGTACCGCGTATATTGCAGGCGCTAACGGATACGATAAGAAAAAATATAACGCTGACTTTGTTGGATTTGCGCCTGCATCAAATCCACAATTGGTGATCGCGGTGGTTGTTCGTGATCCGCAAGGCGAGCATTTTGGTGCACAAGTCGCAGCGCCAGTATTTTCAAAAGTGATGGGCCGCGCGCTACGAATTTTAAATATCCCGCCAGATAATCTGTGACAGTGACGGTTGCGTGCGATGAACTATCAGAAGTGGGGGCGGTAGCCCTGAGGTATCCCCACGAATTTTAACATAAAACACCCTCTTTCAAACTATTAGTAAACATATTCATGCAATATTCATACTTTTTGTTTAAATTGGGTGGCATTGGGTGTTTTAAAATTTGCTTTGCTAATGAAACCA
>JAPLRF010000045.1 GCA_026399315.1 Gammaproteobacteria bacterium
TATGAATCATACAGAGTGAGACTTAAGGAAGTATGAAGTAGAGGCGATAATATGCGCGTTCGCACGCACCCTGCCGGGATGCGTTTCTGAGCTGATTGGATTTGCTTTTTGCGATGAGAGGCCTGTTGCGATAAATAATATAATGAAGACGCTCTTTCCAAGTCCATTTATTGGCGGTATGAATGCACTTGCTCACTGAAAAACCACTCTCGATGCATTGAAATACACAATTATTTCTTAGCTTCACGCGCATGCGTGCGCGCGGGAATTGAAAAATTTCGCTGGCATGATTTGCGCCACACATGGGCGAGTTGGCAGTATCCGTTCCAAATTAGAGGGTAACTGAAAAATGGAGCAGATACAGTTGGCATGTGCAAAATGGGACGAGTTTGCAAGAATTGCAATTACTAGGCGAATGGTCGTATTTTACGATGGTTTTGCGTTTCGCCCATCTTTCCTGCTTACATTTACAGAATGCTGCAGAGCGATTTTTTGTGAAAAATTTGCTACACAGTGAAAATAAGAAAATTTCTGTCGATGTGACAGCAGCTGCAACATGCTGATTTTAAAAAGAAAATGCCCGGGGCCGGACTCGAACCGGCACGGAGGGTTAAGCCTACCGAGGGATTTTAAGTCCCTTGCGTCTACCAATTTCGCCACCCGGGCTTTTTGAAAGGTGCTTTTAGAACTTAGGCTGAGGCCGGAATCGAACCGGCGTACGCGGCTTTGCAGGCCGCTACATGACCACTCTGACACCCAGCCAAACAAGTGACAGCAAATAATACTAAAATGGAGCGGGAAACGAGACTCGAACTCGCGACCCTAACCTTGGCAAGGTTATGCTCTACCAACTGAGCTATTCCCGCATAGTTGTAACCAGTAATCGGGTATCTGCTATCGGCATTTGTATCAACTAAGACCGATCATTGATTTTGGTAAATCCCAGATTACCTTAAATCTTTTTACTTTTTATTCGAACGCTATTATTGCCATTTTCAAAAAATTGTCAAGCTGAATTTCTCACTCAACACGAAGAAACGATAATTATATTTATCGATCCCCGACTCCCGATCACTGAGACTGCTGAAAATTAGGCCAAGCTGCTTTTAAATAAACACACATTGACCACATCGTTAAAAATGCTGCAATATAAAGCAAAAATGGACCAACCCACACTAACCAAGAATACGATCCGGGATGATACCAAACTAACATGATCAACGCGATCATTTGTATCGTTGTTTTATATTTTGCAATTGTACTCACACGCACACTAATCCGCTTGCCGATAATTGACATCCATTCACGTAATGCGGAAATGGCAATTTCACGTCCAATAATGACAGCGGCTGCAAGCCCCAAATAATCGATTAAATGCGCACTCAAGACCATCACCAAGGCAACAGCCACCAATAATTTATCTGCAACAGGGTCCAAGAATTCTCCCAATTGCGTCATCTGTGAAAGACTACGCGCTAAATAACCATCCAGCCAATCGGTAAACGCGGCCAACGCCAATAAAACAGCAGCAACAGGATGCGCCCAATGAAAGGGCAATAAATAAAAAAAAGCAATGACAGGAATCGCTAGAATTCTCAATAACGTCAAGAAAAGCGGGATATTCATAATTTTGTTCCGATTCGGCGCCAGCGAACAGCATCATACCACTCAGCGGCATTGGCATTCCAACTCATCCACACAAACAATGCATGCCCAATAAAAGCTTGTTCTGGTACAAAGCCCCAATATCGACTATCGTCACTCTCATCGCGATTATCACCCATCATGAAATAATGACCTTTAGGCACAACTACATTGTAAAAATTATTGGCAGGTGCATTTTCCATCAAGAAAATATCGTGTTTTACGCCCAGTAAGTTTTCCTGATATTCCTGATATGTTTGCAACTGACCAAAGTCATCCAATCGCGTTACATCTTTAATAAATTTCGTCTCTTGTTTAACGCCGTTAATATAAAGTGTTTTATCAATATAACTAATATGATCTCCTGGCAATCCAATCACTCGCTTAACAAAGGTCATGGTTTCTTCTGCGGGATAGGGAAATAAAGCGATTTGCCCATGAGCGGGCTCGCTAATATTGATTATTTTTTTATTCCAAATAGGGAAGCGCAATCCGTAATGATATTGATTCACGAAAATAAAATCACCCGGCAAAACAGTTGGCGCCAATGAACTTGTTGGCACACGATAAGGCTGTGCGACAAAGGAGCGAATGCAAAACACCAATAACAATACGGGGAAAAAAGCACGAGAATATTCAATAATAAGGCTACGTTTTTTATTTTCAAGAAATTTTTCATGATGGATAAGACAAAAAATAAAATCACCTAAAACAACAACGCCGGAGAAAACGATAACGCTTAGTAATATTAAAGGGAAATCAAAATTCATGAATGTGCACTCCGAGCAGGTGGAATATAAATTGCGGTGCCCATAAAAGTAAGCACATGGCGTAGACCATCATCGGGAACCAATAGATTAACAACGACTGCATTCGCGCCAACACTCGCCGCCAATGTTTTCACCTTCTGGAACAAGGCATCACGCGTTTGCGTACCGAGGGTTTCAAAACCCAATTCTACATGCACCTGACCTAAGGATTGAAAATGGCCATCTGGCGCCTGATGCAAAATTGTCACCTCATCCGCTGAAATTGAAGGACGAACATGTTCTGCTGGCAAGACAATGCCTTTGGGCATAAATATTTGCTTGGGCGCAAAAGCCACCAAACAAAGGACCGCCAACAATCCAGCCACAGTACAAGTGAGCGTTCTGATATTCAAGATGAATTCCTTAAGATAAAATGAGATTGGCTATTGTAAAGGAAATATTCGAAAAATAGCACTGTATTATGTTGTTTTATTTTAAAATAGGTTACTATCTGTTCAATCTGAAACCAAATAGAAAGGCAAGCATGAAGCCTCAAAAAACCCATCCCATTTTCGCCCGCATTGCGCCTTATTTAATGATGCTGGTAATGTTAATCATCTTTATCCTCAGCTTATTTATTTTTACCTACGTCCTTATTTTTGTGTTGGTTGTGGGCGGCATTTTATTTACCATTGGCTTTGTTCGGGCTAAGCTCTTTAGTCACAAACGCTACGACACGGAACAAGCGAAGCCATCAGCCGATGAAAGGGGCGGTCG
Organism: Gammaproteobacteria bacterium; assembly: GCA_026399315.1. GTDB lineage: Bacteria > Pseudomonadota > Gammaproteobacteria > Coxiellales > Coxiellaceae > 2-02-FULL-42-43. Next base: position 3,171 of record JAPLRF010000045.1, read on the forward strand.
ACTTATTGAGTATGATGATATCGACCCAGATAAAAAGAATATCTGAGTTGGGTATCAGGGATCAGTGTTCGCATTCTGACACCGATCCCTGGTCTCAGATCCCTGACCACTTTTCAGGCGGCGCAATACTATTTCCGTTACCCGCTAATTTGGAGTGGATACCGAGTCTGTATGTTACTTACTGCCAGCCTACTGGGCTCGGGCAAGCAGCAACAAGGGCTTCAATATCTCCAATTCGCCGCTGAATATTTTCTTTAATATCTTGTTCCGAAGAAACTGCAGGCTGAGAATGAATTAAAACACCCAACGCACTATTTTCCTCTATTATTAATTTCAGCTGATCTACATCGTGAATACAATTAATATAGATCTTTAAGTCCACACGCAATTTAAATGAAAATTCTTTCAATAAATCAACCGCACTTTCATCGGCATTTTTTGTTTTATGCAATAGATCAAATATTTTAAAAATGATATGTTTTTGAATGCTTGCATTAATAGCGCTTGCTTCAAGCAACAATTCCAAAGTGTGGGCGCGCCACGTTCCGCGAATGTCTTGCGTCCTTTCAAAAAGCGTCTGAATTAAAGAGGAAACGCGTCTATTTTCACAGCACTCAACAAAACCAGCTAAAATTCCCGTGAGAATAACGACATTTTCTGCTTGGTTTCTACGGGTCGCATCATTCAACGACGCCATTAAATAATATAAACCACTTTTTGGCACGAAGAAGCTGAGCGTAGGGATTTTTTCAATAAGGTCATAGGCGAGAGGATAAACACCCTGCCCACTTAACTCATGAAGCAATGCGGCGCTATTCACATTTTTAAAAATAACACTCCATGGATTGACATCCACTTCAGGAATTTTAATATTTTTTTTCGCCAAAAAATTTAAAATAAGTTCTTTTTTTGACTTATTCATCGATTCAAATCGATAATCATCACGTGACATAATAACTTCCCGCTTATTTCAATTACAAAACCTCAAGCGCCGGCACATGTTTTTTTTGAAGTGCGTCAGCAACATCAGGATTGGTAACAAAGCCGAGGCACACATTTAATCCATCACGAAAATGTTTATCATCCCGTAACGCTGCCTTATAACCTTTATCCGCTAAACGCAGCACAAAAGGCAGTGTCGCATTATTTAAAGCCAATGTTGCTGTGCGCGGAACAGCGCCGGGCATATTCGCAACGCAATAATGCACCACGCCATCAACAATATAAGTAGGCTCTTTATGGGTTGTGGCATGTGCCGTTTCAACACAGCCGCCTTGATCAATCGCAACATCGACAATCACCGAACCTGGCTTCATTTTTGATAATAGGTGGCGTTTAATTAATTTTGGCGCAGCACGTCCTGGTAATAACACAGCACCAATGACTAAATCTGCTGAAATAATTTCTTCTTCGAGCGTTGCGATCGTTGAATAAACCGTATTTAAACGACCACCAAATTGTAAATCCAATTCTTGCAAGCGATGCAATGACGTATCGAGAACAGACACTTGCGCTTCACGGCCCATTGCCATGCGTACTGCATTCGTACCCACAACACCACCGCCAATCACAACCACTTTGCCCGGATAAACACCCGGCACACCACCCAGTAAAACGCCACTGCCGCCGTGGGATTTTTCAAGTGACGCTGCGCCCACTTGAATAGATAAGCGCCCCGCTACTTGGCTCATAGGAGACAGCAAAGGCAATCCGCCGAAGGAGTCTGTCACTGTTTCATAGGCAATCGCCACGCATTTTGATTTTAATAACGCATCGGCCTGTACTAAATCGGGCGCCAAATGTAAATACGTAAATAATATTAATCCTTCACGCAAAAAAGAAAATTCTGCCGCTTGCGGTTCTTTCACTTTGACGATCATGTCAACTTTGTTCCACACTTCAGTCGCTGTATTCACAACGGTCGCACCGGCTGCTTTGTAAGTATCATCATCAAAACCTATACCAGCACCTGCATTGTGCTCGACAATCACTTGATGTCCGTGATTAATTAATTCATGCACGCTGTAAGGCGTTAATCCAACGCGGTATTCTTCTGTTTTAATTTCTTTGGGTACGCCGATTAACATTGAGTTTCTCCGGAGAATTTAAGATGAGTGAAATATAACATAAGAAAAAAATAGATTCTCTAAAATCAACGCTAATACAAATCACTCAGCCAACGAGAAAGCATCAACTTTAAAATCACTAAAATGGTAATCGCACCCAACACGATAATGGACGTGCGATAATCTTTTAAATCTATCACGAAAACGAGCGCCATCCCCACTGCAGGCGGATGTTCCGCTTTAAACCAAATCATTAATAAAAGCGTAATAACAACGGCAAGCGCAGCTAAAAAACTAATCCAGAAATAGTGATGCGCTAAGGTTAACACACTTTCGCCGGCATAATGCGTCAACATGCCACAGACAATCGCTAAGACATAGGCGACAATTAATCGCATTGGATGTGCCGATACTGCGCTGGGTTTAGCAAAAACAAGGTAAGCACTCGATGCCAATGACCCTACCCCAACCGCCCATACGACGTTTGTAGTATATTCAGCAAATAAAAATATATTTAAAATTGCCGTCAAGAACATAAAAATAATGAATGGCTGCCAAATGTAATTCCAGTAAGTGCGGTGTGGATGCGTTGTCATTGAAAACCCCTTTAAAAAAGCAAATAGGATTTTAATTATACCGAATTATTGTATCCACTCCAAATTAGAGGGTAACGGAAATAGGGCGCCCGCATTAAAATTTAAACAAAATATAATGTTATCGCTTTGCTTCCGTTCGTTTAGTACTCAGGTGAGGAGTGTGTTTGGAAAGACGTCGTGAACCCCTCCATGGGGACTCGAGATTAGCAACCATGCTAATCACGCTTTCCAAACACACTCCTCACCTTCGCACACACTCACTGCTTCATTGCGCGTTGTAAACTTTGCATTAAAGTGATTTTATTTAAAATTAAGCATGATAAATTTGGCGTGGATGATTATGAAAGAGGTGTTTTTGAAACCGTCATTGGCCCGGACGGCCAATGACGAGACCCCATGGATGGGTTTACGGCGTGTTTCA
>JAPLRF010000055.1 GCA_026399315.1 Gammaproteobacteria bacterium
CGTCATCCTACAAAGTATTGTGCAAGCAGTTGTGGAACATCATGAAAATGCGCCAAATGTGGTTGATTGGTTTGGTCGGTGCATTACTGTATTTGCCGTCGTCTGTTTTTATTGACGCATGGGCAATTCCTTTTTTAAGAACAGCGCGTCATTTTTCCAGAGCAGACGCAGCGTTCGGCGTGTCGCTTACCTTAGCGGGCTGGATTATCTCTAGCTTTGCCGCTGGCTTTTTGTCGGATCGTTTTGGCACACGGAAAATTCCGTTGATGGTTGCAACGCTGGGGGCGGCTGTCGTTTCCGCGCTTATTTTATTTTTGCCGATCGGCAGTCATAATTTAATGTATGGCTTATTATTTGCATTAGGTCTTTTTTGTGGGCCGCATCCTTTGTGTTTTTCATTAGGGAAGGAAAATTGTCCGCACGATATTTCTGCTACCGCTGTTTCATTTACCAATTTTGTGATCATGGTTGGTGGAATGATTGTGCAGCCCTCTGTGGGCGCGTTTTTGGCCTTTCTGAGTAATTCAAGCAACAGCAATGCCAATGTTATTTATTCGAATGTAGATTATTCCATTGCCTTGAGCATTATTCCTGCTGGATTAATTGTGGCGTATTTTATTACATTGTTTATTCATGAAACGTTTGGAAAACAAGTCGAATGATTCGCCTTATTTATACGGTAATTTATTATCTCATTATGCCGGTTGTGTTAATTCGCTTGTTGTGGCGGTCGCGCCACACGGCGGATTATCGAAAGCGGTGGAATGAGCGATTTGGTTATATCAAACGTTTTAAAGAAGGTGACAATATTTGGGTGCATGCTGTTTCTGTGGGGGAAACGATGGCTGCTATCCCGCTTGTTAAAGCTTTAATTAAGCAATATTCTCCGCGCTTCCATATTATTGTAACGACCACGACGCCAACGGGTTCTGCATTAGTAAAAAAATATTTACGCAACCAAGTGACCCATGTTTACGCGCCTTTTGATACGCCCACTGCAGTATCGCGTTTTTTGCGTCGTGCGCGTGTAAAGTTATGTATTATTTTAGAAACGGAATTGTGGCCGAATTTATTATCCATTTGCAGAAAACAAAAAATCCCTGTTGTGCTCGCAAATGCACGCTTGTCTGAAAAATCGTTTAAACGATATCAACTGGTTTCAAGCTTAACGAAAAAAATGTTAAGCGCCTATCATACAGTTGCCGCACAAGGTGTGTTGGATGGCGAGCGCTATTTGCATTTAGGGCTAGACCCTAAAAAATTAATTGTGACTGGCAATATTAAATTTGATTTGAATATCCCTGATGAATTAATTTTGCAAGGAAAAGAAATTCGACAACAAATTGGCGCTGAGCGTCGCGTGTTGATTGCTGCCAGCACGCATGAAGGCGAAGACAGTATCCTGCTGGATGCGTTTGAAAAAATTCGTCAAGAAATGCCAACATTGTTTTTAATCTTGGCGCCTCGCCATCCAGATCGTTTTACAAAAGTGTTGGAATTGTGTCGCGACAGAAAACTCCAAATTGCCATCAGGTCGCAAAAAACAGAAATCTATGCAGCAACTGATATTTTATTATTAGACACGATTGGCGAATTACAAATGATTTATGCGGCGTGCGATATTGCTTTTGTGGGCGGCAGTTTGGTGCCGACGGGCGGGCATAATATCATTGAGCCAGCGGCATTGGGCCTGCCCATTTTAACGGGGCCGCATTTACATAATTTTACTGAAATCAGTAAATTGCTGCAAAATGCTGGCGCTGCACAAGTGGTGACAGATGCGCAAGGGATCGCAGAAACTGTTGTTGGGCTGTGTAACGCAAAAGAATTGCGTGAAAAAATTGGACTCTGCGCAAAGAAAACAATCGAAGCCAATCGCGGGGCATTGCAGCAGCATTTGGAGTGTATCGCGCGGTGTGTATCCAGCTTGGAGCCCTGAGCGTCAATGAGTGGAAGCAATAGTGACCGCGTGACTTGATGCTGATTATCGTGACACTAACGCTAATACAGAGAACGCCTGTTGGATATCAAAATTCTTAGATGCCTATCGTCCCGATAACACGTTTTATTTGCCTGATGGCATCAGAAATAAATTATTTGATCTCGGCAAGGTATATACCCCAATGAAGATGCGAATTTAGCGATGAACTATCAGAAGTGGGGGCGTTAGCCCTGAGGTATCCCCACGAATTTTAACATAAAACACCCTCTTTCAAACTATTAGTAAACATATTCATGCAATATTCATACTTTTTGTTTAAATTGGGTGGCATTGGGTGTTTTAAAATTTGCTTTGCTAATGAAACCA
>JAPLRF010000049.1 GCA_026399315.1 Gammaproteobacteria bacterium
ACTATCGCTCATGCAGTCGACAATATAATTGACGCTGGCTTCGATATCTTTAATGGGCAAGTGATTTTGTTTCGCTGCGATTTTTTGAATTAATTCTGATTTGACCATGAGCTTCTCCGGTAAAATTTTTACCAACCCTCTTGTTTTTGATTATAACAGCCTTTTTTCTCAGAATTCAATCATTTAGCAGCATATTTTTTTATGTTATACAGAGCTATACACAAACTTATACACAGGATTGAAGTTTATCCGGATAATCTGTGCATAACTTGTTAGTAAAGCGGGTGAGTGACAGCAGCAATGACAGTGCTACAATAGAAAAAATTTTTGGACGAGAGAATGAATTCGGTGTTAGCCCAGTTGCCCCTTAAATTAAATTTACGCGATGATGCAATTTTCGATAATTTTTTTGTCGGCGATAATTTGCAATTACTGACAATTCTAAAAAAATTCATTGTGCGTCAATCGGAGCAGTTTATTTATTGTTACGGTGAGTCTGGTGTTGGCAGAACGCATTTATTACAGGCGTGTTGTCATGCCATGAGCGAAAATGGCCAGACGGTTTTTTATTTGCCGCTGTCAAGCTATGCGGATTTTTCCCCTGAGGTTTTTGATGCGCTGGAGAATCAAGATTGCGTCTGTATTGATGATGTTGATGCGATCGCTGGAAACCGTGCGTGGGAAGAAGCATTGTTCTATTTTTATAATCGTGCCCGAGAAAATCAGGTCTCGCTGTTGGTTAGCGCAAAATCATTGCCACAACAATTAAATTTTTTGTTACCTGATTTACAATCGCGTTTGGCGTGGGGTTTGAGTATTGAAATAAAAAATTTAACGGACGAAGAAAAAATTAAAGCCCTGCAGATGCGTGCGCAATTGCGTGGATTTGATTTATCGGACGATGTCGGACGTTATTTGATTCACCATTTTTCGCGAAATATGCGCGATTTATTTTTCGCCCTAGATAAATTAGATCAAGCCTCACTGGCAGCAAAACGTCGGATAACTATTCCTTTTATAAAATCCCTTAATATTTCCTTAAATTAGGCTTGCTAGTATTGTCTTAAAATAATAGGGGAGAAAATTAATGAGAAAAAGAGCGAGAGAAGGGGAAGCATGTAGACGTACGCCTAAACTATTCCAAAAGGCGCAAACAAAAAAAATAATTGAAGTGTATTTTTTAGACTTTGATGGTTGCTTTGGTCCGCATTGTGTAGAACAGCCGGACAATGCAAATGATAATGGGGTGCTGGTTGTGGAGCCCTATCAAAGCATGGCCGATTTTAATGTTGCTTTTGTGCATAAGTTAATAGAAAAGCATAAAGATCTGAAAGAATGTGTGCAGGTGATATTTAGCGTAGGTTCAAGTCGTCAATCCCCTTTGTCAGATTTACAGGGCATGGCTCAGAAATCTGAGATGTTGCATTATTTCTCAGGATCTTGTTTTGTTGAAATGGAAGCGTTTGTAGCACATATCCAGCAAGAATTTGAAAAGCGAGGTAACGATATTGTTTCGCTCGATCGTTTTTTGGTATCGGATATTTTTCACAAACAACAGTTTGGTTATACTTTTTCAAATGCAGTTCAAACACATGGAAATTATCTTGCTAATCTTTATTGTGAGGACATGGGTAAATTGCATGAAACAGTGCCTGCGCTGCTTGCTGTGCAGCATGCAACGTACGCCTATTCTTTTTCGCAGGATAATGAGAAGCAACTGTTTTTTGATGAAGGTAAATTTACATTGCTTATGACGCAAATTCATCGCTTCGCTTCAGAGGCTTTCAATGATGATGAAAATGCGCAAGAAAGTGATATTCATTTCCATTTTTACGATGATCGTTTGGACATATTGAATCCCTTGTGTGCCATTTTCGGAATGCATCCTGAATTACTGCCTGAGTGCGTGACACTACATCTTCATCTTTATGAGCAGGGTCTCGCTGTTCAGGGTTCAACATTTACGCCCATTAATGGAGTGGGCATGACAGATCATGATTATGCAATCACGGCAATAGCCCTCAGGGAAATGGCACTAACATTAAAACCACAAAACAGACGAAACTATATTTTTACAGATAACTTGGCCGGTCATTTTATTGAAGCGGTATCATTAGAAAAAGAAAGTACGTGCTTGAGTTCAGCGCCATTGCTGCTACAATTTATCGAAATGCGGCAGCAACGCTTGTTGTCCCAAAAGGAAGGCAGTGAAAGCAGTGACGTGAGCGCAAGTGATTTTTACTAAAATAACAGGGATTAATAATGAAAATTCGCGTCATTGATTATCAATCACCCCAGGCACCTACGGAATTTGCGCAAGGATTAAAAGAAATTGGTTTTGCTGTTATCGAAAATCACCCTGTTTCGCCAGTGTTAATTGAAGAAGCCTATCGACTATGGTATGACTTTTTTAAATCCGATTATAAACATGACTTTGCATTTGATAAAAAAACACATGAGGGTTATGTTTCAACGGCAATGTCTGAAACAGCAAAAGGGTATGACAAAAAAGACCTCAAAGAATTTTATCATTATTATTTAGGAAGACGTTGCCCAGAATCGTGTCGTGAAGTCAGTGCAGCGCTTTATGTTGCCTTAAATAAAATGGCTGGAACACTGTTGCAGTGGATCGAAAATAATTCGCCCGCAGAAATAAAGAAAAAATATTCTATGCCTTTAAGTGACATGATCAAGAATTCAGATCATACATTATTACGATTAATTCACTATCCGCCATTGACGGGTGATGAGCCCAAAGACGCACTGCGTGCAGCAGCACACGAAGATATTAATTTATTAACATTGTTGCCAGCAGCAACAGCAGATGGATTGCAAGTAAAAGACGCGCAAGGCAATTGGATAAATGTGCCGATTAATCCAGGTTGGATTATTGTGAATGTCGGCGATATGTTGCAGGAATGTAGTGGACGTTATTATCCATCAACATCTCACCGTGTTTTAAATCCAGCGGGCGAACTTGCTAAAAAATCACGTTTATCCATGCCGTTGTTTTTGCATCCGCGAGAAGAGGTAAGATTGTCTGATCAGTATACTGCAGGCAGTTATCGTGATGAGCGGTTCAAAGAAATTGGATTAAAATAATCAAATAGCACAGAAGCTAGGACGTTAGTCCTAGCGCCAATAACACGGTAAATTATGCCAGACATTAATATTATTAAAACCTATTTACTGTCGCTTCAAGACAAGCTCTGCGACGCCTTGCAACATCACGAACCCGAAAAGCAATTTCAAGAAGATTGTTGGACGCACGAAAAAATTGGCGGGGGTCGAACACGTGTTCTAGAAAATGGCGCAGTACTGGAACGCGCCGGTGTGAATTTCTCTCATGTTGCCGGCGATTCCTTGCCGCCAGCAGCAACGCAAAAAAGACCAGAATTAATCGGCGCACAATTTGAAGCCCTGGGCATTTCATCGGTTATTCACCCGCGTAATCCGTTTGCCCCAACATCCCATATGAATGTTCGTTTTTTTCAGGCAAGCAAAACAAATGGCGATGTGGTTTGGTGGTTTGGCGGCGGATATGATTTAACGCCATATTATGGATTTGATGAAGACTGCACGCATTTTCATCGCACAGCAAAAAATGCCTGTGATCCATTTCACCCTGATTTTTACGAGAAATTTAAGAAAAATGCAGATGCCTATTTTTATTTAAAGCACCGCAATGAATGTCGCGGCGTGGGCGGATTATTTTTTGATGATTTAAATGAATTGCCATTTGAACAATGTTTTTCTTTTTTGCAAAGCGTTGGCAATAGTTTTATTGACGCCTACATTCCCATTATCGAAAAAAGAAAAGACCACCTCTGCACTCAAAAACAACGTGATTTCCAGCTTTATCGTCGCGGTCGCTATGTTGAATTTAATTTGGTTTATGACCGCGGTACTTTATTTGGATTGCAATTTGGTGGACGAACAGAATCTATTTTAATGTCATTACCGCCAACAGTGAATTGGATTTATAATTTCCAAGCTGAAAAAAATTCGCCAGAAGAAAAGTTGACGGAATATTATTTAAAGCCAACCGAATGGATTTCTATTAAATAGCTCAGAAACGCGGCCGGAAGGCTGCGTGTGAACGTCTAAAACTTTTATCATTGCATGTAAATTACAGCCGAATACATAGCCTTGGGCAAGCGAGATAGCTCACAAGCCCAGAGAAGAGCCAAAAATCAGAAGATCGAGTGAAGGAATAGAAGTAGGGCGTCCAAATTCACCTAAACGCGTTCCTCTTGTTTTGGACCGTGCAAATCACCCCGCTTCTCCGAATTAATTGAGCATTTGCGTGTGCCGAAATGAAGACTTTGTTTACAGATCCGGTTTTTGGGGAATGAAAGCATGTGATTTAGGGCTTTTTTGGACACCCTAGAATAGAAGCACTCCGTTGTGTCAATAAATAATTGCGCTCAATCCAATGCGCATTTATGGTTCTGAGCTAAATTAAGATGCGTTTAAGTCAATTGCCAGGCACATGGAAATAGTATTGAATGATAGTGCGCATTAAACATCAGGACTAAAGCCATGGTTAAAGTCATCACACTTTCCGACATTAAAAAATTAATCAATACGGTTGGCGTCAACCCTTTTTTTCAAGCATTGATTTTATCGCTTGAAAAAGAATTTTCGCGCTGGGATCGGTTTGATAAATCGCCGCGGCATGCAGTGCATACGCATGATGGCGTGATTGAATTAATGCCGACGGCTGATGATGAATTTTATACGTTTAAATATGTAAACGGTCATCCCAGCAATCCCAAAAGCAATAAATTAACGGTCGTTGCGGTTGGTTTGTTGTCTGATGTGAATAATGGCTATCCTTTATTGCTGAGTGAAATGACAGTGTTAACAGCTTTGCGCACAGCAGCAACCTCAGCGCTGGCTTCAAAATATTTAGCAAAAAAAGATTCGAAAATAATGGGAATTATTGGAACAGGTGCGCAATCTGAATTTCAAATTTTAGCATTAAAAACTTTATTTCCAGTTGAAACAGTCAAATATTTTGATATCGATTCTGAAGCAATGAAAAAATTCGAGATTAATTTAAATAATTTAAATATCAAATTAATTGCTTGTGATGATGCGGTAAGCGTTGTTGAAGATTGCGATATTATTACGACGGCAACAGCAGCAAAGGGGCATGTTAGAATTTTAGAAAGCCAGTGGATAAAACCAGGCATGCATATTAATGCAATCGGCGGTGATTGCCCTGGAAAAACAGAATTAGATAAAAACATATTGCCGCGGGCAAAAATTGTCATTGAATATTTTCCACAGTCAAAAATTGAAGGTGAAATTCAACAATCAGATGCGCCTGTTTATGCTGAGCTATGGGAATTAACATCAGGAAAAAAACCTGGGCGTTTAGACAATGCCGAAATTACTTTATTTGATTCCGTTGGTTTTGCATTAGAAGATTTTGTGATATTAAAATTCATATACGCCTTAGCGACTGAAAATAATATCGGTACCGAGATGGATCTCATTCCAAACATGCCTGATCCAAAGAATTTATTTGGCTTGCTGTGATATAAATTTGTAATAGCATGAATTAATGGTAAAAATATAATTTGAATTACCAGAATATAGTGATATCTCCTGCTATAGTTCCCTCATACAGTTTAACTAAGCAGTTTGAGGTGTTTATGGCCATTATCAATGTAGGCGCAGGAAATTATACAACGCTTCTTCCGGCGGGAGAAAAAGGCGTTTTAACCTATCAAGGTGATCCAGTATCACCTTTGGTGGCGAGTACTTTTACTGGCGCAGTGCCCACCAATGATTGGTCTTCGTCCTTGTCTTATCCTTATTTTGGAAATCAATATTCGGCGCCGATGTTTGCGCAACCCCTTAATATGCAAGCGGATGCGGCAGGATTAAATTTAGGCTATACCGCAACCCCTCGATTTATTTACGATGGATCCGGTCGAGAAGTTAAATTTGAATATACTTATCATGCTGATTTAAATGTCAGTTTGTTGGGTATGAATGCGGCCAATGCAGTTTTAGAAGATACTTCCGCTTATTTTAATAAAGCATTATGGCAAGACAGTGATTCTGGCTTGCAATTACATGCAACATTTGGCCATGGCTCCCCTTTCACGTATTTTGAGCGCACTGGTAATGCGAATGTTGTGATTAATTTAACAGCTGATAAAACAAACACGATTGGCCAACCTAATTCAAGCAATGAAATTTTTAAAATTGAGCACGTCAATGGCGTTTACAATGGCGAGCAATTTGCGATGGACTTATTAATTAATACAGCAGACGGTCAAGGAAGTCATATTGGCGGCGCAGTGGAAGCGCGTATTTCAATTGATAGCAATGGCGATGGAAAATTTGATTATGTGAAAACCTTCAATTTTATGCCGTTAGATGGGGACGTTAGTTCTAACGAGCATTATACGCAAAATGAATCGCGTGGTTTGGGCGTCAGTGAAATAGGCCAATTACAAGATTTAACAAATGCGACTATTAAAATAGATGTTTGGAAACCTTTTGGTACGGGCGATGTGTTAATTCAATCTGGAGAATCAAATATTAATTTACCGTTTACCAATTTATCAGATCCAAATGGCATGGTAGCGAATAAATTATATTTAGAAAATGACGGCATAAAAAATTCATTAAGCAGTGATCCTTCCGCTGCACATTCAATCCTACTCGGCGCAGCGCCTGTGCAGGAAGCTGTGCGTTGGGATGGCGCAGGTGAGATTTATTATTACGATGCAAATGTGTTAGGCGTAACCATTAATGGCAATAATTATGGCTTATTCGCACCCGTTGGTAGCGAATGGCATATCGATAATGGCGTTATTTCTTCTAATTTAAACGGAAAAGATTATTTTTCAAGTGCATTATTGCCAGATCAATCTATTGCAACACTGCAATATTTTTATCAACACGCTTTTGCATTTGTAACAGACAGTGAAAGTACATTTTCATATGATGCAGCCAATTCAGAAGTGATTACGAATTTTTCTGTTACGACTGATTTAAAAGAGCCAGGTTTTTCATCTGAAGCATTAACAGCACTCTATCCGCATCAATGGTTAAATTCAGATGATTCATTAACGCAATTTACTTATCAAACACCGAAAGGCGAAATGAAATTACATGAAGGCAATACATTCAGCATGGAAATTCCTTACACGGGTATTTTGCCTGCCTTGCCCAATTTTTTAGACGCAGCACAAACGCAACAGTTGGCTAACATGATTAATGCTGAATACCATAATCTTGCTGCGTTGCCAGAAGTGATTAGCAGCCAAGATACTTATTGGTCTGGAAAAGCAATGCAACGCTTGGGTGAATTAGCGCAATTGGCTGATCAAGTCGGAAACGATGAAGCAAAAACATTTTTTATTAATACGATTAAATCTGAATTACAAGATTGGTTTACAGTCAGCGGCACAGAAGGCGATAAACAGTTTTATTACAATTCACAGTGGAATACATTGCAAGGTTATCCAGCCAGCTTTAATTCTAATACTGAAATTAATGATCATCAATTTCACTACGGTTATTTTGTGCATGCGGCTTCTGTGGTTGCGCAATTTGATCCAAGTTGGGCGAGTGAATGGGGTGGCATGGTTAATTTATTAATTCAAGATGTCGCTAATTCCGATGAAATGAATACGATGTTTCCTTACTTGAGAAATTTCGATCCTTACGGTGGCCATTCATGGGCGTCAGGTGATGGTGCATTTGCATCTGGCAATAACGAAGAATCTTCTTCTGAATCGTTAAATTTTTCAAGCGCTGTTACGTTGTGGGGTGCGCAAACCGGTAACGCTTCATTGCAAAGCTTGGGTAATTATTTATATTCAACAGAGGTTGCAGCGGTCCAACAGTATTGGTTTGATGTTAATAATATAAATTTCCCGCAAGGATTTGATCATAGTGTAGTAGGGATGATTTGGGGTGATGGCGGTGTTTATGGCACTTGGTTTTCAGGTGATTCAGAAATGATTCACGGCATTAATTATTTGCCCATTACAGCATCGTCATTATATTTGGGTTTATATCCAGAGTATGTCGCGCAAAATTATGCAGAGATGGTGCAAGTTAATGGCGGCGTTCCCGATCAATGGACGGATATTATGCTGGAATATCAGGCTTTATTTAATCCTGCAGCAGCTGCTAATAACTTTAATACAAATTACTCGCCTGAAGAAGGTGAATCTTATGCGCATACTTATGATTGGGTAAATAATTTAAATGCGCTGGGAAGAGTTGATAGAAATATCACAGCAGACACTTCATTTTTTGGTGTGTTTAATAAAGACGGATTAATTACGTATGTTGCTTATAATCCAACAACGTCAGAAAAAATAATTACCTTTTCTGACGGCACAACGATGACATTACAAGCGCAAGAAACAATGGCGATGAATGCGAATCGTGAGTGGTCATCTGTTACGGGAACAGTGCAACATGATACTGTACCAACACCAACACCAACACCAACACCAACACCAACACCAACACCAACACCAACACCAACACCAACACCTGTTCCAGTGCCAACACCTGATCCTGTTGTGCCACCAAGCCCGCCTATTTCAGGTACAGGCACGGCCAATAACGATTCAATTACCGGCACAATGAGTAATGATGTGATTTATGGTTTAGCGGGTGATGATCAATTGCATGGATTAGAAGGGGATGACACTTTGTATGGTGGTGAAGGAAAAGATCATCTTTATGGTTTAGCTGGAAATGATACTTTAATGGGTGGTGCTAACGCGGACTTTTTAGTGGGCGGCACCGGCAATGATATTTATAAATATGCCGCACTCAGTGATTCAACAACCAGTGCGCATGATTTTATTGAAACTTTTAAACAAGGCAATGACAAAATTGATTTAAGTGCATTAAACGTAGGCTTTAATCAATTGGTCATCACTGAAGCCAACGGCTATCAATTTATTGGTATTGCAGGAAGTGATTTTTCAATTCAAATCGGCAATCATGTGAATTTTCAAGCGAGTGATTTTATTTTAAATGCTGCTGCAGAACCTGTGCCAGTGCCAGTGCCTGTTCCGGTTCCGGTTCCGGTTCCAGAACCCGTTCCTGTACCTGCTCCAGTGCCAACACCTGATCCCGTTGTGCCACCGAGCGCCGCTATTTCAGGCACAGCCAATAATGAATCCATTACCGGCACAATGAGTAATGATGTGATTTATGGTTTAGCGGGCGATGATCAATTACATGGATTGGATGGCAACGATACTTTGTATGGCAATGAAGGAAAAGACCATCTTTATGGTTTAGTGGGAAATGACACGCTAATAGGTGGCGCTGGCGCGGACTTTTTAGTAGGCGGCGCAGGCAATGATATTTATAAATATGCCGCACTCAGTGATTCAACAACCAGTGCGCGTGATTTTATTGAAACCTTTGAACAAGGCAATGACAAAATTGATTTAAGTGCATTAAACGTAGGCTTTAATCAATTGGTCATGACAGAAGCCAATGGTTATCAATTTATCGGCATTGCAGGAAGTGATTTTTCAATTCAAATTGGCAATCATGTGAATTTCCAAGCAAGCGATTTTATTTTGAGTGGCGCTTCTGATCCGGTGCCAGAACCAGTTCCAACACCAACACCTGATCCCGTTGTGCCACCGAGCGCCGCTATTTCAGGCACAGCAAATGCTGAATCCATTACCGGCACAATGAGTAACGATGTTATTTATGGTTTAGCGGGCAATGATCAATTGCATGGATTAGATGGCAATGACACTTTGCACGGCAATGAAGGCAATGATCATCTTTATGGTTTGATCGGTGATGATACCTTGATTGGCGGCGGCGGCGCTGACTTCTTGGTCGGTGGCGAAGGCGGCAATATATATAAATATGAAAATTTAACGGATTCAACGATAAATCAGCATGACACGATAGAAGGTTTTCATCATGCGTCAGATAAATTAGATTTAACGTTGCTGCATGTCAGCGCAAATGATGTGAATATTCAGGCGCACGATGGCATTCAAACCGTGACGATTGCAAACACTTCCTTTGCAATTGATTTAATTGCGTCTGACCCTATTTCGCATGATGATATTGCGGTGTAGTAATCAACTCAGCGCTACCTGAGGATTTGATGTTAAAGCAAAACACTAATCCTCACGAAACGAATGCTTAAAGCTGCGCTCAATAGGATCCATAAAATATGTCCAGGGAGAATGCTTCCCTGTAATAATCATGACGTCGACAGGCATACCGGGCATTATTTTTTTATCACCCAATTTTTTTAATTCACTTGCGTCGATATGAATTCGTGCTTGAAAATAGCTGGTTTGTGTACGCTCATCTAATTGCGCATCCGCAGAAACATAAGTCACTTCACCCAGCAATGTTGGCGTTGTTCGTGTTTTTAATGCGGACAAAGTTATTTTTGCTTTCAAGCCGTCATGCACCACATCAATATCCAAAGGATTTACTTTTGCTTCAATGACCAATTCTTCATGGCTGGGCACGATCTCCAGCAATGTTTCACCTGACTTAACAACGCCGCCCAATGTCGACACGGCCAAATTCATCACAGTGCCATCAAGTGGTGCAACAATCGTGGTGCGATCAAAAATATCTTTTGATGATTTTTCACGGTCTTCAGATTGCGCTAACTTTTCACGCACCTCTCGCAACTCCTGATTCCATTCTTTATTTAATTTATTTTGTTCTGCGATGACCAACAACTCTGTTTCCCCCACCTTTTCTTTTAGGCTTGCAATATTTGCTTGATATTGACCACGCTGACCTCTTAGCTGTTGTTCATCACGCTGAATCGATAAAACGCGGCTGCGATCAACCAATTCTTCTTTTGCCAGAACCAATATTGCTGCTACTTCTTCATGCACCAACTTTAATTGCTGCTCTGATGAGGCAAGCTGCGCATTGGCGCCTTGAATCTCATCTTCTAGCGCTAATACACGTTTCTTGTAAATATTTAAACTGCCGGCTTTAGATAGGCGCTCGACTTCAAAACTGGTTTTTTGATTGTCTAAAACCTTATGCATAGACGGCACGTTTTCCACTGCCAACACGTCATCCGGAAACGTAACGTGATCACGGTTTTCAATTAATGCTATTAATCGCGCTTCATTTGCCAACAATCTCAATAATTGCCCATGCTCCGATTCAAATTTTGTTGCAGATTGTGTGTCATCAATTTTTACCAGCACTTGCCCTTTTTTGACAATATCGCCATTTTTAACGGCGATGGCAGCAATAATGCCGCCTTCTAAATGTTGCACAACCCGTCGATTTCCTGCAACCACAATTTTTCCAGGCGCAACAGCAGCGCTTTCAATGCTAGAAAAAAATGCCCACAAGAAAAAAACACCGATAAAAACAGCAATGACAATCCAGCCTGTGCGCGTTATAGAATGCGTTGAAGGTGATTCTGTGAAATTGTTTTCCATAAAATTATTAGCCTGTCTTAGTCACTGTTATTGTCATTACTCGAGATTTTAAATATAAAAAAGGTATTCGCTCCATTTTTCAGGGTGATGCTAATATTATTGCTGTTGGAAGAAGTTATCACGGATCGGTGTTCGCATTCTGACACTGATCCCTGATCCCCAATCAATCAGTCGTAGCACATTCATAATTTCTTATTGCTTTGTTTCCGTTCGCTAAATATTCGAATTAGGGTGATGTTCGGAAGGACGCCGTGAACTCATCCATGAGGGCTCGAGATTGGCATCCATGCCAATCACGCCTTCCTCGCATCCCCCGTAATTCTCATATTCGCTCACTACTTCATCGCTCAGCGTAATGCTTTGCTTTTGTGGGTTTGTTGATGGGCGATGATATAACTATTGCCCACTCATCTTAGCCAGTATTTCATCCGTTGCGCCAAAAGCCTGTATTTTGCCGTCTCGCAACACCAATGTTTTTTCCATTAATTTAATTAATTTTAAGTGTCGAGTGACAATAATAATGGTTGCGGATTTTTCTGCTTTTATTTTTTCGATGGCGTCCAATAAAGCGCGTTCACCGTCTACGTCTAAATGTGTTTCAGGTTCATCTAGTACTATTAAACAAGGGTTTTTATAAAATGCCCGCGCCAATGCCACGCGTTTTGCTTGGCCACCAGATAGTTGAAATTCATTAACCATCGTATTGTAACCTTTCGGTAAACGCAAAATCATGTCGTGTGCATTGGCCATTTTCGCAGCCGCAACCACATCGTCATCTGAATAATCTGTTGTTAATCGCGCGATATTGTCTTTAATAGACCCGTCAATTAAGCCATTATTTTGTGGGAGATAACCAACCTGTTTTCCAAAATCTGTTCTATCCCAATGATAGACATCAGCGCCATCCAAACGCACTGCCCCGCGCGTTGCTTTAAATACGCCTAAAATAAGGCGCGATAAGGTTGATTTCCCAGCACCTGAAGGCCCTAGAATGGCCACGCTTTCACCTGCATTTAATTTAAAATGAATATTTTGCAGTAGGGGTTGTTCAGCGCCAATGGGCATATATACTAAATTATCACAGTCAATGTTGCCCATTGCTTTGGGTAAATCAATGTGTTTAGTGCGCAATTCTGGGAGTTGAATAAAATTTTTCAAGCGCATCAAAGATTCTTTTGCAGAAAAAAATTCTTTCCATGCTGAAATAAACTGTTCGACTGGTGCCAATGCACGGCCCGCAATAATAGAAGAAGCAATCATGGCGCCGCCGGTTAATTTTCCTTGCATTGCAAGGTAAGCCCCAACTGCCAATAATATAATTTGGATTAGTATGCGGAGAAATTTACTGCTAGCAGAAATTAATCCAACGTGATTGGCAGAAGCAGATTGAAATTCCATTACTTTATTGTTTTTCACAGTCCATTTTTCAATAAACGCAGTCATCATGCCGGTTGCTTGAACTGTTTCTGCGTGATTTAAAATAGCATCAATATCACATACGTTATTAGTAGTCATTTTTGAAGCAGCCGCTAAATCATGGGCTGATATTTTTTGATTAAAATAAGCAAGGAAAAATAAAAGGATCGCGCCAAATAAGGTTATCACGCCCAGCACATCGGAAATAAAAAAAATAGCGATTAAGAAAATAGGAAACCACGGCATATCTAAAAAAGCAAAAAAGGAAGGGCTTTTTAAAAAGTTTTTTATTGTGCTCATATCGTGTTGTGATTGATAGCCATATCGATCACCCAATAAAATCCTGTCTGCACTTTTTGTTAAAATCAAAGGGTTTAATTGTTTATCTAACCAGCGCGCAACTTCCATTAAAATACGTGAACGCAGAAATTCTAGAACAGCATAAACAGCAATAAAGAAAATGGCGATTGATGTTAAATATAATAACGTATCCGCACTTTGGCTCACTAAAACCCGATCATATAATTGCAGTGTAAATAACGGCACAGTCAGCATCAATAAATTAACCAGGAAGCTGAAAAAAGTGACAGACCAAAATGCCGAGCAACAACGAAGCAAAATATCCCGGATCAAATCGTTATTTTTTAATTGCATTTGTTTTTCCATATAAATAATTATTCAATGTGAAAACATCGTTCGGTGATAAAGTGCCTGCGGCTTGCTTTAATAAAATCGTATTCATAACGTAATTATAAAAATTTTGTGTGTATTGTTTTTGCGCTTCATATAATCTATTTTGTGCTTGTAGCAGTTCAAAAATACTTTGCACGCCCGCTTTAAATCCTCTGTTTACGTGTTGTAATCCAGACTCGCCCACTTGCATTGCTTCACGCGACGCTTGTACGCTAAGCGATCCATCTTGCACGCCTATAAATGCATTTTCTGTGTTGGTGATTGCTTGTAAATACTGTTGCTGCATTGCCGCTGTTGTTTGCGCGTACGCTGCTGTCGCTTTTCTGATGTCTGACAATGTTTGGCCGCCTTGTGAAAAATTCCACGAAGCCGAAATGCCTGTTTGTGTTGCACGCACTGTTTCATCTGCTCCACCAGCAGCTTGAGTGCTCAATTCATTGGTATCACTGTAATTGGTTGTTGCAGAAACCGTGGGTAAAAAATCCGTTTTTTTTGTTTTAATTTGCTGTTCTGCTGCACGCACTTGTAATTGTGCTGAGCGCAATAATAAATTTTGTGTTTTTGCTAGCTTTACCCAGGGTTGTGCGTTATCAGGACTTAAATGAATAAGTGAAAATTGTTTTTTTAATGCTGGAAATTGCGGGTAAACAAGTGCTGTAATATTGCTTAAGCTTTGTAAATTTTGATTGTATGTTATTTTTGTTGTTTCATATTGCGCACACAATAATTGATATTGCTGTTTGGCTTGTTCAAATTCCGTAATGGTTGCAAATTTTAATGCGCGCTTTCTTGTCAGCATCCGCAAAAATTCTTTTGAAAATGTTTTTTGAGAGTGCGCGTAATCCATCATGTCGCGTGCTTGTAACACTGCTAGATAAGCGCGCGTAAAACGCACGATTAAATCTTGCGTTTGTGCTGAGAATAAAACAACGGCCGCTTGTACGGATAATCGTGCTTGATATAGCTGATTAAAAGCAGAGGCGTTGAATAATACCTGGCTAAAGTTAATGGCATATTGATTGCTGTTGTAATCAGAATCGCCTAATATTTTTGAGTTTTGATAGGTATGTGATAACTGCGCGCTTAAAAAAAGCTGTGGAAATAAAGGTGCGCGCGCTGAAGGCACTTGTTCTTCTGTTTCTTGTAACGTCGCCTTTTGTTGTTGGAAAACAGGGTCATTTTTCACGGCATCTTGATAAGCCAGCCAAATGTTTTCACCAGGCGCCATTGCGCCAAACGCAAGGCTGCTTGAAAAAAATGATATTAAAATGGCGCTGTTTCTGAAAAGCCGCATAGAGACCAATCCTTGTCATCAATTCCGCTAGTGTAGCATCAGACGGGAGGTTGGAGGCAATGTCTGCGTCGTAGGGCAGGGTAAACGCATCCTAATTTTGTTCATAACAGCAAATGCGCATTGAATAGAGTGTAATGATTTATTTACAAAGCGTGATGCTGCTATTCTTTCGGGTTAGTGAATGCGTACGGAAGCCTCCGCGTGAGCGGAGTGCGAAAGCCATTTAATTTTTCGCGCCCGACTAACGTCGGGGCTTCCGTACTAATCCACTTACCTACTGCTAAAACAACCATTAGCCTATTTAGAATCAATATGTGCTTTCGGTAAGGAAGCAGCATATGAACAGTCACTGGTTAATATGAATCCCGGTGCCGACAATTGGAACTGATTTCAAAATCTTATTCGCAGGGACAGCTAGCGCACATCGGCATGCGGCAGGCGATCTTGAGTTAGATGATCCCTGCTTCATTTGCTTATATAAAATGGGATATTAATAAACAGCCTGTTATGACATAAAGGCTTTATTGCATTGCCCTAGCCGCTGTAACGATTCAGTTAAAAAAGACAAGGGTGTTTCGTGTTCACACGCAGGCTACCGCCGTGCGTTTCTGCCATAATTATATTGTTTATCGCGGCATGTCTGTCATCGCAAAAAGCAAATCTAATCAGCTCGGAAACGCGGGCGGCAGCCTGCGTGTGAGCGTGCGAGCGGCAGCCTGCGTGTGCACCTGCAAATTCAAGGCTGCTTGAAAAAAACGACATTAAAATGGCGCCGTTTCTGAAAAGCCACGTGGAGACCAATCCTTGTCATCAAACCTGCTTGTTGAATCAAAACAAGATGTTGCCGAAGGGCTGATTCCTTGCCTCACCAATCATGTTACCGAAACAGCATTAACTTGGGCAAAATCTGAGAAATAGGCTATGGTTATTTTGTATGCAAATTTGATTTTTCTCATTGGGAGGGTTTATGAAGAAGCAAGTGATTTTGCTGGGGTTGGTTTGTGCGGGGTTGTTGGTGTCGGAGGTGGGGTTGGGGTCAGATTTTTGTGCGGACCCTGATAATTGGGGGGGGGGAATAATAGCCTCACAGTAGAAGACTCGGATGGCGGGACGTTTTCTGTAACTCCTCTTTTTTCTGACAGCCAGTGCGCTAATCAAGTCAATTTTTTTTGCAGTGATCCTGCGGGACCAGCGAATTCTGCGGCTTGGAGTATGGGTGATAATTCTAACCCATGTCCATATCAAGGCACGTTGACGGTACGGGGTTACCCTTGTTCATGGGGCTCTGCTGCTGCTTGTGCGAAATCGTATTTAGATACTGCAATCCAAACGCCGGCTGACTGCACGCAGGCAAGCAACTGGTACCTAATAAAAGGAGAGTATCAATGCAATTCTAGCGAGCAAGCTGCATTGATGACCTGTAGTGGTAGTTTGGTCGTACTGAACACGATGAACACTTATGCTCACTATGAAAGTTTAAGCCTTTCACGTAAAAACTGTGCTAATGTTTTTCTTCAATTCACTTATTAAGCAGGAAGCGCTTCTCCGACTTTGTTTGCTAAAAAGAATGTCAATAAAAGCCTTTTGTAAAATAAAGGCTTTTATTGCATCGCCATCAGCAGCCGTAACGATTCAGTTAAAAAAGACAAGGGTGTTTCGTGTTCATACGCAGGCTACCGCCGTGCGTTTCTGACATAATTATATTGTTTATCGCGGCATGTCTGTCATCGCAAAAAGCAAATCTAATCAGGTCAGAAACGCGGGCGGTAGCCCTGAGGTATCCCCACGAATTTTAACATAAAACACCCTCTTTCAAACTATTAGTAAACATATTCATGCAATATTCATACTTTTTGTTTAAATTGGGTGGCATTGGGTGTTTTAAAATTTGCTTTGCTAA
>JAPLRF010000018.1 GCA_026399315.1 Gammaproteobacteria bacterium
CCTCATTTTCATGGAAGAAAATGAGGAGCCCCCATGGATGGGTTCACGGCAAGTTTCAAAAATATCCTCCGAACAATCAGCCGTAGCACATTCATAATTCCTTATTGCTTTGTTTCCGTTCGCTCAATATTCGAATTAGGGAGATGCTCGGAAGGACGCCGTGAACTCATCCATGAGGGCTCGAGATTGGCATCCATGCCAATCACGCCTTCCTCACATCCCCCATAATTCTCATATTCGCTCACTACATCATTGCTTAAGGTAGTGCCATTGGTGTTACAATCTTATCCTAAAATAAAAACAATAACTAATACCCTATGAAATTCAGAGGAAAACTAATCGGCGCTCTGTTTGGGCTGCTTTTTGCAGGACCCATCGGCATGGCGTTCGGCTTTATAGCGGGTCATTTATATGATCTTGGATACTTTCGCGCCATACTACAGGCAACACAAGGCGGCATTCACACTCACGCACAACAAGTTTTTTTTGACAGCACATTCAAAATCATGGGTTATCTCGCCAAATCAGACGGCCATGTGACGGAAAATGAAATTCGCACTGCACGCTTGATTATGTCCAAAATGGGCTTGAATGATACCCAAAAGGAACAGGCGATCCATTTATTTTCAATCGGAAAGCAAGCGAACTTTAACATCGACCAAACACTCTCGGAATTACGTCATGTTTGCCTCATTCAACCCGCATTGTTGCAAATATTTTTGGACATTCAGCTGCAAATAGCAACGGCAGATGGGAATTTATCCCCCGTAAAAAAACAAACGCTCACTTATATTTGCGCCCAACTGGGCATTCAGGGTTTCCAGTTTAACAGTGACGAACATCAATATCAGCGTCGCCAGCAATCACAAGTCAGCAATACACTTTCCATCAATGAAGCCTACCAAATTTTAGGAATCAGCAAAGGGGCAACGCCTGAGGAAATCAAAAAAGCCTATCGTCGCTTAATGAGCCAAAATCATCCAGATAAATTAATTGCAAAAGGCTTGCCGCCCGAAATGATTAAAATTGCCACAGAAAAAACGCAGCGTATTAAAAAGGCGTACGAAACTATTTCTTTGGCGAAGCATTAGGCAAATAGCAATAAAGAATGGTAAGGGAGAAAATATGCCAAAAAAAATTATTATCGCCGCTTCAATTTTATCTGCTGACTTTGCAAATCTAGGACGAGAATCAAAAAATATTTTATCGGCCGGCGCTGATTCCATTCATTTCGATGTAATGGATCACCATTTCGTGCCCAATTTGAGTTTTGGATCCGTGGTTTGTGACGCATTACGAAATGCCGGCATTACCGCTGAAATTGACGTGCATTTAATGGTTACTGACCCAGAAGCGTATATTATTCCTTTTGCAAAAGCAGGTGCTACGCGCTTAACATTTCATCCTGCCGCATTAAAATCAACCAATGACATTCAATTATTATGCGATAAAATTCATGACGCTGGTTTGCAAGCAGGCCTTGCATTTAACCCCGATAAACAAGTCACTATTAACGACGCTATTTTTCCTCATGTCGATATGATTTTATTAATGTCTGTTTTTGCTGGATTTGGCGGACAAAAATTCATACCCGAATCACTTGAAAAAATTCGCAGCACAAAAGAATTAATTAATAAATTTAATCCAAGGATTTTATTGGGTATTGATGGCGGCATTAAAATCGACAATATTAGAAAAGTTGTTGAGGCCGGCGCCAATTTTATTGTAATGGGGTCTGGATTATTCGACACGGATGATTATGTTTTACGCGTAAAAGAATTGCGAAATGCTATCCTATAGCACAATGGCACTACCTTAAAGCAATGATGTAGTGAGCAGATATGAGAATTACGGGGGATGTGAGGAAGGCGTGATTGGCATGGATGCCAATCTCGAGCCCCCAAGGATGGGTTCACGGCGTCCTTCCGAACATCACTCTAATTCGAATATTTAGCGAACGGAAGGCAAAGCAATAAGGAATTATGAATGTGCTACGGCTGATTGATCGCATCAAGAATGATTACACAAGGCGCACACATGCTTCTCATGCTAGACAACTATGACTCCTTTACATTTAATTTGGTAAATTATTTTCAAACATTAAACCAAACCGTTTCTGTTTTTCGTAATGATGAAATCGCAATAGCCGATATCGAAAAATTAGATCCAGACTATATTGTTATTTCACCCGGACCTGGAAATCCAGACGATGCCGGCATTACATTGGAATGCATTAAAAAATTTTCTGGCGTTATTCCTATTTTGGGCGTTTGCTTAGGGCATCAGGCCATTGGCCAAGCATTTGGCGCGAAAATAATTTCTGCACAAAAAATAATGCACGGAAAAACATCTCAAATTTTCCACAACAACGAAGGTGTTTTCAATAATATCCCCGATCAATTCAACGCAACACGCTATCATTCCTTGGTGATTGATCGAAATACATTGCCCGATGAATTTATCATCACTGCCTGGACGGAAGATCAAGAAATAATGGGGATAAAACATCGCACCTTGCCAATTGAAGGCGTACAATTTCACCCTGAAGCGATTTTAACAGAACACGGCCACCGATTATTCAATAATTTTCTTCGAGGCAAAAAATGAAATTAACCACACTTGGCCTGCGTCACATTGCACTCAATGTTTTTGACGTTGATACCTGCGCCACTTTTTATAAAACGATTTTCAATATGGAGATTGAATGGCAACCCGACCCTGATAATGTTTACTTAACCTCAGGAAACGATAATTTAGCGCTACATCGCGTCCCGAAGATCGAACGCGTCAGGGATTCTCAGCGATTAGACCATATTGGTTTTTTTGTAAAAACACCGGAAGACGTTGACAATTGGTTCGTTTTTTTAAATGAGCATAACGTGAAGATCGTCGCGGAACCCAGGACGCATCGCGATGGTGCTCGTAGCTTATATTGTGCCGATCCTGAAGGGAATGTGATACAGGTTATCTTTCACCTACCCATTCAAAGATAGTAAGCTACTGCTGTCATCACTTTTGCATTCACTTGCATTAATTTTTTGATGATCTCAGGCAAGTCAGCGGCGCCTGCTTCAACAGCTGCTTTTTCGTGATGCATTTCTTCATCACGCATTTGTGACACAATTGCGCGGCTTTTTAAATCCGCTTCAGATAATTTTTCCAGGTGGTTTTGCAAATGCGAAGCCACTTGAATTTCTGTTTCCGAAACAAATCCTAAGCTCCAGCGATCACCAGCCAAACCCGCCATTAAACCAATCAAATATGAATTAAAATACCAGAGACAATTTAAATAGCTTGTTTTGCCGTGTAATTCAATTAAACGTTGTTTTGTCCATGCCAAATGATCCGTTTCTTCTTCGCATGATTTTTCAAGCATCGCGCGTGTTTTTTCGGAGCGACAAGACATTAATTGCCCGCGGTATAAAGCTTGTGCGCACACTTCACCCGTGTGATTCACCCGCATGCAGCCAATACTGTTTTTTTTCTCATCATTGTTTAATTCAGATTCGGAAATGCTTTCTGCCGGATTTTTTCTGGCGTCCGCGGCAATCGTGAAAACCGTTGTCAAGGCTGCATTGGCTTGTGAGAGAAATTGGTCGATTAAAGAATAATGTCGCATGGATGATCTCTATTGCTAATCGTGTGCATGAAAGATAACATAATCCCTATTCGCAATAAAGGACGACGCAAATGACAACACCCGCAGAAACAGGCAAGGAATTGGCAAAACGCCTTACCGCAATTCGCTTACAAAAGGCGTGGACACGCGAAATGCTCGCGAAGATTGCGCATATTAACGTGCATTCACTCAAACGCTTCGAACGCACCGGACAAGTGTCCTTGGAACGATTGATTGCTATTGCGCAAGCACTCGATTCTCATCAAGAAATAGAGCGTTTATTTAAACCGCGACATCGCGTTGATGTCGACAACTGGCAACCTGTAACGCAAGCATTGCGCAAACGCGGGAAACGAAATCAACTCTTAAACACTGCAGAATCACTATGACGACAACTTCCTATTCTTCAACTGAAAAACAATCCATTTTTGCATTCAGCGAAAAAGCGTATCTCGATTATGCGATGTATGTGATTTTAGACCGCGCATTGCCGCATATTGCCGATGGATTAAAACCCGTTCAACGTCGCATTATTTATGCCATGTCTGAATTGGGATTAAAAAGCACAGCGAAGCATAAAAAATCCGCACGAACCATTGGTGACGTGATTGGTAAGTTTCATCCTCATGGCGATAGTGCTTGTTACGAAGCCATGGTTTTAATGGCCCAGCCTTTTTCCTATCGCTACCCTTTCGTTGATGGCCAAGGCAACTTTGGCTCAGCTGACGACCCTAAATCATTTGCTGCGATGCGATACACCGAATCTCGCTTAACGGGCTACGCCAATACCTTGCTTGCCGAATTACAACAAGGCACAACCGATTGGGTGCCTAATTTTGATGGCACGATGGAAGAACCTTCCTTATTGCCCGCCCGATTACCGAATATTTTATTAAATGGCGCATCTGGCATTGCAGTGGGTATGGCAACGGATCTATTGCCACACAATTTAACGGAAATTACCAATGCTTGCATTCATTTGCTCGACAACCCCAAATCTACATTAAATGATATTTTTAAAATTATTCAAGCGCCTGATTTTCCAACGCATGCTGAAATTATTACGCCCCGCGCGGATATTAAAAAAATGTATGAAACGGGTAATGGCATGATTCGCGCACGCGCAACTTATACGCTTGAAGAAGGCGATATTATTATTACTTCGCTGCCACATCAAGTTTCAGCCAGCAAAATTCTCGAACAAATTGCAGCCCAAATGCAAGCAAAGAAATTACCCACGGTGGCTGATTTACGCGATGAATCTGACCATGAAACACCAACCCGCTTGGTGATAACACCGCGTTCAAACCGTGTTGATATCGATCAGCTCATGTTACATTTATTTTCAACAACTGAATTGGAACGCAGTTATCGTGCTAATTTTAATATCATCGGCACAGATGGCAGACCCCAAGTAAAACCACTATTAACTATTTTAAATGAATGGCTTCTGTATCGCGCGGAAACCGTACGCCGTCGCTTACAATTCAGGCTTGAATTTATTTTAAACCGATTGCATTTACTTGATGGTTTTTTAGCGGTTTATTTAAATATTGATGAAGTGATTCACATTATTCGTACACAAGATGATGCAAAAGCAGCGTTAATTAAAAAATATAAATTAAGTGACATTCAAGTTGATGCCATTTTAGAAATTAAATTACGCCAACTGGCAAAATTAGAAGAAATTAAAATTCGCGAAGAACAAAGCGCATTAACAGCAGAACGTGAAGATATTGAAAAAACACTTGCCTCAGAAGCGCGTTTAAAAACGCTA
The DNA here is from genome assembly GCA_026399315.1 of Gammaproteobacteria bacterium. Classification (GTDB taxonomy): domain Bacteria; phylum Pseudomonadota; class Gammaproteobacteria; order Coxiellales; family Coxiellaceae; genus 2-02-FULL-42-43. The sequence continues at coordinate 5,397 of JAPLRF010000018.1, forward strand.
ATCAAAGACGAATTAAAAGAAGATCAAAAAACATATGGCGATAAAAGACGTTCGCCTATCGTTTCTCGCATTGAAGCAAAAGCCATGAGCTTTGAAGAAATTGCTCCTGCTGAAAACACAACAATCATCCTGTCACAAAAAGGCTGGGTACGCGCTGCAAAAGGCCATGAAATTGATGGCAGCACATTAAGCTATCGCGCTGGCGATCAATTTTATATGCAATTGCAGGGCAAAAGCACCGACGCCGTATTATTTTTAGATTCAGCAGGGAAATGTTATTCATTGGTCGCGCACACGCTGCCTTCAGCACGCGGACTCGGCGAACCTTTGTCATCAAAATTGACCTTAACACCAGGCGCTGAAACCATTGGCATGATGATTGGAAAAGCTGATGATCGCTTTTTACTGGCTTCAGACGCAGGCTACGGATTTGTGACGACACTTGAAAACATGTTCAGTAAAAATCGCAATGGAAAAGCAGTGTTAAAATGCCCAACAGGATCGCTCGCTTTATTGCCTATTCCCATTACAGACATTAAGTCACAATTTGTCGCAGCATTAACCAACGAAGGACACTTACTGGTATTCCCGCTTTCTGAATTACCAGAATTGCCACGCGGAAAAGGCAATAAAATTATTCAAATTCCAACAGCAAAAGTGGCCAGTCGAGAAGAATACTGTGTTTGCATCGCTGTATTATCTGAAAAATCAAATTTAGTATTGATTGCAGGCAAAAGACAATTGGTATTAAAGCCGAGCGATCTTGCCAATTTCCGTGGCGAGCGCGGTAGACGCGGCAATTTATTACCACGCGGGTTTCGTGGCGTAACAAAAATGGAAGTGACGACAAAATAGTTGCTCCCTTTTTCTTTTTTGGATATACTTGACGTATACACATTATGGAGATAGGTCATGCATCATCACACCCGTGTATTTAAATCCGGGAATTCACTGGCCATCAGAATTCCAAAATCATTTGATCTCAGCAATCATCAGGAGGTTGAGATTTTTGTGAGGAACAATGAACTAATTGTTCGAATTGTCCCCAAAAATCTTGCTGATGCATTTCTTGCGCTGTCACCCTTTCCAGATGACGTGCTTGTTGAAGGAGTGGAAGATCTGCCACCCCAAAAAAGGGATTTTTAACTATGTTACTGCCCGAATATTTGGTTGACACTAACACTTGTATTTATATTACCAAACACAAACCAATCAATGTCATTAATAAATTCAGGGGAATGCAGCCAGGTTCCGTGGCCATGTCCGTTGTTAATTATGGTGAACTTTATTATGGAACTGAAAAAAGCATTCATTCAAAAAAATCGCATGCAGCATTGGAAGCCCTGATTGGTGTTATACCCGTTTTACCCATGCCAACAGAAGCCGCCAAACAATATGGACATATTCGCGCATATTTGGAAAAGAAAGGGGAGATCATTGGTAACAATGATCTTTGGATAGCGGCACATTGCTTAGCATTGGGAATTATACTTGTAACCAACAACACAAAAGAATTTAAACGTGTTCCAAATTTACGGACTGAAGACTGGGTTTAATATTATCAAGGGACGAAGAAATCATGCAATACATCGAAGCCAATCTACTGCAAAATGAAAAACTGGTTTACTCTGTGCGTCCACACTGGGTGATTTTTTCATCTTCTACTTGGGCGCTTCTGCTGGCGCTGTTTTTTTTATTTTATTCTCCTGGTGTTTTATACATGCGAATTTACGATATCTGGACATTGCGTGACATTCTCATTGCAACGCTGCTTTGCATGAGCGGATATTGGTTTATCGGCTCATATATTTATTACCAAACATCAGAGTACGGTGTTACCAATAAACGTGTCGTCATTAAAGTAGGCTGGATACAACGCCAATCATTAGAATTACTGCTCGATAAAGTGGAAGGTGTTCTCGTTGATCAAAGTGTCATGGGGCGTATTTTAAATTATGGCGCCATTACTATTATTGGCACCGGCGGCACAAACGATCGATTTCCTTATATTCCAGACCCATTACTATTTCGAAAAAACACACAGCAAGAAATTGAATATTTCGAGGAAAATTTACGCAAGCCATTTTAAATCAAAAATCTTTATGCATCATCCCCGGAATCTCACGCGCCAATTTTGGCACCAAGAATCCGGGTAATTTCTCTTTAATGTCCACCATTAATTGTTTTGCTTTTTCTGCGGACACATCAAAATGAGCTGATCCGTCAACCTTATCCAACAAATGCAAATAATAAGGCAATACGCCCGCTTCAAATAATTTTTTACTGAGATTAATTAATGTTTCTGCATTGTCATTAATATTTCTCAATAAAACAGACTGATTTAACAAAGTAATATCTTCATCGCGCAATTTTTTTATCGCTGCAAAAACAGCCTCATCTATTTCATTTGGGTGATTACAATGCAGCACAATTATTTTTTGAAAACGTGATTTTCGCATCCACTGAATCCACTCATCTGTTACGCGCTGCGGAATAACAATGGGTAATCGCGTGTGAATTCGCAATCGTTTAAGATGCGGAATGGTTTCCAATTGCGTTACCAATTCAGCAATTAAATTATCTTTCAATAAAAGAGGGTCGCCACCACTGAAAATAACTTCCTCAATGCTATTGTTATCGCGAATATAATTTAATGCGCTCGCATAATTTTCTCGCCCCGGACTATTTTCAGCATAGGGAAAATGTCTGCGAAAACAATAACGACAATTAATCGCGCAGCCACCGGTTAATGTCAGCAATACCCTGCCGTGATATTTATGCAACAACCCAGGCACTGGATTTTTGGCAAGATCGCCGACAGGGTCAGAGGAGAATCCAGAAAATTTCTGCATCTCAATGAATTGTGGCAATACTTGCAACAACAGGGGATCATTTGGATTTCCCTTTTCCATTCTCGCCACAAATTCACGTGGCACACGCAAAGAAAATGAGCGCTCCGCTTCCGTCAAATCAAGCTGATTTACCGCTAAATTCAATAAAACGCAGAGGTCTTGCGTGCGTGTAATCGCATTTGAAAGCGCATTTTGCCATGTAGGATGTGTTGTCATGTCGACACGCTATCGCAATTAATTACAAAACTCAAGGCAAGCAGCCGAGATAGCTACTGCGAAACCGTACGTTGCAGCAATGGCGCATTTAATTCATCCAAAAGAACTTTGACATTTTTTTTAAATTCAATAATATCAAACTCTTTCAATAAAACATCTGATTCTGCTTTTTCATACTGCAAAGCAACCAAGGCGCCCAGTTTTGTTAGGTCACGACACACCTTTTGACATAACACAGGAAATTCAGGGTTTTCACACAAAGGCTGAGCGTTTAGCGCAATTGCCAGCACCATTTTAAGTAAATCCAATATGGCGTTTAATATACTGTCACGCAAAACATGCCAACCCGGCACAACAGCATATTTCCCCAAACAAATTGCCGCATCATAATGCGTAATATTAGAATAGGTTTCAGCAAATAAAGTAAATAAATTACTTTCTTTTTCTGAAAGAAAATTGTCAGGCACTAAATCTTTCACTTCTAAATTAATATCATCAGGAATCATGTCGTCAAAAAAACGCCGAAAAATAATCGCATCAATCTTCTCACCCCCAGCACGATCATAAGTGTGACTGCCATCGCCGATGCACGGTAAAAAATGACTTCTCATCGCATCTGAATCTCGCCTATGCACGGCCGCTAAAATACATGTTTTCACTATATCTCGATCCTGCTTTTCTTCTATCAAATGCGAACATAACATTTTGAAGGTTTGTAAAGTACAAAAAACCTCAAATGTTTCAGCACGTCTTATTTCGCCATAAACTGTGTTATATTGAAGGAAAAAATCATTTGCAGATAAAATAACATCACTGGTTTCAAAAAATTCTTCAGTCTCACAGAACCGTCTAACATGCTTCGCCAATCGGACAGCATCCTGACGAAATGCATTTACTTTATTTGCACGGTATCCGCGAGCAGCAAAAAAACCAGGGACATTTTGAAAAGCCGGCGTTACTTGCTGCAGCAGCAGTTTTGCGACATACCCTTCAGTCACGTGCAATAACATTTCGCGCAATTTTGTAATGCTCTCAATTGTGTTTTTTGCATTATGTTCTGTGGCGTAACACAATATAACATTCAATTGAATGCGCAAATCAACAATCATTTCACTGAGGTTAACAATGTCCTTAATCGGCTTATCAAGAAAAATAGAAGTGCAAATTGCATCAACAAGCACGATAATTTGTTCCCGCAACACCATAAAATGAAGTAAAATGCCAGGGATCTCAGGGAAAATACCCAGCATAACTGAACAGCAATACCTGAAATCAGCCATATAAATACTGCGTATGGCAGCAATAAAATTATGCGTGCTTTTCGGCAAAACCAGGTTGAAAAATTCTTTTGTAATTGATTCATCAAAAAAACCCTGGATGATCGAAACCTGAATTTGCGGCTTTTTATTTTTATTTGAATAGTAGACATTTCGAAGAGGGCCAATTTCCGCAGGCATCCTGACAACAGCGTTAGAAAAATATTCTTTTGCTGCAGAAAAACTTTCAAAAAACCAATACATCAACACAGGAAAATGAGGCAGATTTTCATTTATTTCGCTTAAAATATATTTTGCTTGAAGCAATAAGACAGACAAATACATTTGCTCCGTACCCAATGAAGAAATGGAAAGCATAGGTCCGTGAGTAGGCGAGAGCACCTTATGACAACGGGACATCTCAACAATAAGCCGAGAAATCTCTTCATGATTCGCATTATACCATTGTCGAATCAACGCAAGTCGTTTTTTGGCTTGCTCTCTAAATGCAGACAGGCGCTTTACTTTATCTTCTTTTTCTTTTTTTTCATTCTCTGCAATATCGGCTATTTTCTTGGCTTCTTTGGCTTTTTCGTGCGCGGTTCTTTCTTCTTTTTGACGCGCCTCAAATGCGCGCTGATCACCTATTATTCCAGCTCTTTCAACAAGATCATAAACAAGCGATGAAATTAAGGAATTTTTTTCTTTAACGGTTTTTTCTGCCTCTAAAAGCGCAACAACTTTCCTCTCCGATTCTTTTTTTTCTGCTTGCGCAGCGATTTTTTCATGGGCACTAAAAAATAATGCTGTATCACCCAGCAATTCAGTTTCTCTTTTTTCTTCTTGCGGAAAAGCAATAATAGACCTTATTCTATTATCAACAGCATCGCTAATTTCTTGCGGTATTGTTGCTGCCTTTAATTTTTCATAAAAGGTGTTTTCAATTTCTTTCATCTTGTGTTGCGATACTGCAGCAATACGCTCAATGGCTTCTGGCCTATCTAATTCATCAGCGCGCATGCCAGACACTTTCATGCGAGCAGTCCACACGCTTTTCGCTTCATTTCTTTTATTCTGCTTAATAAATTGATCATATAACAAATCGAGAATGATTTTTTCGTTATCGCGCATATTACTAACCCTTTGATTTTTTATGAAGATTGAAATTACCTCTTCATACGCGCAATACAATAATCGCGCTTTTTCAAAAGCGAAAGCGTAGCAGAAAAAATAGCAGAGGGATAATTAATTTAATGTCTAAAAACTTTCAAGCCTTCTTTTTCCAACTGCATCAGCAAATCAGTTTCTAGTATTTTTTCAAGCAATTCTTTTTTATTGATACACTTTAGTTTAACCTTAAGATTTTTCACATAGAACTCAACGGTGCGCGACGACAAGCCTAATTTACACGCGGTTTGTGGAATAGTAAGCCCCTGAATTATCCAAAAAACAGATTCCGCTTCGCGCTTCGTAATATACACACCTGGATATTTTTCCCCTAGAAAATAGTTGCGTAAATCTCGCGTTTCTCTTTCATCCATCATGCAATAATCATTTTCAGCAGTATTAAAATAGCATTCATCATGCAATAAGCCATTATTCGTATACAGAAACGCATGAGAACTGTCATTTTTATGTAACACCTCTTCAACCACAGAATTCCAATAATGCATACTCAATTTCCTTATATATAACATTGGAGTTCATCTTAAATGGACATTTAAGTGCTGTCAATACCGTGTTTTGTATCCACTCCAAATTAGAGGGTAACGGAAATAGCATTCGACTGAAAAGTGATCGGGGATCAGAGATCAGTGTCAGCATGCGAACACCGATCCCTGACGCCAGATCCCTGATACCTTCTTGCAACAGCAATAATATTAGCATCACCCTGAAAAATGGAGCGGATACGTGTTTTTCATTAAGGGAAAATTAATTTTCAAAATATCCACGACAAGAGCAAAAAGAAACGTATACTGCTCACCTAAATTAAATTCAAGGCGGTTATAGCGATGCGTAAAAAAGAAAATGGCGTGTTATTTAATGCAGCGACAATGGGCGTGTTCTGCGGACTTACAACAGGCGCATTAACACTGCTGATGAGCACACTATATCCTGACGTCGTTTCAAAAGAAGATCCTTACACAGCAATTCAATTAACATCTGGAATTACGTTCTTTTTTGCTGCCACTATCTCCATTGGTCATCGAACACTGAAAGAAGTTTCTGAGTTTCTTTTGGAAAACAAATTATAAGAACGCCCAAAATTCACTTATTAAAAACCAAAACAGCGCCTTCACAACTTACTTTAATCGTATCATTTGGTACAAAGCGTCCAGATAAAATATCTTGCGCCAAGGGATTTTCCAAATATTGCTGAATCGCGCGTTTTAAAGGCCTAGCGCCATATACTGAGTCAAAACCCGCATTCGCAATGAAATCCAACGCCGCTTCGGATATTTCAATCTTATAATTCAAATCATGCAAACGCTGTTGAATTTTTTGAATTTGAATTTTGGCGATATTAATAATTTCCTTTTTATCAAGCGCATGAAACACAACCGACTCATCAATGCGATTGATAAATTCTGGGCGAAAGCTTTTTCTGACAATCTCCATAACCATTTCTTTCATTTTCGCATAAGGCTCGTTTGAAAATTCTTGAATTATTTCCGACCCCAAATTCGAGGTCATGACAATCACCGTGTTTTTAAAATCCACTGTGCGTCCTTGACCATCCGTTAATCGACCATCATCCAATACTTGCAGTAAAATATTAAATACATCGGGGTGCGCTTTTTCCACTTCATCCAATAATAAAAGTGAATAGGGTTTACGACGCACCGCTTCCGTTAAATAGCCTCCTTCTTCATATCCAACATATCCGGGTGGCGCACCAATTAGTCGCGCCACAGAATGTTTTTCCATGAATTCAGACATATCAAGTCGCACCATTGCATCAACCGTATCAAATAAAAATAAAGACAATGCCTTACACAATTCTGTTTTACCCACGCCCGTAGGGCCCAAAAACAAAAAGGAACCAATCGGGCGATTGGGGTCCGACAATCCTGCGCGCGAACGGCGAATGGAATTGGCCACTGCATTCACTGCTTCATCTTGACCAATCACACTGTCATGCAGTACTTTTTCCATACGTAATAATTTTTCTTTTTCACCTTCCATCATGCGCGAAACAGGGATATGCGTCCACTTTGAAACCACTTCTGCAATTTCGTTTTCAGTAACGGCGGTTCGTAAGAGTTTATTAACGCACTTACTACGCTCTGCTTCGTCCGCACTTCTGTCTGCACTGGCCAGCTTTTTCTCTAACTCAGGAATAACACCATATTGTAGTTCGGACATTTTTGCCAGGTCTGATGAACGCGCCGCTACTTCCATATTCATGCGCGCCTTGTCTAATTCTTCTTTGATTTTTTGTGCGCCTTGTAAATTGGCTTTTTCTGCTTTCCAGATTTCCTCTAAATCAGCATATTCTTTTTCTGATTTCTTAATTTCAAACTCCAAATCTTTTAATCTTTTTTTAGAAGCATCATCTTTTTCTTTTTTCAATGCTTCACGTTCAATTTTAAATTGGATTAATTTTCGTTCCAAGCGATCCAAATCATGCGGCTTTGAATCAATTTCCATGCGAATTTCGCTCGCAGCTTCATCGATTAAATCAATCGCTTTGTCCGGCAATTGTCGATCAGTAATATAACGATGCGATAATGTTGCTGCTGCAACAATAGCAGGATCAGTAATGGTGACACCGTGATGCACTTCGTATTTTTCTTTTAATCCGCGTAAAATAGCAATGGTATCTAACACTGTCGGCTCATCCACCAATACTTTTTGAAAACGTCTTTCAAGCGCTGCGTCTTTTTCAATGTATTGTCGATATTCATTTAATGTTGTCGCCCCTACGCAATGCAACTCACCGCGCGCTAAGGCGGGCTTCAACATATTACCTGCATCCATCGATCCTTCTGCTTTTCCAGCGCCAACCATCGTATGCAATTCATCGATAAATAAAATGACTTGTCCTTCCTGTTTCGATAAATCTTTTAGAACGGCTTTTAATCGCTCTTCAAATTCACCGCGAAATTTCGCTCCGGCAATTAATGCGCCCATATCAAGCGACAATACTTTTTTATTTTTGATGCCTTCCGGCACTTCGCCATTCACAATGCGCAACGCCAATCCTTCAACAATCGCCGTTTTACCCACACCCGGCTCGCCAATTAAAACAGGGTTATTTTTCGTGCGACGCTGCAATACTTGAATGGTTCGACGAATTTCTTCATCACGACCGATCACCGGATCTAATTTCCCCATTCGCGCACGCTCTGTTAAATCAATCGTATATTTTTCGAGTGCTTGACGACTTCCCTCTGCATTAGGATCAGATACTTTTTCATTGCCGCGCATTTTCTTAATTGCCTCTTCTAGTAATTTTTCTTTAACGCCTGATTTTTTCAGGAAATCTTGCAGAGCTGATTTTGTTTCAAATGCTGCCAACAGAAACAATTCAGACGAAATAAACTGGTCTTTATTTTTTTGCGATAATTGATCACAGCGATTTAACAATTGATTCAGTGAATTAGAAAGATGAACTTGACCTGGCGTGCCTTCCACCTTAGAAAAACGATCAATCGCTTTTTGTAATTCATTTTCCAAAACGGAAATAGTCGCGCCCGATTGCTGTAGAATCGCAGGGATTGTTCCACCCTCTTGCGCTAGCAACGCAAGCATCACATGTTCAGGCTCAATCACTTGATTATCATGCCCCAATGCCATCGATTGCGCGTCGGACAATGCCGTTTGAAATAGATGTGTAAATTTGTCCATTCTCATATACTGACCTCAATGATTTGCCTCATCTAATATGCAGGCTATTCTGTCCGTTTTCAATGCCGAACAAGTCAATTCGAAAATGGCAGCCAAGTTGGAATCGCCGCTTTTACTCGATCTTCTCGTCTTTTAAGCCTCATGTCTTTAAGTCCTGCTAATTTATCGAAAAAAAGCGAATAAATTGCCCGCTTAATATAACCCTTCCGCTCACTGGATAAAGACAAAATGTTTTATGAAGGATGCCCTCACGGGTCCTGCCGATGATGCGACTCCCTTGGCTTTTGTAAATTAACTATCGTTAAAATAAGCAATAATTTGCGCGTTCGCACGCAGCCTTCCGGCCGCGTTTCTGCGCTATTTAATAAAAAAACGAGAGCGTCGAATTAAACAATGATGTAGTGAGCGAACGTGAGGATTACGGTTGATGTGAGGAAGGCGTGATTGGCATGGATGCCAATCCCCGAGCCCCCAGGGATGGGTTTACGGCGTCCTTCC
>JAPLRF010000032.1 GCA_026399315.1 Gammaproteobacteria bacterium
AATAAAACACGCGATTACGCGCCGTATCAAAAATTAATGGATGTGATTTATAATGCCTTAAATCCAGCATTACAAACACCGTATGCGCCACCACCCAAACCGCATCATGAAAGTTTTTGGGATGAATTAATCATTGGATTGCTTGCAATTGTGGTGATGGTCATTGCAACGCCCGCCATTGATTTATTGCCTGTACAGTTGATAAGAAGACATGTATCCAGTAATTTTTTATCGGTCATTTGTGGTGATTCAATATCAAGGTCGCATAAAGAATCATTTTCATTAAATGACAAACGGTTTAATGGAGTTATTTAAGATTAACGGAGTTTTAAAACTGGAGATTTCTCGAATAGCTTTTCGAAACCAAGGATGGGTTTTTTAAATTCAAATAACTTGGAGTAAAAATGAAAAAAAATATTTTGTTGGGTGTTTTGTTGGCAAGCACTGTTTTATTGGGTGGATGTGCACATAAAATTTCGAGTTACTCTCCCTCTTTTTCAAACATGACAGCACTGCATGGTATGTCTGGGAATGCTAAAAAAATTAATTTGGGTGAATTTACGGATCCTAAAAACACGCAATCATAGGGATGTCGCTTGGAAGGTTCAGAAGAATTGCCGCACAACGCTACCTATGTTTCATATTTAAAAAATGCTTTAAAATCCGAGTTGAATCAATCTGGCATCTATAATTCAAATTCAAAAATAAAGTTGGATGCTATTTTGGATCAGGTTACGTCAGATTCAATGATTGGCAGCAGTGCGCACTGGACAATTAAAATGACGTTTAATGATCATATTCAAAAACCTTATACTGTATCGAGCACGTATCATTATTCAGCGGATTATGTGGCGGATATTGCGTGCACGCAAGCAGCGCAGGCTTTTGTTCCAGCAACGCAAGCATTTTTGAAAATGCTATATGGTAATGAAAACTTTAAAAAGACTTTGAAAGGAAAGTAATTTTGTATAAATAAACTCGAGTTTTAACTGTTCGGCATTTTTAAATAAATTTTCGTTTTATTATTACATGCTGAACAGTTATGTTTTATTTCAAATGATTCCCGGCTTGTATTTGTGCTTTCATAAAAACAGTGTGAAATACCGTGTCATTATCGATAGTAATATAAGCGTTCTTTGTATTGAAAAAATGCGCATGTAATGTTTTATTATTATCCCAATGCTGCCATGTTATTTCTAAAGTACCGTTATTTTTTATGATATAGGTTCCTTGATCGGATTGCGGTTCGTTTTCTGGCTTGCTTTCCATTCTCCCGAAAATATTCCCTTTTTTATCCAGGAAAACAGAAATGATATTTTGAATCATTTTTCCATCAAGGCTCGCGGTAGGAATAGTTGTTGCTGTGTTGTTAACAAAAGCCTTAATAACTTGTGCTTTTTTCATTGAATGTAATGTTAGGCCAAAAGAAACTGTGCTGAGGGTTGTTAGCGTTACTAATAACGCAGCTGTTTTTTTCATTGATACTCTCCATGTTATTTTTCTGATCATTATACCTGTCATTAATAAAACAGTGTACTTGCTAAACACTTTTTATTCAAACGTGCTAATAATATCAATATATGTCATATTTATTCATACTTACACTAACAAGTTGATGCCTGCCATGAACAAATACAAATACGATGCACTCACACCCAATGCAATAAATATATTGAAAAACAAACAGACGGAAAAACCTTTTTCAGGAAAATATAATGAAGCTGTGAAACAGGGCACTTATTTGTGTCGTGGTTGTGGCATTCCATTATTTCGAGCTGACAATCAATTTCATTCTGCTTGTGGGTGGCCAAGCTTTGATGCGAGCCTCGACAATCACGTAAAACAAGTTCCTGATGCTGATGGAAAACGCGTTGAAATTATTTGTGGACAATGCTCAGGACATTTAGGGCATGTTTTTACGGGTGAAAATTTCACTGTAAAAAATACACGGCATTGTGTCAATGCGCTTTCTATTGAATTTATGCTTGATTCAAAAGTATTAGCTACAGAAGAGGCTATTGTTGCTGGCGGCTGTTTTTGGGGTGTGCAATATTTATTTCAACAATTACCCGGTGTTTTATTAACAGAAGTGGGTTACACCGATGGCACAACTGCCAATCCTACTTATAATCAAGTATGCTCGCATCAAACAGGACATGTGGAAGCTATTCGCGTTATCTACGATTCAAAAAAAATATCATATGAAAATGTGATTAAATATTTCATGGAAATTCATGATTTCACGCAAACAGATGGGCAAGGCCCCGATCTTGGTTCGCAATATTTAAGCAGAATTTATTATTTTAATGAAGAGCAAAAATCAGTGGCGGAAAATATTATTCAACAATTGTCGACACAGGCATTTTCTGTTGCTACAAAAATAAACCCCGTTGCGGTTTTTTGGCCTGCAAAAGATGACCATCAGCATTATTACGAAAAAACAAAACAAGCGCCTTATTGTCATCGTAGGGTAAAGCGATTTTAATATTTTTGAAGATAGAGGTTAACATCGCTATTATTCTATGCTATCTTGAATACTGTTACAAAATTCAAGAAGGATAAAGTATGGTTCACGGCGGAAAGAGAAGCGGTGCAGGGCGACCAAAAGGCTCTGGTCAATATCAAGATTCAACGCAGGTCATGCGTATTCCTAAAAACATGGTTGATCAAGTGCAATCTTATGTGCGAACCAAAGGTTATCAATTGCCGTTATACAGCAATTCAGTGTCTGCTGGCTTTCCATCGCCGGCGGATGATCACATTGAGGCGCAGCTTGATTTGAATTCCCACTTGGTTAAAAACCCAGCTAGCACATTCTTCGTGCGCGTATCAGGTGAATCAATGAAAGACGTTGGTATATTTCCAAATGATATTTTAATTGTTGATCGCAGCATTAATGCTGTCGATGGGAAAATTGTGATTGCCGTTGTCGATGGTGAACTGACCGTGAAAAGGTTAAAAATAGAAAAGGGCGCCTTGTTTTTAATGCCCGAAAATAAAGATTTCAACCCGATTATAGTTAAGGAGTTGCAAGACTTTTCTATTTGGGGGGTGGTGACGAATGTTATCCATGCGCTCTAATCAAAAATGTTTTGCTTTGGTTGACTGCAATAATTTTTATGCATCCTGTGAACGCCTTTTTAATCCAAAATTAAATAATAAACCATTGATTGTATTGTCCAGTAATGATGGCTGTGTGATTGCCCGTTCAAATGAAGCGAAAGCACTGGGTATTCAAATGTCACAGCCCTATTTTCAAATTGAAAAATTATGCCGTCAACATAATGTGCAGGCATTGTCTTCTAATTTCGCATTATATGGCGATATTTCTAATCGCGTGATGAAAACATTAAATCAGTTATGTCCAGACATGGAAATTTATTCTGTTGATGAAGCATTCTTGCGATTAGATCATATGGCGATTAATCCTGCTGAATACGCCATCAAAATAAAAGAAACGATTTTGCAGCATGTGGGTATTCCCGTTTCAGTTGGACTGGCGCCAAGTAAAACATTGGCTAAAGCGGCAACTTCTATCGCCAAAAAAAATCAACACATTTGCGTGTATGATTTAAGGTCGGAAAAAGTCCGTGATATTATTTTGCAGCATTTTCCCGTGCGCGAAATATGGGGTGTTGGAAAACAATCTGCTGAAAAACTAAATCAATTAAAAATTCATACTGCATCACAATTGTGTGATCAACCAGCTTTGTATTTAAGAAAAAAATTCAGTGTGATGATGACGCGCGTGGTGATGGAATTAAAAGGGACTTCCTGTATTGCGTTGGATGAAACACACAACAAAAAAAATATTATTTGCTCGCGGTCTTTTTCAAAGCACGTGAATGCATTATCTGATTTGTCCGAAGCGATCAGTGCTTACGCTGCTAACGCCTGTAAAAAAGCAAGAGCCCAGAAAACAAAAGCACATGCTATTTGCGTTACTGTGTCAACGAGTCGATTTAGCAGTGCCAGAGAATTTTACAGTGCAAGTGATCAGCAAACCTTATTGATCCCCAGTAACGATACTTTTTTGATAACAAAAATTGCGAATGAGTTATTAAAAAAAATATTCAAACCAGGGTTCCATTATCAGAAGGCCGGTATTATTTTATTAAATTTAATGCCGGAAAATATTATTCAAAGTGATTTATTCGAACCTGAGAAAAATTCAGATAATCGAACGCTCATGTCGTTGTTGGATTGTGTTAATAAAAAATGGGGCTTGCAAACCTTGTTTTTGGCGGCTGAAGGCACTGAAAAATCATGGACAGTTAAATCTACTCGCCGCAGCCCGCGGTATACGACGAGCTGGAGCGAGTTGCTAAAAACAAACAGTTAACGCGGTCGTTGGCTGTGCGCAGGTGAGTGTGCAGTGGCATTCGGAATTGATGGCAATAAATCGCTTTCATGGCGTTCTGGTAGTGCCGGTGGTGTTGTTCGCCTCTCATGCGATGTGAATAGCCTGCTTCGATCATAATGATTTCCTGCCTTTGACCGCCCTGGTAGCGCAGGTAGCTCAATAATAACGGAAGCCTTTCGCTCCAAAACCAATCTACTGCTTGTTCCGGAATAAGAATGCTTCGCTAATGGATGGGGAGAATCATTTCTAATAAAAATGCGAGATTTTCCAGGGGTTGAAGTGGGTGGCTTGGGTGTCACGGCTTGTTCTTTCGCCGCAACTGCTGGTGTACTGGGTTCTGAATCTGAATCTGATTCGATAACGAATTCTGTCACAGAGCTTTTTTTCTTAACATTTTCTTTGTAATGCGCTTTTATTGCTTGAACGCCTAACGCCTCTCGTAAATCACATAACTCTTTTTCTGAATAACATTTTTTTTGAAAGGCGATCAGTACCAGTAAAGTGGGTAATGAGCCTGAAAACTGCGCTTCCGTTTCAACGCAATAACGTGTTTGGCGTAATTCGTTGAGCGTATCGCTCATGATGCCAATCATTTTTTTGATTAATTTAATTGGGTTGTATTCACGCTTGTTGATAAGCGCGTCAATTAATTCTGCAATTTCAAATTGTAATTCTGTTTGGGAGCTAAGCGAGTCCAATACGCCAAATAACAATCGAATTTGTCCTGTGCGACCAACGCCAGAATCACAATGCACTAATACAGTCTCTCTTTTGTATGCGTTATAAAGTTGGAGTAATTCTGCTAATTCAGTATCTGATGGATTTAATTGTTTTTGATCAGCAACACCAAAATGTGAAAATTGACTTCTTTTGAAAATGGGGTTTTCCGCATCCAGCATATCGGCAATAGTAATGATATTATTTTTTTCATCAAATTGCGTTTGATATCTGTTGGCTGAAACTGCTTTATAATCCAGTCGATCGCCAGTAGGGCCTAACGCTAGAATATATTTCACATCTAAATCAAATAGCATTTTCAAAAATGATTGTAGTGCTTCATCATCTTGCGCTTCCCTGTGCAAGCCGCCTGATTTCTTAGGTGCGCGTGAGGCTAGCAATCCCGCTTTACTTTCTGCGAGGGTGAATTTATTTTTGCAAGCTTGAAAGTGCGCAAAACCTGAATTATAAGCATTATTTGCACTACTGGGGAATCGCTGACCGGCTTCTTCTGCATAAATTTCAGGTAAATAGTGGTCGGAGGTAGCATTAATGTAATTGATAAAATTTTCAGCGTTGTGTTGAATTGTCAGTTTAGTGAAATGCTCATGAATATTTTTTTGCCACGGCGAATTATTTTTAGGGCCCTTAAGCAATATTGAATTAAAAAAAGGAATGATCTCCTCGTTTAGTTTTGATTCAAGGTGAGTCAATTGATTTTCCAGCGTCAATTTCCCTGTGGCGATTTCAATGGCCTTCTTTTCATCTATTCCATAGCTTTTACATAGGTCTGAAAATTCTGTCTTGGAGGTGTTAAATTTCTTTTCCTGCTCGTCTGTAATATCCTCTGCGTGCAGAAGCTCTTGTTCGAGATGACTGGTGCTATTAAATGATAGGGTGAGTAAATCAGCTTGCTCGGATGACAATGAGCTACTGCCGGTAAACTTTCCAAGTTGACTTTCTAGGCGTTTTTTTTGCTGCATTAGTGATTTTAATGCGTTGACGTGACGGTAATCTTCGCCAAAGGGTAAGAGAGAAATTGCTTTTTTACACCATTCTTCGGTAATTTCTGTGAATGATCTCATGTTTTCCTCTCTTGGGGTGCGTGAAAAGATAAGCATCTTACTAGAGTACTATTAAGAAATTATTAATTCACGTAAAAACACGCCTTTTTAGAAAAAGGCGTGTTAGAAAGGCAGGAGAGAATTTTACTGTTTTTTAAGGAATGAAAAACTTAAAATTTTGTAGGCCAATTTTGCTGCTAAAAAATCACATGCATGTAAATTGGGTTTGGGCGCCAGTTCATTTACATCGGCGCCCACTATAGTGCCAACTTTAGATGCGGCTTCGATTATATCAATTGTTTCTTGCCAAAATAGTCCGCCTGGCTCTGGTGTGCCGGTAGCAGACATCAAGCTGCCGTCTAAGCCGTCAATATCAAAAGTTAGATAAATTGGACGACCGCGAAGCGGTTTTAATATTTCTTCTAAATCCCAGCGCGCCTTGTCTTTTGCCCAGTGAATATGAATGCGGTGACGATTCGCTTCCATGAAAGGAATTTCTTCTGCGGAAATATTGCGAATACCCAGTGAAACCAGTTCGATATGCTCGTGATCCAAGCAGCGCCGCAATGCAGAAGCATGCGAGTAATGCACGCCATGATAGCCATCACGTAAATCCGCATGGGCATCAAAATGTAGCATGACCAAATTGGGGTATTTTTTTGCAAATGGGCGAATGGTTCCGGGGGTGATGGAATGTTCGCCACCAAAGGTCATGGGGAATTTTCCGTCATCCACCACTTGTTGCACGATCGCTTCTAATTGGGCAACAGCTTTTTCAATGTCTTTATTAATCTCTGGTTCGGGCAGGGTGACAATGCCAATTTGCTTGTAGGGCTCGCACCAAAAATGCTCATCGAATAATTCTACTTGATGTGAAGCGTCAATCATCGCTTGTGGACCTTTTGATGTGCCGCCGCCATAACTCACAGACGCTTCTAAACCAAAAGGAATAACCACGACTTTTGCATGCTTATAATCAACAGCTTGTTCAGGTTCTAAACCTAAAAAGCCTTCTTCACAAGGTAGACATTTCATACGCAATTACTCACATTATTTGAAAATTTTTGTAAATTCTTTCGCTTCGCGTGTTTTCCAATAGCCACGATGATAAGCATCGCTCGCTAATAAAGGCAGAACGGTTGTCGCTTCTGCATAAACCATTTGTTCATCAGTCGTTTCTACCTTGCCCCATGAACACGCTTCTTTTAATGTTGAGCTTGAGCATGCGCCATCGCGAACATCGGCAACGGTGATTTGAATAGCGTATTTATGCATTTCCGCGCCAATGCCAATCATTTCAGCGCAAACCACAGTGTCTTGTGCGAAATTTTTAGGAACGCCGCCACCAATCATTAATAAACCGGTTGTGCCTGCTTTGATTTTCACTTCTGTTAGTTCACGGAAATCTTTAATGGAATCGATCGCCATGTGCTTATCAGGATTTTGCACTTGATGCATAACCAAGCCAAATCCAGCTGATGAATCAGTGAAGGCAGGGCAGAAGATAGGCACATTTTTTTCATAAGCCAATTGAACCAAAGAATCCTTCTTTTTTGCGCCGCCTTCAGCTAAAAATTTACCCATTTCACGGATAAATTCGCGTGAGCTATAAGCGCGTGGCTCTAAACTGTTGGCAATTTGCAATAATGTTTTGTCGCAATCTTGTAACGCTTCTTCGTCGATGTACGTATCGTAAATACGATCGATTGCCAATTCACGTAAAATATTGTCGTCAATGGGTTGTGATGATGCTTGATAATGCTTGTGTCCCAATGCTTCAAAGAAATCCATGTCGACAATAGCAGCGCCTGTTGCAACAATTGCGTCAACCATGTTGTATTTCACTAAATCATGATACAGCTGCATGCAACCACCAGCTGAAGTAGAGCCTGCTATTGTTAAGATAATCGAGCAGGATTTGTCTTGTAACATGGCATTAAAAATACCAGTAGCGCGTGCAAGATCGCGAGAACTGAAGGACATTTTATCCATTGCGTCCACAATAGGGCGTGCATCGAAGGAAGTGATGTCGATGTGTTCGACGAGTTTGTTTAAAAGTTCAGACTTGTTCATATTGGCCTCTGTATTGTAATTGGTTTGTTGTGCGTTCTAGTTCCGGCTACCGCCGCCGCTTTTGTTCTGTTTAAATTTGCATCACAGTTCTCTGAAAATGATCGCCAATATATAACGTAATCGACGAGGGTTCCAGTTTTTTTTCAGAATCCCGGGTGGTAGCGAGCAAACTACGGTATTGTGCTTTATTATTGGCGCGATATCATGGTCATCCTTTTGCAAAAATATGCTATTCTAACCGACAGGTAGTCATTATGGGTTCTGTTGTTATGTCAAAGTATCTTGATCCTAAAGCGGACATCGTTTTTAAGAAAATATTTTGTGAGCATCCCCATTTATTGCAAAGTTTTCTCAACGCAGTGTTGCCCTTGCCGGATGATCAGCAAATTGTGTCGCTCACCTATTTGCCTAGCGATAATGTTCCTAAAATTCCCGGGTTAAAATACAGCGTTGCTGATGTTAAATGCACAGATAATCATGGACGTAGTTTTATTGTTGAGATGCAAATTGATTGGGTGGAAAGTTTTAAGCAACGGTTGTTGTTTGAATCGGGACAAGCCTATGTGAAACAGCTTAAAGCAGGCGAGCACTACCGTTTTTTAAAACCTGTTTACGGCTTGGGTTTGATTGCGACCAATTTCGATCCTGATCCAAATCATTGGTATCACCATTATCAACTGGTGAATGTGCAAAAACCCGAAAAAGAAATTATTGATCAGTTGCAACTCGTTTTTATTGAAATACCAAAATTTCCGATAGAATCTAAACAAGATAAAAAATTACGAATTTTGTGGCTTCGTTTTATGCGCGAAGTGAATGCGGATACAAGACAGGTAGCCCCCGAACTATTGGCTGTTCCTGAAATTAAGGAAGCGCTCGATTTAGCGGAAGAAGCAGCGTACAGCAATGGTGAATTAGCAGCATACGAGTCATATTGGAAGCAGATTAGCACTGAAAGATCTTTGATTGATGGTTATTTTGAAAAAGGCTTGGCTCAGGGTTTGGCTAAAGGTCGTGATCAAACTATGCATGATATTGCAAAAAAATTATTGCTGGCGGGCGTAGCTGTTTCAATTATTTCCGCCTGTACGAAATTATCATTAAATGAAATAGATGAATTAAAATCATGAAAAAACCACTCTCACTGATCATCGGCTTGCGTTACACCCGTGCGAAACGGCGCAACCATTTTATTTCCTTTATTTCACTGGCTTCCTTGTTGGGCATAGCTCTTGGCGTAATGGTGTTAATCACCGTTTTATCTGTTATGAATGGATTTAATGAACAGATTCGCCATCAGTTTTTTGCGATTACACCTGCCGTTACTGTTATGACGAGTGACAATATCGAAAAGGAATGGCCTAAATTAATTAATCTTGTAAAAACAGTACCTGAAGTGTCAGAGGCGGCGCCGTACGTCACCGGCAATGGCATGATCATGCAAGGCACAAAGTTTTCAGGCGTGACACTAATGGGCATTAATCCAGCTTTGGAAATGCCAGTCTCGCATTTGCAAAAGCATATGATTGCGGGCAATTTAAATTCATTACAGCCTGGAAAATACGATGTCATTATCGGGAAAGCATTGGCGGAATCGATGGACCTGCATCTCGGCGATAAAATAACGGTTCTAACGCCACAATCAACGATTACCTTGGTCGGTGTATTTCCGCGATATAAAATATTTACCGTAACAGGCATTTACCATACGACCGGTGGTTTATATGACTCAGGTTTGTTGTATATCAACATGAATGATGCAGAAACACTGTATTTACCGGGACAGCGTCAAAGCGGTATCCATATTCGCCTGCATAATTTATTTGAAGCGCCGCAAGTGACCGAAGCATTGCAAAATACTTTGTCACCTGATTTTGCAATCACCAATTGGACCGTTCAATTCGGCGCTTTTTTTCAAGCGCTTGCCATGGAAAAAACGATGTTGTTCGTGATTTTATTGTTAATCGTTGCGGTGGCGGCATTTAATTTGGTGTCGACATTGGTGATGGCGGTGAATGATAAGCGTGCAGATATTGCTATTTTACGCACATTGGGTGCGAGACCCAAAACCATCATGATGGCTTTCATTGTGCAAGGAGCGGTGATTGGGTTGATGGGTACTGCCTTGGGTTTAATATTGGGATTATTGTTGGCATCGAATATCACGGCAATAGCCAATGAAATTCAGCATTTATTTCATGTGCAATTTGTGCGATCAGATGTCTATTTTATTAACTTTGTGCCGTCGGCAATTAAAATAAGTGATGTGATTGAAGTGTGTTTGGCCTCTTTTGGTTTCAGTTTATTGGCAACGATTTATCCGGCCATTATTGCATTTCGAACAGAACCGGCGGAGGCGCTGCGCTATGAGTAATCCTGTCATCCAATGCCATGCGATCGGTAAAACCTACCGCGATGGCGAGCTGTGCGTTAAGGTTTTTGATAATATTAATTTATCCGTCATGCCTTCCGAAACCGTTGCGATCATTGGTTCATCGGGTGCGGGAAAATCCACTTTATTGCAATTAATGGGCGGGCTTGATAAACCGACTCAGGGTTATGTTTCAATCAACGGAAAAAAAATTGCTGAATTAAAAGAACGTGAACGCTGTGAATTACGCAATCATGATTTAGGGTTTATTTATCAGTTCCACCATTTATTACCTGAATTTTCAGCATTAGAAAACGTGTGCATGCCCATGATGATTGCTGGCATGTCTACCGAAGTGATTGCTGAAAAATCCGAAAAAATGCTTGAGCAGGTTGGATTAAAAAATAGAATGCATCATCGTATTGGTGAATTATCGGGTGGTGAGCGTCAACGCATCGCCATTGCTCGTGCATTGGTTAACAATCCTTCTTGTGTCTTGGCTGACGAACCGACGGGCAATTTAGATCATCACACAGCGGACATTGTTTTTAATTTAATGCTTGAATTAAATCGTGAACATCAAACAAGCTTTGTGATTGTTACGCACAACGAAGCGCTTGCTAGGCGCTGCGATCGCGTTTTGGTTCTAGGGAACGGTGTTTTAAGCTGCTTGTAATGCTGAATGCGTCATTTCTTCCAGAAACTCTGGAAATTGTTCGCATAGATTTTGATACACATCTGTTGCTTTAAGTGACGTTGAAATGCTGTTTGCATAATTGCCTGCTTCGTAGTGCACGCCTATTAAATTTGCAATCACCATCACTTCATGAAAACTATGGTTGCCACCAGCCGCTAAAAATGCAAAACAAGCGAATGCGTATTCACTCACTTCATCAGGTGAGGATAAATTACCATAAAGTGATGCGCCAATTAAAAGTGATTTTGTATGACCTGATGGGCCGCAAATAACAGGGGAGTTTGTTTCTGCAGCGGCTTTAAAAAAATGACTGCTTTGTTGTGCTTGAAACTTATCTATAGCGCGGAGATGCGTTTGTTGAGATTCCCCTGTCATTTTGGAAAAAACGGGATTTTGTGCAAACCCTAATTGCTTTGTTGGTGTCGCTTTTTCTGTTTTAATTGCGCGTGATCGATTGCTTGAATTGAAAAGTGAAGCGGGCGATAAAGTGTGCTGTAGCGATTCTTTTGTTTGTTCGTCGATTTTATCCGCAGGAAAACCATGAATTCGATGCTCAAAAATGCAATGAATTTGCATGATGGTGCTTGAATTACCTTGCGGATTTTTTAAAATAAACAGAATATCTTCTAACGCTTTTTCAGGTGAAATTGTTTCGTGTTCACCATAGCATGATCCAAAAAAGGGAGCTCGCAAATCATCTGTTATTTTAGGTTCTTTTGCGATTATGTTTAACACGGTTGTTTTATTTTCTTCAATTAAATTAGCAATAGCGGTCGATATTTTTTTAACAGACGTAAAATCATTTAATTTATCTAAAAATAGCGTTGCCAATCTCGACTCAAAAAATTCTCGACGGCGGGCTTTAAAATCAAGATTCAGTGTTGTCATAGCGTGTTTGTGTTCAGAATGGGTTCTCATGTCTTTATCCTCATTTATTTTTGTGTATGAGTGATCGTAGAGCAGAGGGGGTGATAAATGAAATTGATTGTTTTAATATTTGTGATAGTTTTTAACTATTGTTGTTTGTATTCTTTTGTTCTGGTGAATTAATACAGAAGCTTCCGCATAAGCGGAGTGTGCGAAAGCCATTTAATTTTTCGCGCCCGACTAAGGTCGGGGCTTCCGTGCTAATTCACTCACTTACTGCAAAAACAACCCATTCGCCTATGAACAAAAATAGGATGCGTTTGCCTTGATAGAAGATCCTCCTGTTGTTTTCGCTGTTCATTAAGGGATGATTAATTGATCATATTTTAGTCAAATTCATTGCGTTCGCCCCTCATGTTGGGTATATTTTCACTTCGATCATGTATTTTGGAGTAGTGAAATGCGGCATATCGTTGATTATTTTAAAAAATGGACGAATCAGGCTTCTGTGCCGCTTCAAGATGAAAGTACGAGATTGTTGCCAATCCAGGTGATTGCGCCGGCGATTTTAGACGGTAATATCCAGCAGGAAATAGAAATAGAAGAACGTGAAGCCGGCGCATCCGCTAATGGTCAAGCGATAAAAAAATCTGCCCTTGCAAAAACAACGGTGGCTCAGTCGATGCATAAAATGCCGGATATTCCATTCGTCGAGATCCTATCGAATTTATCGCTGATTGACCAATTGTATTGTTATATAGCATTTAAAAGATGCGCTCTTTTACTGAATCCTTGCTATGAAAAATTACGCATTACGATGATTGAGCAGCTGTTTCTGCGTTCTAGAGGACAGGCAGCTTTTAATAAATTACCGCCTCGCTTTCGATTTCAAGAAAAATTTTTTATACGTGCAATTCAAAATCCGGTAGTGAAGCAACTTAAGCAGACTTTAAGGGGTGGATTGCCACTAGATCATGCGAATGATCAAACTTTTCAACAAATACTGGATAGTTTCCCAGCCGTAAACACTTTTTTTATCAATAAAAAACTGTATCCGTTTTTTGCTTGCGCAGCGCTTTTTGTTGCTTCACTGGCGATTCTTTTTTCTTACTTTATTAGGTTCGAGGAGGGGGTTGTCAAAATGGGGATTAATGGGATGCTGCAAAAACTTTTTTCTGATAGTGCGCAAGATTTTTTTGTGCCTGTTAATGCCATTTGTCAGGTATCGTGTGGTCAATTTTATCAGTTGCAAGATAAGGGTTGGGATTTTGGTACATATTGGAATTGCATATCCCCTCTTGTGAACGATTCTCAGTGGATTGATGGTGAGCATGCTGCTTACTGGGGTATTCAGAATTTTATACAATCATTTTTCATGAATTGCACGAGTGGCGCTGCTATGAATAATGCTTACGCTGCTGTAGATACGCTGTATTCAACGATTGGTCGAAGCGTATTGGAGGCATGCACAGCAGTTCAGAACAATGGTGATTATGCTGGAAATAAAGTGCTGTATGCTAATAGTACGACCGCTTTTTCTGGCAACCCAAATGATATTACTTATTTTAATGGGGGTGATACGGATCAGCAAGGCATATTGAATCAACTTAATTTTACGTTTTCAGTTGATTCAACATTAGCGCTTGTGCATACTGAGGGTTTCCATGCTTTTATCATCCTTGCTTGTGCATTGCCTTTTTCGCTAGCGATCGCCACATTATTTATTGGTTTGAAATTCCATGAAAATGGCTACAACGCGAATATTGCCCCAGAAAACAAAGATGTTAATAAGCTGTCGTATTTGCTGTCGCGTTTTAAATACGGCAGTGAAAGACAGGTGACGGCAGAAATAGCAGCTTCTGATTTGCCAAGTGTCCTGTGCCAGTAAAATAGTGATCAGTAATATATTTTTCAGCTCACTAACATGTTAAATTATCCTCACATCTTACATTCATGCTGATCCGATTATTATGGCCAAAGAATTTTTTATCTCCCGCGAAAAGGGCGGCGAACGCACCTTGCTTGTTCAAATGCGCGTCTACCAAAATGATCATCACGATTATTTTGATGAAGCCTTTGCTGAATTTAAATCACTGGCAGAATCTGCCAATGCGTTGATTGTTGATACCGTTATTGGAAAGCTCGATTCACCGTCGCCAAAATATTTTCTTGGCGAAGGCAAAGCGCAAGAAATTGCGGAGAATATTAAAGCCAATCGCATTGACCTCGTTTTATTTAATCATAAATTATCGCCTGCGCAATCACGCAATTTAGAAAAATTATTTGAATGTCGTGTGCATGATCGCTCCGAATTAATTCTCGATATTTTTTCACAGCGTGCGCGAACATTCGAAGGAAAGTTACAGGTTGAATTGGCGCAATTGGAACACATGAGTTCACGATTGGTGCGCGGCTGGACGCATTTAGAAAGACAAAAGGGCGGGATTGGTGTTCGCTCAGGCCCTGGTGAAACCCAGTTGGAATTGGATCACCGCTTAATTGAAGACCGCATTAAATTGGTTAAAAAGCGTTTGGATAAAGTGTGTAAGCAACGCGAGCAGGGCCGCCGCGCACGTCAACGCACTGCAATGCCAGTGATTTCTTTAGTGGGTTATACGAATGCCGGTAAATCCACTTTATTTAATGTATTAACTGAAAGCACTGTATATGTGGCAGATCGTTTGTTTGCAACGCTCGATACGACTTGTCGAAATATTATCTTACCTAAAGTAGGGAAAGTGATGTTGGCAGACACAGTGGGTTTTGTGCGCCAACTGCCACATGAATTAATCGCTGCATTTAAAGCAACATTAGAAGAAACACGTCAAGCGGATTTATTATTGCATGTTGTCGATTCGCATGCAGACAATATTACGGAAACAATTGAAACGGTCAACACGGTATTAACTGAAATTGGTGCAGGTGCTATTCGTCAATTGCAAGTCATGAATAAAATTGATTTAACATCAGAATCAACCCCGCGCATTGATTACGATGAACAAGGTTTTCCAACGCACGTCTGGATTTCTTGTCAAAAAAACCTGGGTTTGGATTTATTAAAACAGGCGATTGCTGAATTACTGGCAAAACGGCTGGTAAGTTGTAAAGTCACCTTAAAGTCGGATCAAGGGAAATTGCGTGCAAAACTCTATGCGCTGGGTGTGGTCATATCAGAAACAACAGACGCTGATGGCCAGAATAATTTGGATTTAGAAATTCAGCAATTGGATTTTGAGCGCTTGTTCTGTATCATTCGTTCTTAATTGTGATTGGAGATGGACGTAATGAGCAAAAGTGTTGTTATTTTAGGCACCCAGTGGGGCGATGAAGGCAAAGGTAAGCTGGTGGATTTGCTGTGCGAAAAAGCGGATGCGGTTGTGCGTTATCAGGGTGGACACAATGCTGGCCATACGTTGGTTATCAATGGCGAAAAGACAGTATTGCGTTTAATGCCTTCCGGTATTTTACATGATGGCATGCAGTGTTTTATCGGCAATGGCGTCGTGTTATCGCCTGATGCTTTTCTTCAGGAAATGGCAGAATTAGAAAAGCGTGGTGTCCCTGTTTCAGAACGTTTGAAGATTAGCTCGGCTTGCAGCATATTATTGCCTTACCACGTCCTGATTGATCAAGCGCGCGAAAAAGCCCGTGGTGTGAATAAAATCGGCACAACTGGCCGTGGCATTGGTCCTTGTTATGAAGACAAGGTCGCGCGTCGTGGTTTGCGCATGATGGATTTCTTGCATCCAGCATTATTGGCAGAAAAATTAAAAACACTGGCGGAATATCATAATTTCCAATTGACGCAGTATTTTCATGAAAATGCATTGCCATATGAAACAGTGTTATCACAATTACAAGAAGCGATGAAAAAAATATTGCCGATGATTTGTGATGTCACAGCGGAATTGAGCGCATTAAAAAAAGCAGGAAAAAATATTATTTTTGAAGGTGCGCAGGGCACCTTGTTGGATATTGATTTAGGCACTTATCCCTTCGTGACTTCTTCAAATACAACTGCGGGTGCTGTGAGTACCGGAACCGGTTTTGGTCCGCGGTATATTGATGCTGTTTTGGGTGTGGTGAAAGCGTATGTAACGCGCGTAGGCTCCGGCCCTTTTCCAACGGAATTGCATGACGATATTGGCAAATTAATTGCAGAACAGGGAAAAGAATTTGGTTCGGTGACAGGTCGACCACGTCGTTGTGGTTGGTTTGATGGTGTATTAATGCGCCGCGCGGTTTTTATTAACAGCTTGTCGAATATCGCCTTAATGAAATTAGATGTGCTCGATACCTTAGCTGAAATAAAAATTTGTGATAGTTATCGTTATCGCGGCGAAATCATCCGTGAATTACCGATGGATTTGTGTGATTTGCAAGAATGTGAACCCATTTATGAAACCATGCCGGGCTGGAAAGAATCGACATTTGGTGTGACTGATCTCAATAAAATGCCTTTGGCTGCAAGAAATTATATTGCGCGATTAGAAGCCATTTGCGGCGTGCCAATAGATATTATTTCAACAGGGCCGCAGCGTGATCAAACAATAGTGCTAAAGCATCCCCTATAAAAGCCGTCTCCAAATTTCCCCCTTTGAAAAAGGGGGTGGTTTGTGGACGCAAAAAACAAGTAATCTGCAATAAAGTACCTCGTCCACAAACCGGGGGATTTATCAAAGCAGATGAAAATTTATCTAATCACTGACACGACCCTGATCATTTCAACGGCAAATAAATGTCTGTCACCAATTGTTCCGCTGGCGTTTGAAAAGGTGTTTTGCGATGCACCATAAAATTCGGATAGTCGGCGGGTTCAAAACCACTTTGCGGTAACCACACCCCAAATAAAATACGATAGGTCGTTTCAATTTCTTCTAATGCACCATAATGCGTAATGACCGCATATTTTCCGCCATGCAATGTTTGTATGCCCACATGACCTTTCGCTTTAAAATTCGGTATTTCATCTAATGTGATGCAGGCATCATAGCGTAATTTTTCACTATCAGTTATGTCAGGCGCATCATGCGCAATGCCAATTTTTTGTGTTTTTTCAGAAGATACAATGTTAATGCCCAGCTCTGCGATGAGCTGAAACCAAGCTTGGGTTAGTTCAGCGTAGGGGCCAACATGTCGTACAAACGCCACTTGAATCGGCGCTATGATTTCTATTTTAACAATATCTGTTTTCACTTTACCAGGTTGCTTCTGTGTTTGCTGAGATAATACTTCTTGGTATTTATCACGAAAGCCTTTTGGTGTTGCATGATATGTTTCTTTAAAAGCGCGATGAAATGATTGCTGTGTGTCGTAACCGGCACGATCAGAAATTTTTACAATGGGTAAATCGGTGTAAGTTAAATCGCGTATTGCCCGTTCCAGTCGCAATCGTCGCACATAACTTTTAATCGATTCCCCCGTTAATGCAGTGAAAATACGGTGGAAATGAAAGGGTGAGAAAAAAGCAGTACTTGATAATTCCGCCAAAGACAATTCTTTGTCTAAGTTATTTTGAATATAAATTAATACCTTAAGAATACGCTCATGATAAGTTTTTTCAAAGTTGCTTGCCATAATGCATCCTTATTTTTTAGAGCGTTATTAATGAGCTTCTTCGTGATATAGCAGGTGAATTTGTGGGTGCAATTTTCCCATTGTTTTTTCTGAAAAAATTAAATTCTTTTTGAGATGTGGGAGTTCTAATGGGTTCATCCGACACTATCAGGCCCTTTAACTCAGATTCAAGTTTTTCTCTTTCTTCTTTTGTTAGTGCATTTCCACCAGCCATAAAAAACCCCTGTAAAGTAATTTATTGATGATTATACGGCACGCTACTTAACAAAATATTAAGTGATTGTTGATTCGATTTCCCCATCCATTAACCTTGTAACTATATGATCACCAAGGGAAATGTCAGTGCAGTGCTGGATGACGATGCCTGTTTTTTTACTGCGCGTGATACTAAACCCCCGCTGCAATACTTTTAAGGGGCTCAATGTTTCCAGCAGGTGTGAAAAATAAGCTATTTTTTCATGCTTGTTTTTTATATGTAACTGCATTGCGCGACATAAATTAGTTTCCATCTGATCCAGTTGCTGCGCTTGCATTTGAATTTTTTCGCCTGGATGCTTAAGCCGTTTTTGGAGATATTGTATTTGGGTTTGACCGTGTTTTAATTGCGATGTGATTATTTGCAATAATCTCGAATAATAATGTGATAATTGTTCAAGTAACTCAGTGCGATCAGGTGTTGCGTGTTCCGCTGCTGCGGAAGGCGTTGGCGCGCGAAAATCTGCAATAAAATCAGCAATGGTGAAATCAGTTTGATGGCCAATGCCAGTAATAATGGGAGTATTGCTTTCAAAAATGGCATAAGCAACAGTGGCTTCGTTAAAAGGCCATAAATCTTCGATTGATCCGCCGCCACGCGCAAGAATAATAACATCACATTCATCGCGAAGATTGGCTTTTTTTATCGCGTCAACTATTTTTGGTGCTGCCTGATCACCTTGTACTAAAGTCGGATAAATAATAACAGGAATACTGGGGAATCGCTTTTTCAATACTTTTAAAATATCTTGTAATGCCGCGGCTGTTGCTGAAGTAATAATGCCAATACAGTTTGGAATAGTCGGCAATGGTTTTTTATTGTCATCTGAAAATAAGCCCTGTTTTTCTAATTCACTTTTTAATTTTTCAAATGCCATTTGTAATTTTCCAGCGCCTGCTAATTGCACGCTGGTGACAATCAATTGAAAATCACCACGGGGTTCGTACAAACTTACTTTGGCTTGTACAATGACTTCTTGGCCATTTTCCACTGCGAAATTAATTTGCTGGTGTTGAAAACGAAATAGCGCACAACGTATTTGCGCTGATGGGTCCTTTAATGAAAAATATAAATGCCCTGAGCTGGGTTTTGATAAATTTGAAATTTCACCGGTCACGTAAATATAACCGAAATGTTCTGCTAATAATGCGGCGGATTCGGCATTGAGGGTGGAAACTGTGTAGGTGTTGTTGATCTCAATGGGCATTTAAAATATCCATTATTTTTTTTACTTTGAGCAAGGTTTCTTCATATTCTTTGTTACACTCTGAATCATACACGATGCCGCCGCCCGCATACAGATGCATTTTGTTCTTATCGCAAATCACAGTGCGAATGGCAATATTGCTGTCGAGATTTCCGTTGATATCCATATAAAATAGGCTGCCGCAATAAACAGATCGTCTATGCGGTTCAAGTGATTCAATGATTTTCATTGCGGCAATTTTCGGTGCGCCCGTGATCGACCCCCCTGGAAAACAAGCCTGTAATAAATCCATGGCGGTTTTATCGGGTGATAATTTTCCTGTGATGGTGCTTACCAAATGGTGGACGTTGCTAAAACTTTCAAGCGCACATAGTGTCGGAACTTGTACTGATCCTGCAATACATGCGCGGCTTAAATCATTTCGCAGTAAATCAACGATCATCACATTCTCAGCGCGGTCTTTTCCGCTATTTAATAATGCATCGCCCGATTGTTTGTCTTTAATGGGGTCGGTAAAGCGGGGTGATGTGCCTTTGATGGGTTTGGTTTCGACAACGCCATCGGACACTTTTAAGAACCGTTCGGGTGATAAAGATAAAATAGACGCATTTTCTAATTGCATGAATGCGGCATAAGGTGCAGGATTTTTTTCGCGCAATAATTTGTAAGCTTCCCAAGTAGAGCCTGTAAATTCTGCTGAGAATCGCTGCGCTAAATTTACCTGATAGCAATTACCCGCAATAATATTTTTTTTAATAACATTAAATGCGTCATTATAATATTCACGCGTCATGTTTGATTGAAAGTTTTTCCTTATGCAAAATGACTCACTCTCACCGTCACATAAAGCAAAAATATTTTTTATTGCAGGATGATCAAGGTCGTGCAGCGACGTAAAATACGTCTTCTTTTTCAGATGATCAACCACAATGCTCCAATCATAAATACCCACGATTGCTTTCGGTAGCGCAATATCATCAATGGCTATTTCAGGCATGTTTTCCAAGTTTCTAGCAATGTCATAGCTGAGATAACCGATCGCCCCGATGGTGAAAGGTAGGTTATGCCGATTGTCAGCATCACTTTTGCTTTTTAAATTTGCCAGCGCTGATTTGATTTCATCGAAAATGGTGTGTGTATGGCAAGTTGTTTCGGTAATGATTTCGGAGGGCGCCGCCACAATAATATCGTATCGCCCTTCTGTTTGCGCTGAGCGACAACTGTCGACAAACACAGAGTAGGGTAGATGCGCAAAACGACTGAAAAGTTCAGCGCTGTTTATTTTGTAGGGTAATAATTGTGTGTTCATGCTGGAGTAGGTTACCATAACCGCCATGACACTCTCTATCCTTACATTTGATACTGCAACCAATGCCTGCACTGTAGCGCTGCAGGTCGGTGATCGTCTCTATTCGCGCCATGAAATCGCACCACAACAGCATGCCAAATTGATTTTGCCGATGATTCAGGCTGTATTGGCCGAAGCACAAATAAATTTATCCGACCTAACCGCGATTGGCTTTGGTTGTGGCCCTGGCAGTTTTATGGGCGTGCGGTTGGCAACAGCAACGGCGCAAGGATTGGGTTTTGGATTGAATATCCCCTTAATTTCAGTATCAACCCTGCAGACTTTGGCGCAAACGACTTTTTCAAAAGACGCTTGCATTCTTGCAGGCTGGGATGCGCGAATGGATGAAATTTACTGGGGTGTTTATGCGCCAGATGAAAAGGGTGTTATGCAGGCAAAACAAGCAGATGCGCTGTGTACACCAGCAAACATTGACATAAATGCTTTCCCTGAAGTACCATTTAAACTTGTTGGAAATGCGTGGTCGGTCTATAAAGAAAAATTATCACCGCCCATTTTTTCAAAAGCCTGCGAAAGTCAAACTGAACTTTATCCGGATGCAAAAGCAATGTTAACAATTGCAACATCAAAATATCTCAACAATGAGATCGTTTCTCCGGAAAACGCACATCCACATTATTTACGACATCGTGTGGTTCACACACAACAATAATTTTTCTCATACTCGCGTCAACATCCCCACTTATTCTTTGAAGAGAAAATAACATGAGCAATATTAATATTCGAAAACCTCTGAGCGTTCTAAGCTTGGTTGCGATCAATGTCATCGCCATTGATAGTTTACGCACTTTGCCATTCAGCGCAGAATATGGTTTTTCTGCCGTCTTTTATTATTTATTAGCAGCCATTACTTTTTTTCTGCCGGTGTCTTTGGTGTCAGCAGAACTGGCAACGGGTTGGCCAGAAACAGGCGGTGTTTATGTTTGGGTGCGTGAAGCCTTCGGTAAAAAAATTGGATTTTTAACCATATGGTTACAGTGGTTTTATAATGTTGTTTGGTATCCAACGATTATGTCAGTGATTGCAGTCACGATTGCTTACGCCATCAATCCCGCTTTATCGCATGATAAGTTTTATATGCTCAGCGTAATCATGGTTGTCTTTTGGGGTTGCACCTTTATTAATTGCTTGGGAATGACTGCTGCAAGTAGGTTGAGCAATTTTTCCGCCATTGTGGGCACGTTAGTACCGATGTTGTTTATTATTGTGCTTGGCATCGTCTGGGTCATGATGGGCAAGCCAATCAATATTGTCTTTAGTGAAAAATCATTTTTCCCGAATTTAACGAAAGTGAACAATTTGGTTTTATTTATTGCGATTCTATATGGTTTGGTTGGGATGGAAATGTCAGCATCCCATGCGCGCGAAGTAAAAAATCCGCAGCGCGATTATCCACGCGCCGTGTATTATTCAATGGCGTTAATTTTAACGACATTGATTTTAGGTTCCTTGGCAATTTCAATTGTCGTCCCTGTTAAAAATATTAATATTGTGGCGGGATTGTTGCAGGCTTTTGAATTGTTTTTTAAAACATTTCACATGATGTGGTTTATGCCTATTTTGGCGATATTGATTGTGTGTGGTGCAATTGGCGGAGCGGCTGCATGGATGTTGGGGCCGAGTAAAGGCATGTTAGCAGCGGCGCGAGATGGTTCATTTCCAAAGTATTTTGCTAAAGTTTCAAAAAACAATACGCCCGTACGCATTTTAATGCTGCAGGGAATATTGTTTACGTTTATGTGCTCGGCTTTTATTTTAATGCCAACCGTGTCAGGTGGCTTTTGGGTGTTAACTGATGTAACAACCATATTGGCCTTATTGGTTTATGTGGCGATGTTTCCCGCGGCTATTGTCTTGCGGTATAAATTTCCAGATGTGCCTAGGTCATTTAAAATTCCAGGCGGAAAAGTGGGCTTATGGCTTACCTGTTTATTAGGCTTAATAACCTGTTTATTAGCGGTTGTGATTGGATTTGTCCCGCCATCACAAATCCCTGTTGGTAATGTAATGCGATATGAAACTATTATTATTAGTGGGGTTGTGATGGGCTGCTTGCTACCATTTATTTATGGGTGGATAGTGCGTTACAATAAAAGACTTAAAACATAATGGAGTATGGGTAATGAAATTAACGACCGTATCAATGATGATTTTTATGGGTTTTTCAGCATCTGCTTTAGCTGCTGGTAATGCGGATCAAGCGGCAATTAATACATTGCAAAAACAAATTCAAGCGCAATCCGTGACTTTCAAACAAGCATTGGCTGCACAACAAGTCACAACGCAAAAAGCCATTTCAAATTTGCAGGCGAATGTGCAAGCGCAAATCACACATCTTCAAACTGAAATGCAACAAATGCAGGTGCAATTAACCAATGAAATTAAACAAGTGCAAACAGAAATGGTTGCGCCTACTGCAGCAGCAACACCAGTAACGGCAGCAACACCAGTTACACCAGTAACGGCAGCACCTGCAGCACCAACGAAATAGGAAATCCTCCTTTCTTCATGAAGGGGGAAGTACAATGGCACTGCATCATTGCTGAGGTAGTGCCATTGGGGTTAAGTATAATTCAAGTTCATTCAACAATTTCTTTTGCGCATCATCTAACTTATCTGATTTTTGCAGTTCGGAAATATCGATTAGCGCTTGAGATACGGTTAATTTCTTTTCTCCGCGAAAATCAACCGGGACTTTTCCATTGTCAGCGTGAATTGTTTTTAAATACACTTCAAATTCATTTCCTGAAGAAAGTGCATCAGGAAAATGACGTCCTAATATGCGCATTGCTTGTGATCGGCGTGTTTCATTCGGAAATTGCAATGCAATAGCATATTTTTTATTGGCTGCTGCGCGATGAAATTGTGAAAACAATTTTTCTTCTTGTGGCGTTGGAAATCCAATATCATACAATGCGGCATCGACGTCACGTTCCGGAACGGGTTTGTATTTTTCATGTTGATAAAATTCAGAAATGGCGCGAAATAAATCAGGGTTCTCTGCTAACCATTTTTTACTGTCAGCCATTTTATTTTTTCGCTCATCGGATAATAAATTTAAATACCGATCTTTTAATGGTAAGAAAATAGGTGGTTCGGCAAAGCGTTTTTTAAACACTTTCGTTGACCCTGGAATTGCTTCTGCTTTTGTAGTAAGTAATTTTTCATCATCCAATCGCAACCACAATGATTGATTCTTGTAATGTTGATGTTGTCCTAATGCAATCACTGGCGCAATAAATTGTGATGACGAGCCAATTTTTCCGCTAACCATTAATCCTGTTTTATACTCTTTTCCTTCTATTCTTAAACTTGATTCGCATGCTGTTACGCGCGCTTCATCTGATTTTTTTTGAAAATAGTCTGTGACAAAATCCCACATTGTTTTATCTTCAAATAATTTTCTGGCAAGGGCGAGTGTTACTTCAACATCGACCATCGCGTTATGAGATTGCCCTTCAAAAAACTTATTCTGTGCGTTGATATTTTCTAATTTAAAATTAATTTTGCCATTGTCGTTTGGCCAAATTAAATGATTGGGTTTAAATAAAGAATAGAGTACGGTGATGGGATAAATATCCATTCGACCACAGCCACTCATAAATTGATGGGTGTAAGGTGAAAATAAATTTTTGTAGAATGAAAAACGCAGAAATTCATCGTCAAAACCCAAGGTGTTATACCCCACGCTGATGGTGTTGGGTTCATTTAATAAGGCATGAATTTTTTGAATGCCTTCCAGCTCTGATAATCCACGTGAAAAATGGTCAGGGCCGATGCGATGCGTAATGATTGCTGCTGGGGCGGGAATAACATCATTATTTAATTTAATATTAATTTCTTCGCGCGATAATTCAGTTAACTGCAAATCGGTTCGAATAGCGGCAAATTGTAGCACCTGATCAAAACATTTATTCAAGCCGGTGGTTTCGATGTCGTAAAAAAGGTAGGTTTTCATGCGTAATATATCACCATGTCTTTAATTTCAGGTAAGTCCGAAATCGCTTCCCGGTATTTTTTTAATAGTATTTCAGCGGAACTGTTTTCCAGAACGCTTAAAGGCATAAAAATCTCAACGGTTAATTCCCCTGCTAAATAGTGTGTGTTTATTTTTACAATGTTTGAATAACCCGGTAAAGATGAGCAATGTTTTTCTAATAGTGTATGCAATTTTTTGCGATTGGGTAAATGGAGTGATGGATGCGCAATTTCATCATTTTCCGGATCAATATGCACGGTAACATCGTATAAATCTTTGATATTTTTTAATAATGCGGCATGAACTTCCTCGCCGATATGATGTCCTTCGGAAACCGAAATAGTGGAATCAACAATGATATGCAAATCAACAAAGATGTAACTACCGTGTAGTCGTGTGCGCAATTGGTGAATAGATTGAACGCCAGGAATAGTGTGAATTGTTTCTTTTATTTTCCCCTGTGTTTCTTCATCAACAGCATGATCAATTAACTCCTGCACCGATTGCCAAATCATTTCAAATGACATTTTAATAATTAATGCAGCAATGATAAATGCACCAGCGGCGTCAAGCCAAGGTAATCCCAATAAGCTACCCAGAACACTGATTAATACAATGAGGGAAACAAAAACGTCACTGCGTTTATGCCATGCATTACTAACTAACAAATTCGAATTAATGCTCTCGCCGCGAATTCGTGTGTAGTGAAATAAGCCTTCATTAGCGAAAATGGAAATAACCGCAATGAAAATAACTGGCAAAGTTGGTTTTTCAAAGCTGTGATGAAGGATGCGAAGCACGGCTTCATAGGCAATCGATCCTGCCACAATCAGTAATATCAGTGCAATTAAAATCGTGACAATGGTTTCAATACGTTGATGGCCATAGGGATGTTCTTTGTCTGGATCGTTTGTGCTGGCGCGGGCGGCGATGAAAACAAGGGTGTCGCTCAGCAAATCAGAAAAAGAGTGGATGCCATCGGCTATCAGGGCCTGCGAATGACCCATTTTGCCAATAATGATTTTTAATACGGCCAATACCGTATTGACCAGGGCGTTGATGAGCGAAACGACCAGAATGGTTTTTTCAGTGTGGCTATTTTTCATGTTAGGTAAGCTTCCGAATTAGCATTGAAGTGTGGTTATGATACACTACCGGCAATACAGTTGTCAGGGACCAGAGATCAGGAATCGGTAGTGTAATCTTGTAAGTAATATTATATTCTATCGCCCGATAACTGATGCCCGATAACTGATGCCTGATAACTGATGCCCGATAACTGACCACATGACAAATAAATCTCAGATTGACGATGTACTAAAAAAATCCTACACGCCCGGATTCACCACGGATATTGAAATGGATACCGTAGCGCCTGGCCTCAGTGAAGATGTCATTCGATTTATTTCCGCCAAGAAAAATGAACCTGCCTTTTTATTGGAATTCAGACTAAAAGCGTATCGCCATTGGCTGACAATGAAAATGCCGGAATGGGCGCATTTAAAAATCGAGCCCATTGATTATCAAGCCATCAGTTATTTTGCAGCACCCAAATCAAAAAAAGATGCGCCGAAAAGTTTAGATGAAGTCGATCCAAAATTATTAGAAATGTATGAAAAGTTGGGTGTGCCATTGCATGAGCGTGCAAAATTAGCGGGTGTTGCCGTGGACGCTGTGTTTGATAGCGTTTCTGTGGCGACAACTTTTAAAGGGAAGCTAAAAGAAGCGGGCGTTATTTTTTGCTCATTTTCAGAAGCGGCGCAGACGCATCCTGATTTAATTGAAAAATATTTGGGCTCTGTCGTTTCGTATCGCGATAATTTTTTTGCAACTTTAAATTCCGCTGTTTTTACGGATGGATCATTTGTTTATATTCCAAAAGGCGTGCGTTGCCCAATGGAATTATCCACTTATTTCCGTATTAATGCAGCGAATACGGGGCAATTTGAACGCACATTAATTATTGCAGATGAAGACAGTCATGTGAGTTATTTGGAAGGTTGCACAGCACCGATGCGTGATGAAAATCAATTGCACGCCGCGGTCGTTGAATTAATTGCCCATAAAAACGCACAAATTAAATATTCAACTGTGCAAAATTGGTATCCGGGCGACGAAAATGGCAAAGGCGGTATTTATAATTTCGTAACCAAGCGCGGTTTGTGCAAAGGCGATCATTCGAAAATTTCGTGGACACAGATTGAAACTGGTTCTGCGATTACGTGGAAATATCCCAGTGTTATTTTGAAAGGGGATTATTCAGTAGGCGAATTTTATTCTGTTGCATTAACCAATCATTTTCAACAAGCCGATACGGGCACAAAAATGATTCATGCGGGGAAAAATACAAAAAGCACAATTATTTCAAAAGGGATTTCAGCGGGTCGTTCGAGTAATACTTATCGTGGTTTGGTGCGTGTTAGTCCGATGGCAGACAATGCCCGTAATTATAGCCAGTGTGATTCATTGTTAATTAACGACACGTGCGGCGCGTTTACCTTTCCAACAATAGACGTTAAAAATACAACAGCACAGGTGGAGCACGAAGCGACTACCTCTAAAATCAGCGAAGACCAATTGTTTTACTGTAAGCAACGCGGCATTTCTGCAGAAGATGCGGTATCGATGATTGTGAATGGATTTTGTAAAACAGTATTTCAAGAATTACCAATGGAATTCGCAGTAGAAGCACAGAAATTATTGGCGGTGAGTTTGGAAGGATCGATTGGGTAGCAGTGACACGCACACATGAACGAAGCGACAACTCAGAAGCACGCACGTAACGAAATGAAGTAAGTGCGTAAGTGTATACGAATACGAACAATAATAGGTAAGCAAGCATGCTAACAATTAACAACCTCCACGCCAAAATCGGCACGACAGAAATTCTCAAAGGCATTGATTTAACAGTTAACGCAGGCGAAGTGCACGCCATCATGGGCCCAAATGGTTCTGGAAAAACGACCTTATCAAATATATTAGCGGGACGTGATGGTTATGCTGTGACGAGCGGTGAAATAGTATTTAATGGAAAGAACTTGTTAGATCTGTCTATCGAAGAACGCGCAGCAGAAGGGGTTTTTTTAGCAATG
This sequence comes from Gammaproteobacteria bacterium, assembly GCA_026399315.1. Classification (GTDB taxonomy): domain Bacteria; phylum Pseudomonadota; class Gammaproteobacteria; order Coxiellales; family Coxiellaceae; genus 2-02-FULL-42-43. The sequence goes on from JAPLRF010000032.1 coordinate 27,633, forward strand.
CAATATCCCGTTGAAATTCCTGGCGTGAATAATTCTTATTTCTTAAAGGCCGCGTTAAATGCGATTCGTAAAGCGCGCGGAGAATCACCGCTTGATGCCTTTGAATTCATGGCAATCATCAAAAGTTATTTGGGTGATGTCGGTATGGATGAAAAATTTTTAAAGCGCGCAGTGAACGCGGGATTTTCAGGCGGTGAAAAAAAACGAAATGAAATTTTACAAATGTTACTATTACAGCCGAAATTGGCAATTTGCGATGAAACCGATTCAGGTTTGGATGTTGATGCACTACAAGTTGTTGCCAAAGGCGTAAATCAATTGCGCAGTCCGGACAAAGCGATTTTATTAATCACGCATTATCAACGCTTGTTGAATTACGTAGAGCCAGATTTTGTGCATATATTAATGAATGGAAAAATAGTGAGGTCGGGTGGAAAAGAGTTGGCCCATGAAATTGAAAAAAGCGGATATGCCGAAATAAAATAGTTCAGAGCCAGAAGCGTGCTTTACACGAGGGCTAGTGAATTAATACAGAAGCCCCGACTTTTGTCGGTGGCGAAGAATCTTGCCAATGATTTTAATGTAGTGACATTATGACTAATTTATCAGTAACACAAAACACAAAACAACTTATCATTCAGAATGGCGTATTACATTCGTCCAGTGATTTTTCCAATGAAATCATTCTTGATGATGAAAATATTATCATTACACCAAGCCAAAATAGCAAAATAGTCTTATACTTTATTAATAACGCTGAAGAATCAATAGCGCAAAATATCCAGGTGAATTTCACAGAGCAAAATGCCGAAGTATCAATTTTCGGTTTGTATCAAGCGCGCAATACGCATTCATTTAATATTAAAACAGTCATGAATCACGCTGTAGCAAACTGCGTCAGCCGTCAATTGTGGAAGGGAGTCATGTATGATTCTGCAAAAGTCGCTTTTGAAGGAAAAATTATTGTAGCGCCTGATGCTCAAAAAACAGAAGCGCATTTGACGAATAAAAATTTATTACTATCGAAAGATGCCGAAGTCAGTACGCGACCTTTTTTAGAAATCGACGCCAATGATGTCAAATGTTCGCATGGCGCAACGGTCGGATGTTTGGATAATGAAGCGATATTTTATTTACGCTCGCGCGGTATTTCAGAAAATGAGGCGCGTGAATTATTAATCGAAGGGTTTGTGAATGAGATATTGGATTCTACGCCTTTTTTGAAAAGGGGGTTCGATGCGTAAAGACGATTTCCCTATTTTTAAAAACAACCCTGATTTAATTTACCTGGACAGCGCATCCACATCGCAAAAGCCACAGTGTGTGATTAATGCAGAAATGCATTTCTACGAAAAAAATTATGCCAATGTGCATCGCGGCATTTATCGGCTGAGTGAAAATGCGACGTCTTCTTATGAAGGTGTTCGTGAAAAAGTACGACAATTTGTTAATGCAAAACACGCACATGAAATTATTTTCACGAAGGGCACAACAGAATCGATTAACTTAGTCGCTCACTCTTTTGGCTTGTTGAATATTAAAGCGGGCGATGCTATTCTTATTTCAGCCATGGAGCATCATGCTAATATTGTGCCATGGCAACAATTATGCGAGAAAACAGGTGCTGAATTAAACGTTATCCCCTTGAATGGCGCTGGCGAAATCGATTTTGCTGCATATGAAAAATTACTATCCGATAAAATAAAATTACTTTCAATCATTCACGTTTCAAATGTATTGGGCACCATTAATCCTGTCGAAAAAATGATTGCATTGGCGCATGAAAAAAATATTCCTGTTTTATTGGACGGCGCTCAAGCAATCGGACATTTACCGCTTGATATGCAAGATTTAGACTGTGATTTTTACGTTTTTTCCGCGCATAAATGTTATGGCCCAACCGGTGTTGGTGTTTTATACGGTAAGGAAAAATATTTAGAGGCGATGTCACCTTACCAAACGGGTGGCAATATGATTCGTCAGGTCACTTTTGAAAAAACAGAATTTAATGTGTTGCCTTATAAATTAGAACCCGGAACGCCTAATATTGCGGGTGTGATTGGATTTGGCGCAGCGATTGATTATTTGTGCCAGGGATCAGAGGTCGGGGATCGGTGTGCGACTGCTAATGCCATTGACTGCATTCAAACGCATGAAAAGAAGTTACTAAACTACGCAACTGCGCAATTAGAAAAAGTAGATGGGCTGAAAATATATGGCACATCCAAAAGCAAATCGGGCGTGATTTCATTTACGTTGGATTATGCGCACCCGCACGATATTGCCACCATTTTAGATCAATCTAATATTGCAGTTAGAGCAGGGCATCATTGTGCGATGCCCTTGATGGATTATTTAGATGTGCCAGCCTTAACGCGTGTTTCTTTTGGTTTGTATAATGAATTATCGGATATTGATCTGCTGGTTGATGCTTTAAAAAACGTGAGGAAGATATTTTATGTCTGATTTGCGAGAATTATACCAAGAATTGATTGTTGATCACGGTCGCGATCCTCGTAACTTTAAAGCGATGGATAATGCAACTGTGCATAAAGTCGGGTTTAATCCCCTCTGTGGTGACCGTTTGACTTTATTTTTAAAAATGGAAAATAACAAAATTGTTGATGCGAGTTTCCAGGGGGCTGGTTGTGCGATATCGATTTCGTCGGCATCATTAATGACGGAAGCACTAAAAGGTAAAACAAGGGATGAGGCGAAAAATATATTTGATGCTTTTCATTTGCTCGTAACAACGGGTGATGAATCACAAATAAATTTATTGGGTAAATTAGCAGTATTAAAAGGCGTGTGTGAATATCCTGCGCGCGTAAAGTGTGCAACACTCGCGTGGCAAACGATGTTGGAAGCAATAGATAGCTCAGAGCCCAGAGCGTTAGCGAGTGGAGATACGCAATGATTACATTAACAACAGCAGCAAAAGACCATATTAAAACCATGCTGAAAACTAACAATGCTGCTTTTCGTTTGGCTGTTAAACAAACCGGCTGCTCGGGTTATATGTATGTTCCAGAAATCGTAGAAAATAAAAAAAAAGAAACTGATGTTGAAATTCAATTGTCAGATTTATTGATTTATATTGATGCAGACAGTGCTGACATATTAAAAGGCACCGAAATTGATTATGTTAAAAAAGGATTGGGTGTTTATCAATTGGAATACCATAATCCGCAAGCCGATAGTTTATGTGGCTGCGGCGAGAGCTTTAATTTAAAGGTGACTAAGTGAGTACGGCTGTGACAGAAAAACAAATCATTATTCTCAACCGTGAATGCACAGCATTATTAGTGCCTTCTGGTGCGCGTATTATGTTGCATGAAGGCACTGAGGTGCAAATCACGCAATCGTTAGGCAATAGCTATACCGTTGCGGTTTACGGTAATTTAGCGCGTATCGATGGAAAAGATGCGGATGCCTTAGGTAAAACACCCACGAACCCCTTATCTGAATTACCGGAAGACGCAACGATTGAAGACAAAGTGTGGCACCAATTAAAAGGCGTTTATGATCCTGAAATCCCCGTGAATATTGTTGACCTTGGACTCGTGTATCATTGTACTGTTACGCCCGATATCACCGATAACACAGGTTATATTGTGAATGTCGTGATGACATTAACAGCGCCCGGTTGTGGGATGGGCCCTGTGATTGCGCATGATGCCAAACAAAGAATATTGTCTATCCCTGGCGTTAAAAAAACAGAAATTGAAATTGTTTTTGAACCTGCCTGGGAACAAAGCATGATGAGCGATACTGCCAAATTAGAGCTGGGAATGTTGTGATTTTGCAGTGCCTGCGGATTATGCTTGTATTGTATGCAGAGGGGGGGGGGTAAAATGGTAACACCCTTTTTAAATATATAAACTGGAGATTACTATGAGAAAAATATTTTTCCTCGCTTCTAGTTTGTTATTAGCGTTTACATCCACTTTTGCTGTAGCAGCTTCAATGCCAATTAAAGCCATTCACTTCACAATCGATAACCAATCGGGTGCGGCTATCACAAATCTTGTTGTTTATCCCGGAATAACCAATCTAACACCAACGCAATTGACGATCAACTCACTTCCAATTGGTATCACCAATCTTACATTTAACGTCGTTAATCAAGGAAAAGAAGCGGGCGTTGCTTTAGGTGCAGGAAATCCCGATAAAGGTCAGAATTATGTTTTCATTTCTGGCGGTTCGACTGTAGTAGCAAGACCACAAAAAATGTCTTCTTCTGATCAAAATTGTTTTGGCCAGGGCAGTTATTCTGTTGTTTGCGTTGAGAAACCCGCTGTTGATATAGACAATGTTCATGCGAAAATTATGACGAACTAAATTTACTTGCATTACCCTAAGATAGTTCGCCTTCTTGGCCCGGTTAGTCAGAACAGCCGGGTTTTTTATTCTCAAGAATATGAAAATTACACAATAATCGCTTCTAGTGTTTTGAAATTTCTATAATTTTGCTTGACAAAAACCGATGTTTTGGTAGAATACAAGAACTACTTCCCCTGGCGACTTGTCCCGCAGGGCGCAGGGCCACTTTGGTGGCCCTTGTTTTTTCTAAGAGTTAATTTTCTATGAAAGTTCAACGCACGATTCTTTATGTCGACGGCTTCAATTTATATTATGGTTGTCTTAAAAAATCTCCCTATCGCTGGTTGGATCTTAAAAGTCTTTTTTCAAAGTTGTTAAATGATTCCCATCAAATTGTAAAAATTAAATATTACACGGCACTCGTAGCAAATCGATCTGGTGATGAACGCTCACGCTTACATCAAAAATATTACCTACAAGCCCTTGAATCATATATTCCAGAAGTTGAAATTCAATACGGACATTATTTAACGCATACCATAAAAGCAAAAGTAGCTAAACCACCGCCTGAATTTATTGATATTTTTAAAACAGAAGAAAAGGGATCGGATGTCAATTTGGCTTTGCATTTTTTAAATGATGGGTGGTTGGATAATTATGATTGCGCCGTCCTAGTGTCTAACGATAGTGATTTGGTGGAAGCAATGAAATTGGTTAAGACACAACACAAAAAAAATATTGGACTTATTTTCGCAGATACAAATCCAAAAAGAAAGCCATCAAGACAGTTATGTGAATATGCTGATTTTGTGAAACACATCAGATCTACCGTCCTTATTAATTCACAATTACCTAATAATATCCCTGGATCAGATGTAAGCAAACCCATCAACTGGTAAATTTTTAAGGAACACAAGCGCTTGCCAAAAATAAAAAACGGAAGTTGGATTCATCGCCATCTCAATGATCCTTATGTTAAAGAAGCTCAGCGATTAGGGTATGCATCGCGGGCTGCCTTTAAATTGCTGGGTATTCAGGAAAAAGACAAAATATTTAAACCGGGCATGACCGTGATTGATTTGGGTTCAGCGCCGGGTGGTTGGTCACAAGTGGCAAGAAAATGTGTTGGGCAACGGGGGAAAGTGATCGCAATTGATTTATTGCCAATGGATGGTGTGCCTGACGTGGTTTTTATTCAGGGGGATTTTAACGATCAAATTACGATGGATCAACTTAATCTCTCATTAGGGGGTGAAAAAGCCGATGTGATTATTTCTGATATGGCGCCTAATCTCAGCGGGCAGCGTTCAATTGATTTACCGCGCAGTATTCATTTATTGGAATTGGCACAGGATTGCGTGCAACACACATTAAAACCAGGTGGTACTTTTTTATTTAAAGCATTTCAAGGTGCGGGCCTTGAGGAATATTTAAAAGAAGTGAAAATTCGATTTTCTCAAGTAAAATATCGAAAGCCAGAAGCGTCGCGCTCAGAATCTACCGAGATTTATATATTAGCAATGGGATTTCGTTAGCATCTTGTGTTGGAATAGGTATAATTAAATCTATTCCAATTCCCCCGTGAGGATTCTATTTTGAACAGCATGTTAAAAAATTTGTTTTTGTGGCTAATTATCGCTGTCGTTCTAATTGCGATTTTCAGTAATTTTGGCCCGCAAGAACCGAATGTTGCGCAATATACCTATTCTGAATTCTTACAGTCTGTTCAAGAAAATAAGATCAGTAGTGTTGTCGTTCAAAACAACATTATTACTGGCAAAACCAAAGATGCAAAACAATTTGAAACCTACATGCCATTGCCGGATCAAAGTTTATTGAACACCTTGATCAAGCAAAAAGTCAGCGTGGAAGGTGAAGCCCCTAAGCAACGCAGTTTATTAACCCAAATATTAATTAGTTGGGCGCCATTTTTATTGTTAATTGGCGTGTGGATTTTCTTTATGCGTCAAATGCAAGGCGGCGGCAAGGGCGGCCCGATGTCATTTGGGCGTAGTAAAGCGCGTTTACTGGGGCAGGATCAAGTAAAAGTCACTTTTAAAGATGTTGCAGGTGTTGATGAAGCCAAACAAGAATTAGAAGAGATGGTCGATTTTTTAAGAGACCCAAATAAATTTCAAAAACTCGGTGGCAAAATGCCTTGCGGTGTTTTATTGGTGGGTTCGCCTGGCACAGGTAAAACTATGTTGGCCAAAGCAGTGGCCGGCGAAGCAAAAGTACCGTTCTTTACGATTTCCGGTTCCGACTTTGTTGAAATGTTTGTGGGTGTTGGTGCATCGCGCGTTAGGGATATGTTTGATCAAGCCAAAAAACAAGCGCCTTGCATTATTTTCATCGATGAAATTGATGCGGTGGGTCGTCATCGCGGCGCTGGATTAGGCGGCGGTCATGATGAGCGCGAGCAAACATTAAATCAACTGCTGGTTGAGATGGATGGCTTCGAAGGAAAAGAAGGCATTATCGTCATGGCCGCAACCAATCGCCCTGATGTTTTAGACCCTGCTTTATTGCGCCCGGGTCGCTTTGATCGCCAAGTGGTTGTCCCTTTACCTGATGTTAAAGGTCGTGAAGCTATTTTGGCGGTACATATGCAAAAAGTGCCGCTGGATTCAGATGCCAATGCCGCCGTGATTGCGCGCGGTACACCTGGATTTTCTGGTGCTGATTTAGCCAATTTAGTGAATGAAGCTGCATTATTTGCAGCGCGCGAAAACAAAAAAACAGTTCAGATGAGTGATTTGGAAAAAGCAAAAGACAAATTAATTATGGGCGCAGAGCGTCGTTCAATGGTGATGAGCGATGACGAGAAAAAATTAACGGCTTATCACGAATCTGGTCATGCGGTTGTCGGTTTATATATGCCAGAACATGATCCCGTTTATAAGGTTACGATTATTCCACGCGGCAGAGCATTGGGTGTGACGATGTTCTTGCCAGAAGCGGATCGCTACAGCTATTCCAAACGTCGCTTAATGTGCCAATTATCGGCTTTATTTGGCGGTCGCTGTGCTGAAGAATTAATTTTCGGTTCTGATGCTGTTACAACGGGTGCGTCAAACGACATTGAACGCGCTACTGAAATCGCGCGCAACATGGTAACGAAATGGGGATTGTCTGATGCGATGGGCCCACTTACTTATGGCGAAGAACAGGGCGAAGTATTTTTGGGTCGTTCAATGACACAAAGCCGCTTGGTATCGGACGAAACAAACAAGCAAATTGACGCGGAAGTACGGAAAATTATTGATAACGCTTATGAAACAGCTAAATCAGTTTTGAAAAAACACAGCGATCAGTTACATGTGATGGCAGCGGCACTGATAAAGTATGAAACAATCGACAGTACGCAACTCAAAGAAATTATGGATGGAAAAGAACCAAGTGCGCCTGAGGGGTGGGATGAAGCATTGAGTGCAAAATCGGTTCCGGCTGAATAGCGCTGAGACTTGAGGCAAGCCTCAGAGCCCCGAGCGTTAGCGAGCGGAACCATGGCAATCAATAAATCACTTTCCATAATGGGTATCATCAACCTTTCCCCGGACTCTTTTTTTCAATCTCTAAACTATTCAAACGCCCTAAAAAAAGCCGAACAAATGGCGATCGACGGCGCATCCATTATTGATGTCGGCGCCATCGCCACCAATCCAAAAATCAATCTAGAATCACAAACTCCCACGGAACAAGCTGAGCTTGATTTATTGATTCCCTTTATCGAACAACTATCAAAAAAAATTGATATCACTATTTCTGTCGATACCTGTCGTGCGCAGGTCATGTATGAATCGGTGAATGCCGGTGCAAAAATGATTAATGATCAACGCGCCTTAACCGAAGAAAATGCACTCAGCACGGCTGTAGCGTTAAATGTGCCTGTTTGTTTGATGCATTGGATGGGGGTAAATACAGATCCCCGACCTCTGATCCCTGATCACAATCAGTTACTAGAAAAGATAAAATTTGACTTACAAAATCATGCGCAGCGGTGTCTTTTTGCTGGCTTAAAAAAAGAAAATATTATTATCGACCCTGGTTTCGGCGGTGGCAATTTTGGAAAATCTCCAGACGAGAATTTTTATTTATTAGCGCATCTCAAAGAATTGACTGATTTAGAATTCCCTATTTTGGTGGGTTTATCTCGAAAATCGATGTTTTCAGGAATTCAAGCTAAAGCGGAAGATCGATTATCAGCCAGTATCGCAGCCGCTGTCATTGCGGCACAAAATGGCGCATCAATCATTCGCGTGCACGATGTAAGGGAAACTGTTGATGCGATGAAGGTGTTAACAAGAACAGGCAGTGCATCGATAAATTAATACAAAAGCGTCAATGTTAGTGACTGCGAGAAATCTTGCGGGCTTGTCAATACGGATGCTTTCTGGCAACCTGTTGTTCATTTGAATGTTAGTAATTAAGGAATAAAATGACACAAAGAAAATATTTCGGTACCGATGGCATGCGTGGACGCGTCGGCGGATCAGTGATTAATATCGCTATGATGACAAAATTAGGTTACGCGATTGGTGCAGTATTAAAAGAAGAATCAAGCACAAAATCGCATGTTGTAATGGGCTGCGATACGCGAATTTCATGTGAAGAATTACAGTCTGCTTTGCAGGCAGGATTATTATCTGCGGGTATTGATGTTTCTTTATTAGGTGTTTTACCAACACCCGGAATTGCTTATTTCACGAAAAAATTAAATGCCTCCGCAGGGATTGTCATCAGCGCTTCACACAATCCTTATGAAGATAATGGCGTAAAAATAATCGGTCAAAATGGATTAAAATTGTCGGATGAATGGGAACAACGGATTGAAGAAAAAATGGAATCGCAATTGCTTGAAGCGATTGCGGGGAAAGTTGATGTTATTTCAGATGCGCTTTCGCAGTATGTTTTGCACGCCATCGCATTATTTTCAGATGTTAAATTAAATTCATATAAAATTATTCTCGATTGCGCCAATGGCGCCACATTCAATTGCGCACCCAAAGTATTTTCTGACTTAGGTGCAGAAATTACTGTGATTCATGCGCAACCGACCGGTATTAATATTAATGATCATTGCGGTGCAACGTCGGTTGACAGTTTGCGTGTATGCGTATTAGAAAACCAAGCTGATTGTGGCTTGGCCTTTGACGGTGATGGCGATCGATTGATTATGATTGATCATAAAGGTGAAATGGTTGATGGCGATGAAATTTTATGTATTCTCGCTGTGCATGACACTGAAAAACATGCTGCGGTAGTTGGCACTTTGATGAGTAATTTAGGCTTAGAAAAAGCATTGAAAGCGCATCATATTCAATTTGAGCGTGTGTCGGTTGGAGATCGTTATGTGTTAGAAAAATTGCAAGAAAATAAATGGCGTTTGGGTGGTGAAGGCTCTGGCCACATTATCAATTTAGATTACGGTACGACCGGCGATGGCATTATGACGGCCTTACAGGTGCTGCGTATTATGCAACAAACCAACAAATCACTTTATGAATTAAAGCAGGTGATGTTTAAACGTCCGCAAATTTTAATGAATATCCCCGTTAAAAATCCGAATACATTTTCGTCAATGCCGGAAATTCTGGATGCGGTTAGCGCTGCAAAAGCAACATTAAAGGATTCTGGTCGTGTGCTATTGCGTGCCTCTGGCACGGAATCCTGTGTTAGGGTTATGGTGGAGTGTGATAATGAAACACAAGCGCGGGAACTTGCGGCGTCCCTGGCGCGGGTAGTTGAAACCAGTTTCGCCAAGCCTTGATTCATGTGATATTATCGGAATTCATGCATAACCTGTGATGGCGACTGATGCGTTTATCAGAAGAAACACGACAAGCGATTGTTGAATTATTCCAGCGGCATTTCCCTCGTGGAAAATTATATTTATTTGGTTCTCGGGTTAACCCCAATGCACGCGGCGGTGATATTGACTTGTTATGCGAAATGGATGGTGATCCAGCAGCGCTAATTAAAAAAAAATCGGCATTTTTAATAGCCTTAGAAAAAAGAATTGGTGAGCAGCAAATTGATTTTGTACTTTACCAGCCGAGTGAAACACCAGATTTAGCAATTGCAAAAATAGCCAAAGAAACGGGGGTGAGAATTGACATGAATGATAATATTGAATCCTGTGTTGCAATAGCCGAACGGCACAATAAACGATTAAGTTGGGCAATAAAAAAAATGGCGAGTTTCATGCCGTTAACCGCAGAGCGTTTTGAAAAACTAAGCGATGAGGAAGTGGCTATATTGGATATGTTTTCAACGCGTTTTGGAAAGTTACAAGATATCCTTGGTGTAAAAGTGTTACCAATGATTTTAGAACTAACGGAAGAGCCGGGTGTATATCTTACTTTCATAGATAAACTCAATCGACTTGAAAAAATGCTTGCAATCCCGTCCGCTGATGACTGGAGTGCGTTTCGCAAAGTGCGCAATAGCTTTACGCATGACTACCCCGACAATCCAAAATTAAACGCTAGCCTGCTAAATGCTGCGTACGAACAAGGTAAAAAATTACAAAGCACATTTGACTATATTAAAAACTATATTCAAAAAACGATTAAACCTTAATTATTCGGCACGTGCGCAGTAGTCACATGTTTCGCAGCCGATTCACAATGAATCGGTTGATCATCAAAAAAAATATCCGCTTGAAACGCTTTTAAAAATTCGCCTTTTGATAATCCTCCTAGAAATAAAGCTTCATCAATGCGAATTCCCCATGCGCGGAGTGTCAGAATGACGCGTTCGTGCGTGGGTGCTTGACGTGCGGTGACCAGTGCTGTGCGAACAGGGCATTCATCAATCGGAAATTGTTGTTGTAGGTGTTGTAATGCTTTTAAAAAGCCTTTGAATGGTCCGCCAGGCAATGGGTTTTTTGCGCCATCGACTTCGTGTTTGGTGAATGCATCTATGCCATCGCGTTGAAATATTTTTTCAGAGTCATTGGAAAATAAAACAGCATCGCCATCAAATGCAATGCGTAATTCGCCGGTATTGTTTTCTTTTATCGTCGATGGAAAAATTTCTGCAGCCGCACAACCCGCACATAATGCATTTTTAACGTCGTTTGAATTCATCGATAAAAACAAATGAGAATGGAAGGCTTGTGCGTAATTGAATGTGCTTTCGCCGCTCGTAAAAGCTGCGCGGGTAATGTTTAATTGGTAGTGGGCAATGCTGTTGAATATGCGCAAGCCGGTGTCAGCACTATTTTTTGATAATAAAATAATTTCAACAAAATCACCGAGCTTATTTAAATGCAATAATTTTTGCACAAGGGGAAAGGCGGGGCCGGGTTTTAGAATATCGTTTTCATGTGCGATTTGATATTGCGCGTATTTTTCAACGCCTTCTTTTTCATAAACGGCATTGCTTTCATCCAGATCGAATAAAGCGCGCGATGAAATGGCGACGATGAGTTTATGAGAGATATCGGTTGGCATGGTATTTATTTAAAGTGAAATTATTTTGACTACTGTAGCACACTTCGCAATTGTATATCTTCTAATATTGCTCTAATCTATATTTGCGCTGTTATTCAAGGAGGAAGGCAATGCCATCAAAATCACGTCACCCCATTTTATTGTTTACCGCTGCTTTATGCTTGGCAATTGCCGGCGGAACGTTTGCAGAGCCTGCAGCAACGCCGTGCTTACCATACCTTGCAACGCCACCCAATCAAGCCAGTATGCTCGCGCCAAAGCAATCACATGCGCAGCTAGCGCATACTTATATTTTGCCTGCGACACCAGCTACAACCCAATGGGGTGTTTTTGATAGCGCTCATGCACCCGTTTTAACAATTAATTCGGGCGACACGGTTGTTATTGAAACCATGGCCGCGGCAGATAATATGGTTGTGCCGGGCGGCGCAAATATTGCGCAAATCATTAAAATGAATAATGCCATACCTGGCCGAGGTCCTCATACGCTAACAGGTCCGATTTATATCAATGACGCAGAACCGGGCGATGTGTTAAAAATTCATTTCAATAAAATTATTCCTCGACCTTATGCATCAAATGACATTGTTCCTGGAAAGGGTTTGTTTCCAAAGCAATTTCCCAATGGCCTAGTGAGATATTTCTATTTAGATGTTAAAAAAATGCAGATGCAATTCGCGCCTGGGATTGTTGTGCCACTGGCGCCGTTTCCGGGTGTCGTTGCAGTTGCCCGAGCAGAGAGTGGTAGCTTCAATTCAATTCCGCCAGGACCCTTTGGCGGCAATATGGATTTACGCGAATTAACACAAGGAACGACTTTGTATTTACCTGTTTTCAAAAAAGGGGCTTTGTTGTGGACCGGTGATTCGCATGCGGGGCAGGGCAATGGCGAAATTGATTTAACCGCAATTGAAACTGCTTTTGCTGAATTCAGTATCACCGTTGAACTCGTTAAACATAAGGCCTTGACGTGGCCTCGTGCAGAAACAAAAACAGATTGGATAGCAGTCGGTTACGATAAGGATATCAACAAAGCTTTGAGCATTGCTAAAAGTGAAGCGATTAAGTTAATCGTCGATCAGCGTAAAGTATCTAAAACAGAAGCGGAAAAAATATTGTTTTCTACCTGGAATTGTCCAATTTCTGAAGTGGTTGATGAATTGCAAGGTGTCTATTGTATGGTACCTAAAAAATCAAATGTCGGTGTGTTTCCGCTGCCGACAGCAGATACGCAAAGTGAATTTGTGACGGTGGGAAAGAATGCCGATTTAGAAGAAGCGATGAAAACCGCTTCGATGGCAATGATTAAAAAATTAGAAAAAGAAAAGAAAATGGATGCGGTTGATGCTTACATGTTATCGAGTTTTGCCTTGGATTGCCGCATTGAAAAATATGTTTCAGGCGATAAGACGGTGCATTGCATGATGCCAAAGCGTTTGTGGACGCATTGATTATGCTACGATTTCACTTCGCATCTGAATTGGTCAACGGTATAATGTGTCGGTAAGGGAATTTCACACAAGGAGAGCATCGTGCGTCGATTGATTCAGTGTTCGGCAGTCGTTATATTATCGTTATCAACTTCGTTGGCTTTAGCAGAAAATGGTGGTTACGATTACACCAAAGAAGATTTGAGTGGTTATTCGTTACAGCCCAATTTCAAGGTAGATGATCAAGATTCTGAGTTTGCTCGTAACGGTCATAGTTTTTATTTTTATGGCGGCTACATGTATACCTATCGTTTCTTAACGAATAACGCAAAAACAATCACCAATGGATCAGGTGGCTCAACGACTTATTTTCCAAAGACCGCATTACCCAGTTCTTTTAATGCGATTGAAGTGGCCGCAGGTAAAGAATGCACTCGCCATATTGATTTACAGGTTGGTTATATACAGCAATTTTCAGAAACAACAATAAGCCACAACGGTGCTGCAACATTAGATGCAAACGTTAAAATGACTGGTTTATTAGGGGATATGTTATACGTATTCGATCCTGACGAGCAGTTTCAAGTTGGCGCTAAGTTGGGTGCGATGATATCTGAATTTTACTATACGTTTAATAACCGCGCAGGCACAACGTATTATCCACTCAGTCAAAATACGAAAATTGATCCTGCTGTTGGGCTTGATTTTTTAATGCAATTTACAAAACACTCAGGCATACGTTTAGATACAGTTTATGTTGCCGACATACAAAATAATAATTCAAACGGTGAATTGAATACGACCATTGGATTTAATTATATTTTATAATCCCATTCGATCCATTTTCCGCACAAAGGGAAATAAAGCCCGAGCTTAATCGGGTTGCTTTCCCTTGCTGCAATAATGGAGGCATAATTGTCTAATTGATTTCGATATTCCGATTTTTGTCTTTCTAGAAAAACAATCATGCTTTCATTTTCTTTTGCTTGCGCTGTTTTATAGTCTATTATCCAGCGCGTTTTATTCTCATCAACAAAAGCTCGATCAATAATGACATGCTGAATTTCCGAATCTATTACGTGTGTCAATGCCAGTTCGCATTTTGCGTCTGTATGGTCGCTGGATAGTATCCACTGTCCTCGAGCATCAGCCATTGTTTTTTCTATTGCTGTGTTAACTGTATCAATACAGTCAGCAATTTCATTTTGTAAAACACCCAGTGAAAACAAACGGCTTTGACATTGTAGCGATGAGAACGCATTCTTATTCCCCTCTGCAATTTTCTGTAATGCTTCATGAATAACTGTCCCAACAATACGCGCTGTTTTTGAATGAAGATTAATATCGATATTAACGGCGGCTTGCTCACTTAATTCAGTAGCGTGAGAAAGTAATTTAAATTCAGAAGGTAATCGTGATAACAATAATTTCTCGGTTGACGCAATATCAGTTTTCCGTGCTGTTGTAATCGGAAGTGATGTGCAGTGTGATTCGAAAACGGGCCATAATTTATGGAGAAAACTGCCTTGTTTTGGTAATGCGTCAGATGATTCCAATAATGAAAACACATGCAAACTTTTTTTAGCGCGCGTAGCGGCAACATATAATAAGCGGGTAATTTCGTTGTCCTGTTTTCCCTTCTCAACAAATTTTAAATAATCATAAACAGAATCAGATTGATGCGTGATAGATTTAACAGGCGCAATAATTAAATCATCGCCGCCTAATTCATTGGGGCGATCAAGCCAGCGAAATAGTTTTTGTCGATCGGGTGGCGTTTGACGTTGCAAACCGGGAATAAAGACATGATCAAATTCCAATCCTTTTGATTTATGAATTGTTAAAATTTGAATAACGTTTTTTTCTGAATTTCGTGCGTTCGCGTACAGTTTTTCACACTGTTGAATTAATTGCTCGATTGCAATAATAGGAGATTCATTTTCCAATTTTGATAGCAAGTCAAAAAATGATCGCGTATTATTTAATTCATCTGGATTTAATAAGCAGGCAGGGCCGCCTAAACCGATCCAAACACCTTCAATCCATTGTGATAATGAAAGCTGATATTGCGAATTAAAAGCGTGCTGTAAACAAATTTTTAATTTCTTTAGACGAATTAAGCCGTCATTTGAAAGCGCGGTGTTTTTTTCGCACTGAATTAGTGCTTCATAAATAGTTTTTGTCTCTGGGAAATTGGCGATTGATTCTAAATCAGATAATGTTACTCCGCAAAAAGGGGAGCGTAAAACGGCTAACCAGGCAATGCGGTCTGCACGATGAAGCAAGGCGCGTGTCAGTGATAATAGATCTTGAATTTCAGCCCTGTTGGAAAGCGGTTCGATATCTATTGCTTGAAATAATAATTTATTTTCGTGTAATAAATTAATAATTGGAATTAACTGAGCACGAGATCGAACTAAAATGGCAATGGATTCTGTTATGTTTTTTTCTTGTGTCAGTATTATTTTGCTAATTAATAATTCTGCTTCGGCCTGATCATTATCTGTGATGATAGGATAAAAATGTACAGCGTTGTCGTCTGGACTTTTAGCAGCAATGGCGTGAGTGTAGGGAACGCGCCCTGTTGTAATGTCGGATATTGCCGGAAAAACAGTTGAAAACGTGTTATTAAACCAATTGACTAAATTTCCCTGTGAGCGAAAATTCATGCTTAAGGTTAAAGGTGTTAAAAATATATTGCCAAGACCTTGTTGTTGCGCCCGTAAAAATAACCCAACCTCAGCGTTACGGAAACGATATATTGATTGCATTGGGTCGCCCACCAAAAACAATGTTCGACCATCATTTGGCTCCCAACCAGCTGTTATTTTTTCTAGTAAATGTAAGTGTGTTACGGAGGTATCTTGAAATTCATCAATCAACAAATGGCGTATTTGATAATCTAAATACAATGCTAAATCTGTTGGTGCTTCATCATTGCCCAAGGCTTTTAATGCAGCGGCATTCAATTCTACAAAGTCAATCTGTCCTTTTTCTTGGAAAACCAAATTCAGTTGTGCGCTGAGTAAGGGTAATAATTGCGTTAATGCTTTGATCGCCTCCCATTGTGATTCCGAATAATCAGCAGGCGGTGCGATCAAAATATCATTTAAACTGGCCTTAAAGTTAGGATGTTCTTGTAATTCAGTTAATAGCGCTAGCATAAGTGTTTTGTTTGGATCTTTTGGTCCGAATCCATTTCGAATATCAATGCTTTTTCGCCATTCGCCTGTTTGTGT
The DNA here is from genome assembly GCA_026399315.1 of Gammaproteobacteria bacterium. GTDB lineage: Bacteria > Pseudomonadota > Gammaproteobacteria > Coxiellales > Coxiellaceae > 2-02-FULL-42-43. The sequence goes on from JAPLRF010000032.1 coordinate 44,082, forward strand.
TAATAGTAAATTGGCCAATCCAGACCATAATGAAAATGATGACAGGGCTGGTTTTTCTTCAACAATAAAATTAGCGCACGCAGCAATAGGATGCTCAGCATTATTTTTTTCAAAATAATCACCTGCATGGCGTGCCAGCATAATAATAATTTGTTTTGCTTGATTTGGAATGCTTTTAGAAGCGGCGACTATTTTTTCCTTTCTAATGCGTTTTAAGCTACTTTCAAGCATGTCACGTAATATGTTTTTATGCGTATAGCAATACATAATATGAGGCAACCATTGATCACGGTGATTTAATAAATCAGAAAATAAACTTTCTAAATTGCTGACATTGTTGTCTAAATGTAATAGCAGGTAATCTAAATGGGGTTGCCATTCTTTATTTTCAGTAATGTGAATTAACAATCGCGTGGCAGCCAATTCATACAAGGCGCTTGCATTTTCGCAGACGGAAGGTGACCCGCCAAAATTCGTTAACATCGGTGTTTGTCTGCATAAAAAGGCCGATAAAGCATCGATTGTTAAAATGCGCAATCGATTGGGATTTTGAATTAAATTCCAATTTAAGGCATGGTCTTTTTTTAATACGTTATTGGCAAGCTGCCAGGTAATATGACGATAATTGTTTTTATCGGGTTCGGGTTCTTTGCCATATTCTAAGGCGTGTAGAATGCGTACACGCATTTCAGCTGCGGATTTACGCGTAAAAGTAATGGCGATAATTTCTTCAGGCGCTTTTTCTGCGTGCGATAATAAAACCAAATAGCGCTGGGTTAATAGTTCCGTTTTTCCGGAACCTGCGGGGGCTTGGACAATAAAGGATTGCGTGGGATCCAGTGCTTGTTGGCGGATGTGCGCGTCTTGAATTGTGGGTGTCATTTCTGTCTCGTTATATTTAGAATACAAAATCAGTATCCGCTCTATTTTTCATGGTGCTGCTAATATTATTGCTGTTGCAAGAAGTTATCAGGGATCTGGTGTCAGGGATCGGTGTTCGCATGCTGACACCGATCCCTGATCTCAGATCACTTTCCGAATATCCCCCGATCAATCAGCCGTAGCACATTCATAATTCCTTATTGCTTTGTTTCCGTTCGCTAAGTGTTCGTGTCAGGGCGATATTCGAGAAGATGCCGTAAACTCATCCTTGAGGGCTCGGTGATTGGCATCCATGCCAATCACGTTTCTCTCCTATCACCCGTAACATTCGCATCATTGTCCAATCTTAGTTTCTAAACCGACAAACCGGCTTCAAATCACATGTCAAACACACTTCCTTTTTAAGGGGATCCACTATAGCAACGCCGTCACAAAAATCATCTGATAATTTTTCCAGTGATTTTTTCCAGCTCATCATTAATGCGTCCCATGAAAAAATATCGAGTTCATTTTTAATTTTACCAATAGGCATTAAACCTGAAAATTTATCAGCAGCTTGTAAGTGATTTTCATGAATAACGCCTTTGTATTTCATGTCACCATTGCGAATTTCGGCAAAAGCGATGCCGGCATATTTACTTGTTATGTTATCTTGAAATACAGCGTAAATTGGTAATTGCGGGTCCGATAATCGCTCCTGAAACCAACCGGTAATCGTGTTAACGCCAGTTTTATAATCAATTAAAAATAAAGAGCCATCATTCAATTGATCAACGCGATCAAGGCGAATTTTCAAGGGTAATTTGTTGATGGATAAATGACAGCTTGCTTCACGTTCAATAACGCGAAAATAAGGACGTGTTTTTTCAAACAGCAACCAATCTCTAATCAATATTTTTAATCGTTTTTTCTCAACCGAATAAAAATAGTCTTGATACGGCTGATCAGGCATTTGTGTTAATGCTTTGTCGCTGTATTTTTCAATTAGCATGTCCAATGATTCATCTGTTAAGGCCAGTAATGCTTTTTGATCTTGTATTTCACCCCATATTTCAAATAACAGTTGGTGAATTAAAATGCCTTTTTTAACTGCGGGAATGCCAATGACAGGATAATTTAAAGCCTTTGCTTTTAATCGAATAGCGGTAAACGCTCGAAAAGGACAAAGTGCTTGTAATTTTAAAATGCTGCTGCCGCCGTGGACATTTGAAAATTCCATTATTTCAGGTGCTTTGTTATCTTCTATTATTTCAATATTTTTTGAATTAAACAGCGTTTCACTGTAATTGCTTTCGTTAGATAATAATAATTCATTTTGGGTGATAAGTGTAATGTGTTTTATTAATTGCGACGGTGAAAATAATTGATCGCCCTCTTTGGCGGGTGAGCTAAAAATAACTTTTTCTGCCGCACTTTCCAGTCTTTTTGTCATGTGTTCGCAAAATTGATGCTCCCGCTTTGCAGTAGCGTGAGGCATATTAAATTGTTGTTGTAGTGCGTAGGGAATTAAAGGGTGCGGTTTTGTTCCTGCCGGCCAAATGCCATCGTGCAATCCCATGACCCAGAGATGATCGAATAAAACGCCACTGGCTTCTAGCGCGCCCATAATTTGAATCGGTTCGTGGTGACTTTTGGGTTGAAATAAGGTTTGCTGTGTTAAGGAATTCAATAAGTGTAATGCACGTCTAAAATTAATTTTTGAAAATAAAAAATCAAGCTGTGAAAACTCGAGTAATACTTTTTTGAATCGTTCTAATACTTGAAATTCAATGCTGTTTTGTGTGCGTGCTGATGGCCAGCCAATTAACTTTAATAGGGCGATAAAATGTTTTACCCACTCGGATGGCATTAACTCGGAAAGTTTATTGTCGTGATATAAGGCAATAAATCCGCGCCATCGTGAAACCCAGATGCTTGGCATGGCCGAATATAAATCTGCCATGCTGACTTGTAAATAATTTTTATCGCGTAGCAGCGCGTCAATCTGTGCACCTTGGTTCTTTTCACGCTCATCGCTGCACAAATAAGGTGATTGTAATAATGGTGATAGATTTTGAATGGGTAAGGGTGTGTGACACCAGTTTAATAATGTGAGTGCGGTTTGGATCATTGGCTGCTGTGCCAATGCTGTGCCAGCAGAGATGTTAAAGGGCGCGTGATTTGTTTTCATGCCGGGTAAAATATGTTCGATACAAAACACTTCGGTGAAAACACGTTGCACCTTTGCGCGAATATTGGCGAGCTCGGGAATGACGCAACCAATCTGTGTTTTGGGATTGATATCCCATAATGCTTTCGCCCATTTTGCCATTGTTTCTAATTCAATGTCAGGATTGTCTAAAATTATTTGCTTTTTTTCTGAGTCTTGTACGCACAGCATTTCCGTTTCAATAATTGTTTTTTCTTTAAATTGAGATAATAAGGTTTTTAAATTGGGGTTCTGTTCATCAAACCCAATTAAAATTATTTTTTGTGGTAATCCTACGTTTTTGCTTGCGAGCCGTTTTGGCACTTCAGAGCGACTAAGCCAATTTTTTTTCTGGCACACCTTTTCGAATTGCGTGATCCATTCAATCAGACAGCGCACTTCGTTTTGTTCATTATAGGGCGTTAGGGCTTCAAGTGGCACTTCAAAGTTGTTTAAAGTTTCGAAGGCTTGTTTGACGAGCTTGGTCATCAGCGCAGGTTGCATCAGGTCGGGCGCAAGTTTGGACTTTTGAATGATATCTTCCCAAACGCATTGTTCTTGAAAATCATTGAGTAAAAGTGTGCCCTTGATGTTGCTTAGGTGAAATTGTTCATCCAGCCAGCTGCTCATGGGTAAGATGTGGGGCGTTTCCCATTGTGTTTTATGTTGTTTGCGTTGATATTCATCAAATTTCAGTTGTAAATATCGCGTGAGACGACTGTTTGCGGTAAGTATGGTCGTGTTGGGCTTGAGTTTTTCAAATAAAGAAGCGGGCATTGGTGCGTCCATGGCAAAAATATACCAAAGTTTATCACTCAATCGAAGGGTTTCCCACAGGTGAATTTTGTTATTAACTGGTCAAAGCTTTTCCTTCGCTTAAAATACAAGCAAAATTAAAAAGATCGTAACTTGTTGATTTTAAATCTGTTAATGGGTGCTTAAAATATATTCAAATTAACAACAGTCTCGAAACTACAGTAATTTAGGTGTGCTTTAGACAGACTACCCACAGAGTTATCCACAAACAATGTGTATAAAAAAATTTTGCAGTTTCATACACAACAGCTGTGGATAAACTTGTGTGTAGTGTGTCGACATTAACGTTGAAAGCTGATTCCCTCGTTAATTTAGTCTCTTGTGTTTTTTTTGGCGGGTGATTTATTCTGAAAATTTCATTATTTCAAATAAAAAAAGAAATCATGCACAGACCCTGTGGATAAACTTGTGCGTAGTGTGTCGACAGGGGTGTTAAGGGCTGATTCTCTCGTTGTATTGTCACGATGCTCTTTTTTTACCTGGTGAATTTATTTGAATTTTCATGCAATATAAACATCGCAGAAATAGTTGGACGTTTTTGTGCGTAATCAAAAAAGGATAGACCATGAGCATTTTAAAAAACATCCCTGTTGAATGTCTGTCGCGTGGCCGTTATCAACCGCGTCGTGTCTTTAATGAAAGTGCATTACAAGAATTAGCAGAATCAATTCGCTCGCAAGGCATTATCGAACCGATTATTGTGCGTGAAATAACAGCGAACCGTTATGAAATTATTGCGGGCGAGCGTCGGTGGCGCGCATCGCAATTGGTGGGTTTAAAAGATGTCCCTTGCGTCGTTCGTGTTTATACCGATTTGCAGGCAGCAGAAGTCACGCTGATTGAGAATATTCAACGTGAGGATTTAAATCCCATTGAAGAAGCGATGGCCTTGTCACGCTTAATGGCAGAATTTAATTATACGCATGATGCTATTGCGAAAGCCTTGGGACAATCACGTACAAAAATTACCAACACCTTACGCTTGTTGCATTTAGATGCACGCGTGCAGCAATTATTAATGGATAAGGCATTAACGGAAGGGCATGGAAAAATTTTAGCGGGCTTGTCAACTGAATTGCAGTTTGCATTTGCTACGAAAACCATTAATGAAGGATGGTCGGTCCGCAATTTAGAAAATATGATTCAACAACAAAAAACGCAGCCGACATCGGTTGAGAATAAGGATGTCAATATTCGACGCCTGGAAAAAAAAGCGTCAGACCACTTTAATGCAGAAGTAGTTTTGGAAAATAACGCCAATCGTTCAGGCTGGATTAAGTTAAAATACCAAAATTACGACGTACTGGCTGGAATTTTGGAAAAAATGGGTGTTGAGAGTGATTAAAAAACAAATCGGAGAAAAATGAAAATAATTGTCGACGCTGACGCTTGTCCTCAGGCAGCAAAAAAAATAGTGATAAAAGCAGCGCTACGCACAAATCATCATTTAGTGTTCGTTGCAAATCAGTTCATTTCCGTGCCAAACGAGCCCTTGATTAAAACAGTGCGTGTGCGTCAGGGGGCTGATGAAGCAGATCATTATATTGCTGATCATGTTGAAGAGGGTGATCTGGTGATCACGGCTGATATTCCATTGGCCGACAGGGTGATTGATAAGCATGGCGTTGCATTGAATCCCCGTGGTGAATTTTATACAAAAGAAAATATTAAACAGCGATTGTCTATGCGAGACTTTTTGCATGATTTGCGGGGTTCAGGTGTCAATACGGGTGGTGCAAAACCACAGAGTCAACAGGACGTTAAATTATTTGCTGATGCGCTGGATCGTTATTTATCACGTAAGCTATAAATTTTGAATGGTGGCCTGAGCGGGAATCGAACCTGCGACACAAGGATTTTCAGTCCTCTGCTCTACCGACTGAGCTATCAGGCCACACTGAAGAAGTTGTAGATTAAACAGGTTTGACCTGCATTAGTCAAGCACGAATTTTTAGATGTAGGGGCAATTTAGTAATGTCCGCTTTGAGCAATTTAGAAATGTCCCCTTTTGGTCTCAACGTGAGTAGTCTTAAAAGACCATTCATGGATGAGGGGTATACCAATGACAGGTGGATTACTGACAATGAGCACGCAAGA
>JAPLRF010000021.1 GCA_026399315.1 Gammaproteobacteria bacterium
TGATCATTTTGCGGGTTTCGTCGCTTGCTTACGCGCGCGGTTCTGTGTGGTTTTAATTCCCTGAACTATTCGCACCATCGCAATGCGTTGAACACCAGCCATTGTGGCACCAATTATCACACTTTTGATTTGTATTGGTTGATTTTGCTGCGTCAGGATTTTTATTCGACATGTTGGTCATATATGACCCCATTGATGCACAGCTTGATACTACAGCCACGGTAAAAATTAAAAATATATTACGGAATATGAAAAAAGGGCGCATTATTTTGCTCCTGTAATGGGGGTTGAAGTAGGAGTGGGGATGCTGGCTTTCGCTTTGTTTTCCATTGGCTCCGTCGATGCACAAGAGTTTGGATTAACATAGCAGCCGCCATACTGGCTGTTGTGTCGACAAGCATCACGCGCGCCGTTGATGGCGATTAGGATGCCTTCGGATGATGTCCAATACCACGCACCTTGTTTGGGTTTATTTAAGCTGGATTTATCTGTTGTGGGAACCGTGTCGTGCGAAACGCAGCGCCAGTAGTGTTTTGGCGGGAAACAAACGACGGCGCAAGATTTGTGTTCGTTGTGTTCTGTACATTCTTTTTCAATGGCGTTGCGGGCATCGTGTTCTGTGTTTCCAAATTCATTCCAAACAAGCCCAAGCGTGCCGGTTGTTGTCGTTGCGCTGCAATGCCAAAGCGGTGAAGCAACGATGCATGTTGAGATTAGGCAAACTGAAATAAGCAGTAGGAATTTTTTGATCACAATTTAGCCCTCATTGAAAGATTTGATCATCATACGTGTAACTTTTATTTTACTCAACCAAAAACGATGGTTTTTTAAGGGTTTTTTGATGTTTTTTATTCCCCCACTTAATTTTATTTTAAATTTTTTCTTTATTATTAATATTAATATTTAAATAAGATAGTAGTAGTAATAGTGTGGGCGTTTTTTATGTATAACTTTAAAAAACCAAATTAAATTAATGAGTTAGGGAATAATTGAACCTGGGTAAAAGTGGGCTCAAATCCGGTGGATGAAGTTGTGGATAAGTCGGGGTCTGAGAAACCCACAGGTTTATACCGAGATTATACGGAGTTTATGCACAGAGTTGTGCGTTTCTATTTTTTTGGATAATGCGTAGGCTTTGTTGATGTTCAGAAAAAAAGGGGGGGGTGATGAAAGTGGTTATGCGATATTTTGGTTTATTGTGTGGATCGCGCGAGGGCTACCGCCACTCGCTTCTGATGGTTCGACGCGGGGATCGGCACTCGCTTCTGATGGTTCGACGCGGGGATCGCCGCTCGCTTCAGATGCTGCGGCGCGGGGACCGCCACTTGTTTCAGATGGATAAACGAGAAAGTGCTGGCGCTATTTCTGAATTACGCAGTAATAAAACCCATCGCGATTTTGTGTTCCGGTGATAACTTGTTGGCCATATTTTAAATTTTCGCCCCAGGGATTATTAATTGGGCTGGTGTTTGCATCAGGATGAGATGACAAAAATTTTGCAATGACGTTTTCGTTTTCATCAGGAAAAATAGAGCAGGTGCTGTAAATTAATTTCCCTGATTTTTTTAACAGCGGCCATAATGTTTCAAGCATTTTTAATTGTTGTTCAGCGAGGTTTTTGATGTCGGTTTTTTTGCGCAATAGTTTGATATCAGGGTGTCTGCGAATGACACCGCTGGCAGAGCAGGGTGCGTCGAGCAATATGCGGTCAAATAACTCGCCGTCCCACCAATCATTCACGTCGCAGGCATTTGCTGCGATTAGTTGCACATTCTCAGTGGGTAATTGTAAGCGTTTTATGTTTTCTGCGACCTTCGATAATCTTTTTTTATGTAAATCAAGCGCTATTAATTTTTTTACAGAAGGGCATGTTTCTAGAATATGGGTTGTTTTACTTCCTGGTGCGGCGCAGGCGTCTAATACATGGTGCTCAGGGTGGATGTCGCAATAGGCAACTACTTTCTGCCCTGACGCATCCTGAACCGAAAACAGGCCATTTTTAAAGCCAGGGATGTTTTCAACGGGCATCGGGTTCTCTAGTTGAATACCGTGCGACAATCCTGTGACACAAGTATGGTTAATTTTATGGTCATTCAATATTTTTAAATATTCTTTAAAAGGAATTTTAGTTTGATTGACGCGTAAAAATAGCGGGGCTTTTTGATTGTTGGCGTTTAATATGTTTTCCCAGTGTGTTGGCCAGGCGGATTTTATTTTGTCGATGATCCAGTTGGGGTGCGAATACTGTGCGGTGATGGATTTTGTTATTACAGATTCCGCTCGCTGACGCTCGGGGCTCTGAGCTGAAATAGCCATTCGCAAAATTTTATTAACCAAACCCGAAGCCCATGATTTTTTTAATATTCTTGTTGCGGTAACCGTCTCATTGACCAAGGCGTAATGTGGCACGTGCATATAAATTAATTGATACAAACCCACACACAACAAACATTCAATGTCTTTATCTTCCTTTTTTAAAGGCGTTTCCAGTAATTCCTTTAGGATCGCCTGTAATTGAATCCAGTAACGGAGCGTACCGAAGCAAATTTCTTTTACAAAGGCGCGATCATCGTCTTTTGGTTTTAATTCCGGGATTAAAAAAGCTTCTGATAAAGAAATATGTTGATAACAAACTTGTTCTATTATTTCGGCAGAAATTGCGCGTGTGTTTGACATTAAGCCTCGTGAAAAATAATTATCCGTGCAAATTCGCAATTGAATTGCGAATTTTCACGCTTTTATGGCAACAAAGAAATATCTGCCACTTTGGTAAATAACCGATGAATAGCGGAAAGTAGGGCTAGGCGATTTTGTTTTTTCTGATCATCATCGACCATTATCATAACGGATTCAAAAAACTGATCGATTGGTTCTTTTAAAACAGACAATTCAGTTAATGCTTTTTCATAATCTGAATTTTCATATAACGCATCGACAATTAAGGCCCGCTCAGCTAATTTTTTCGCTAAATGGTGTTCCGCATCAAGTTCAAATAACGCGGCATTGATCGATTGAAATTGCTGGCTTTCTTGTTTTCTCAAAATATTATTGACCCGTTTATTGGCTGCGGCCAAACTAGATGCTTCAGGTAATTTTTGGAATTGAATAACGGCCTTCATGCGGCGATCAAAATCAATGAGCGATGTGGTTGCGCATGCCATGACAGCTTCAAAAACCTCAACAGCAACACCTTGCTCAAGGTAATAAGATTTTAATCGCGCCATGGTGAAATCATAAGCGTCTTTTAAAACCGTTTGATTTGAAAGCGGCATTGTAAATAATTGTTGCGCGTCGGAAAATAACGCCATTAAATCAATATCACATTCCTTTTCAATTAAAATACGAAAAAGTCCGTTGGCCGTTCGGCGTAAAGCAAAAGGATCCTTGTCACCTGTTGGTATTTTTCCGACACCCAAAATGCCGATTAGGGTATCAACACGATCAGCCAATGCCAGGCAATAGCCGGGTGCCGTGTCTGGCAATGTGTCGCCAGCAAACTTAGGAGAATAGTGTTCGCGTATTGCGATGGCGACAGCTTCGGGTTCAAGATCATTTAGCGCATAATAATAACCCATAGTGCCCTGTAAATTTGGAAATTCACCAACCATGCCGGTCACTAAATCACATTTACACAATTGCGCCGCTTGTTTTACTGTATTTACATCCGTTGCTATTTTTTGCGCGATTATCATGGATAATTTTATGAGGCGATTTGTTTTATCGCCCAGTGTGCCAAGCTGATCTTGAAAAATAATTTTATCGAGTTTGGGTAAGCGATTTTTTAATGATAATTTTCGGTCCTGCTCATAAAAAAATTGTGCGTCTGATAAGCGTGCACGAATAACCCGTTCATTCCCGTTGATAACCACGCCTGGATTTTTACTCATAATATTGCTGACCAAAATAAAGTAGGGCAATAATTGTTGTTGTTCATCCATTACAGGGAAACATTTTTGGTGTGTTTTCATTGCTGTTATTAAGGCTTCTTTTGGAACAGATAAAAAATCTTTATTAAAGGTGCCCTTTAAAACGATTGGCCATTCGACCAATCCAGTTACCTCATCCAATAAATTTTCATCGATCAAAACCGTTTGATTTTTTTCAACGGAAGACAAAATCGATTTACGAATTAAATTTCGTCTGGTTTCAAAATCGGCGATGACAAAAGCCTGTGAATACAGTAATAAATTATATTCAGACGGTTTTGAAATACGAATGGGTTTGGGATGATGGAAGCGATGTCCCAAGGTTTCACGCGATGTTTTTACCCCTAAAATTTCCGCGGAAATTAATTCCTCACCAAACAACATCACCACCCAGTGCACGGGACGAATAAAAGCGGTTGTGTGATTACCCCAGCGCATTGGTTTTGAAATTGCCAATTTCGAAATAACTTTGGTTACAATCTCAGGTAATAATTCTTTTGTTTCATTGCCAGGTTTTTCACACAAGCAAACCAAACGTTTACCTTTGGGTGTTTCCTTCACAGATAATTGATCAACAGAAACACCCGATGATTTTGCAAAACCAATGCAAACTAAAGTGGGGGTGCCGTTTTTATCGTAGGCATCTTGTAAAGGTGGGCCTTGTCGTTCAATTGTTTGAGGGGGTTGTGTGGTTTGTAAACCTTGCACAATCACCGCGAGACGACGGGGCGTTGAAAATAATTTTATCTCATCAAACGATAATTTATAGTCAGACAATATTTGGGTGAATTGTATTTTTAACGCATCGGATAGTGTACGTTGGGAATGGGATGGAATTTCTTCGCAGCCGATTTCTAATAGGAAGTCTTGTTTGTTCATAGATAAACTCTTGTTAATAAGCTGAATCATGATCAGTATGTAACGTCAGTAATCTCAAAAAATCACCTTGTCGTAATGCTAGCGCGCGATATTTTTGAGAAAATCGAAAGGAATAAATTCGCTCACCCAAATTTGTTTGTTTAGATGTTAATGCTTCCCATTTTAACCCCTGATCCAGATAAACTTGCTCCCATGTTAATTGAGACAATTTTTTCAGCGTCTTTATTAATGCAACTTGCTCATTTTTCCCTAATAAAAAAAGATCTTTTTGAAACACAGGATTATTCATGTCGATTTTTATTTTTACCATGTTCAATATCCTTAATAATCGAGTCAAAATTATCAACGGCTTTGTTTTTTTGAGCCCAATCTAATGCATTTTCTAATTTTTCCAGATGCGCCGCTGTATAAATCCATTTTTCCGAATCAGGAATAAATTGACCCGCTTTAATAACCCAGGAACCTTCACTTATTTGATCGATAATAACTGTTTTCCCAGCAAATTCTTTGCCCAGTGATATTTGGCCATTCGATCCAACTACTTTTATTTGTGAATGTGTGCTCATCGCTCACCCCGTTTTTGTTTGGTATTTTAGTATAGCACTATTTTAGGAAAATACGAAAAAACAAAGAGTGGTTCTTATCGTGTTGATAATAAAGGAAAACCCAACGCTTCTCGTGCCGCATAATAAGTATTTGCCACGCCAAAACTCAATTTACGGATGCGTAGAATAAAACGCTGTCTTTCGCTGACAGAAATCGCTTGTCTGGCATCCAGTATATTAAAAGTGTGCGATGCTTTTAATACCATTTCGTAGGCAACCAAAGGCAATTGCAGTTCATTGAACCGCGCACTTTCGGTTTCATAAAAATCAAATAATTCAAATAATTTTTGGGTGTCGGCATGTTCAAAATTAAAGGCCGACATCTCAACTTCATTTTGATGAAACACATCCCCGTAAGTAACAATACCCTGCGGACCTTCCGTCCAAATTAAATCAAACATGTTATCTTTGCTTTGTAAAAACATGGCCAGACGTTCAAGACCATAAGTGATTTCGCCGGTCACTGGTTTACAGGGTAAGCCGCCAATTTGTTGGAAATACGTAAACTGTGTGATTTCCATGCCGTCTTGCCAAACTTCCCAGCCTAAGCCCCATGCGCCTAGTGTTGGCGATTCCCAGTTGTCTTCAACAAAACGAATATCATGTAGGAGTGGATCAATGCCGAGCGTGCGCAATGATTCTAAATATAAATTTTGAATATCATCGGGCGAGGGTTTTAAGACCACTTGAAATTGATAATAGTGTTGACCACGATTGGGGTTTTTACCGTAACGACCATCAGTTGGTCGACGCGAAGGTTGTACGTACGCCGCGCGCCAAGATTCGGGGCCGATTGCGCGTAAAAAAGTGGCCGGATGAAAAGTGCCTGCGCCGACTTCTAAGTCGAGTGGTTGCAAAATAACACAGCCGTGATTCGACCAAAATTGCTGTAGTGTTAGAATGATTTCTTGAAAAGTAAGTGGTTTTTTAGACGTTTGCATAATTGATTACTAATGAAAAAATTATCCGTGACCATAATTTTATGGTCACGGATAAATGTTATTTTTGAACAGTCGCAATTTTCGCTTGTAGATCTGCTAATGTAGTTGCACCAGGAATGTAGGCAAATTTTGTTTCTGCTTTGTTGGTAATAACAAAAGTAGGTGTGCCCATAATTTTCAATGCTTGCGCTAATTGGAAATTATCGCGGATTTGTTTATCAACAACAGGAGACGCCATGTCTTTTTTCAGCGTCGACATATCTAAGCCCGCTTTTTGCGCCAAATCCATTATTTTATCTTTGGTTAGGCCGCCCGCAGATGTTAATAATAAATTATGAAACATATAATATTTGCCGGGCTGCATGTTCGCTGCCAACGCCGCTTTTGCAGCATCTGTCGACATACCGCCAAAAATGGGCAGCTCTTTAAAGATGACGCGCACATTTTTATCTTGGGCAATTAATTTTTCGATGAAGGGTTCCATTTCGCGACAATGACCGCACTGGTAATCAAAAAATTCAACAACGGTCGCAGGTGAATTTTTAGCGCCCATTGATGGAGATTCTGAATTATTAAACAGCGCTACCTTATTAGCGGAAATGCCAGTCATTGCAGACGCTTCCATTTTCTTTTCTTGTTGTGCTTGCAATACTTTTGATGCTTCAACGAGTACTTGTGGATTCGCAACGAGATAATCATGAATAATGGTGTGTAATTGATTAACCTGCGCGGGTGTAAAGGACGTTGTTGCAGGTGCAGCGTACGCAGCGTTGATAGCAGCCAATGTTAATGCAGCGATACAAGTCGAGCGAAATAATTTTCTCACAGGTTTTTCCTTAATATGATTTTCCAGAACAACAACTATATCGATTTCAGTTTGTGAATTCAATTACAGCGTAATGATTGTGCTGCTCGAAAAGTGACTAACATGTGGATAAGATTTATAAATCGCTTTAAATCATGGGGTTGCAAGATTTTGTTTTGTGGATAATAAGTGGTGAATTTTGTGGGTTGTTTGAAGATAAAGTGGTGAGCTTGTTTACACTCACTATAAGTTCAGATTGTTTTACTGAGGAAAAGTCGGTAAGCAGCGTATTGCTTCAGTCGACATTCTTCCAGGCAAGCATAAATGTGCCCGCTCCATTTTTGCTTGATCAGTATCACAAGACAGCATTGCTGACAGCGATATTGCTCAACATCCTGCGGCTGAAAAAATTAATTTTTTCATTTTGTTATTTTCTTAAAATTTCAGACAAGCGGAATAACACATCACGCATTGGTAAAAGACGAATATCACCGCGTTGCTCAATATGATCACCGGTGTAAATTAAATAGCATTGCGCAATGGGATAATCTGATTTAAATATTTTCAATCCAGAAAGATCTTTGTTACGAATATGTTGCGCACTTTTTAATTCGAATGCGAATAAACCATTTTCACCATAGACAATAAAATCCACTTCTACCTGTGTTGTGGTTCGCCAAAAATAAATTTTTAAATCAAGCTTTTCGTAATCAATGATTGCACGTAAGTGCTGCAAAAATAGCGTTTCAAATGCAGCACCACCAATTTCTTCTGGAAGGTCTAACGGACCGCGCGGGCGAATATATTGATATACACCCGCATCAAAATAATAGAATTTTGGATGTTGTACTAATTTTCTTTGAGCGCGTTTGGTGAAGCAGGGGATTTGTACCGCAATTAATAAATCTTCCAAAATTTCAAAATATTCGCGTACGATTTTTTGACTTATTCCACATTCTTGCGCAATAGCAGTGAGGTTTAATTGATTTGCTTGTGAAAAACTGGCTATTTCAATAAATCGGCTGAAGCTACCAACATTGCGCACCAAACCTTCTTGCAATACTTCTTCTTTTAAATACGTGACCATGTAACTTTCTAAAAATTCTTTTGCGTTATCTTGTAAATAGCTGTGCGGTAATAATCCAAACTGTAATGCTTTGATAAGATCAAATGATTCCCCGATTTCGGTCGCGATTAAAGGATGCATGTAATATAAAATCGCACGGCCTGCTAATAAATTAGCGCCGCCTCGTTTTAATTTTCGCGCGCTTGAACCGGAAAGCACGAAGCAGCGTTGATGATTTTCAATGAGTCGATGTACTTCATCTAATAACGCAGGTATTTTTTGCACTTCATCGATAACAGTCCATTGAGAATCATGGGCCAATACCATTGCTTCTAGTCGAGAGGGATCTGCTTGGAGCAGTGCGTAATCCCGTGTTTTTAATAGATCAATATACAAAGCATCAGCAAAATTTGCTTGAATCCAGCTGGTTTTCCCTGTTCCACGCGGCCCAAACAGGAAGAAGCTTTGCTTGCGGTTTGTGATGTGTAATGATCTTTTTAGCATTAAAATTGGCCAATACCATTCGGATTGTTATTATTTTAACCCAAAAGGTAAAAAAAACAATGATTTTTTTACCTTTTGGGTTAAAATAACGGCAATTTTGCGGGGAGAGCCAGGTTTTCGTATTTTAGCAAGGTGAGGAAAACGGGACTTAATTTACTGAGAAACTGTTATTGCCGAACGCATTTTTGCAAAGGCATTTTTCTCGAGTTGCCGAATTCTTTCAAGCGAAACACCAAACTGCTTGGATAAATCATCTAGTGTTGCTTTTTGATCATCCAACCAACGCGCCTGAATAATGATTTGACTGCGTTCATCCAGTGATTTTAGTGCCGAGTGCAACTGTGTGATTTGCTGATTTTCTGAATTACTGATAGACAGCTGTGTTTCTGGGTTGGCACTGTGATCTTCGAGAAAATTAATCGGCGCTTGCCATGACAGGCTTTCGTCATCATTTGTATCAAAATGTTCTAAGGAATGATCGTGATTATTCATGCGCATTTCCATTTGTCGCACGTCTTGATGACTTACTTTTAATTCTTCGGCAACCGCCGCGACTTCGGAATCGCTAAACCAACCCCGCTTTTTTGCCGCTTTTCGCAGATTAAAAAATAATTTACGTTGCGCTTTGGTTGTTGCGATTTTCACGATGCGCCAATTGCGAATAATAAATTCATGCATTTCAGCGCGAATCCAGTGAACCGCAAAAGACACCAATCGAACGCCCATGGTGGGATCAAATCGTTTGACCGCTTTCATCAAACCAATATTTCCTTCTTGAATCAAATCGGTTTGCTGTAATCCATACCCCGCATAAGAACGGGCGATTTTAACCACGAATCGTAAATGCGGCAAAATAAGTTTGCGGGCAGCTTCTATGTCATTGAATTTTTGTAATTGAGTGGCAAAGGATTGTTCTTCATCTTCGGTAAGCATCGGCACTTGATTAACCCAATGCATATACGCACCTAAACTACCATCAGATAATGGGCCGCCTGCCAGTGCTAATGTGTTGTTATTCACCGTTTCACCCTCAATTTTCGATGTGAAATCCTATCATGAAAGTGTAAAAGCATCAATCCATCTGCTCGGGCCTATTCAAGAATTGCGAGATGATTAACCAGGCACTGATTAAGCCCAGTAATCCAGATAAGACCAGCAATAAAAAGCCCTGCATTAATGAAACGCCCTGTAAAAGAAACAGGGTGTGATAGGTTTGCGCTAATTGTGTGATAGGGGGTTGCAGCTGCATTAAAAAAACATTGATTAAAACAAATGATACTGTGCCGCCCAATAAGCCATATAAAGCACCGCGATATAATAATGGCCTGCGTATATAGGAGCGCGTTGCACCTATTAATCGCATTACCTGAATTTCATTGAGATGACTTGCCAACGAAGAACGCAACGCGTGCGCGATAATTAATATGACACCAAAGCAGAATAAAATAGACAATGCCCTAACAATTTTTCCCCCGACTAAAATGACATCGTATAAACGTGTGACCCAATGCATATCAAGCTGGGCAATATCAACCGAGGGTAGTTGCTTGAGCGAAAGATATAGGGTGTTAATGGATGTCGGACTTTGTGATTGCTTTATCGGTAAAATAACAATGACACCCGGTATGGGGTTATTTTGAAATAAATTGACGACATTCGCAAAAGATGAATTTTTCTCAAATGATTTTAAGCCTTGTTCTGGCGAAATATAATTAATATTTTTAATGTTGCTGTTGGAATGTAAGTTTTGGATTAGGGTGTCTACTTGAGCTTGTGTTGTGCTCGCTTTGAGATATAAAGAAATGGTGGGTGCGCTGCTATTCCAGGCTGAATCCGCTGTTTGCATATTTTCCAATAAAATAAAAAAACCTAGCGGTAGGGCCATGGCAATGCCAATGACACAAATCGTAATTAAATTTGTTATGGGCGCACGCGTTAATTCTGTGAGTGCAAAACACATTGCACGATAATGCGAAAGAAGCCAATGGGTAAAACGAGGATAAAGTTGCGTCATTTTTTGGTCTCACCATTTTGCAAAATAATCATGCGATGTGGCATTTGCGCGATTAAGGATAAATCATGTGTTGCAATTAAAACTGTTACGCCAACCAAATGAAATGCTTCAAATAGACGTAAAATATCCATGGATAAATCAGGATCTAAATTACCGGTGGGTTCGTCCGCTAGTAAAACAGAGGGTTTATTCACAACGGCACGTGCAATGCCAACGCGTTGTTGTTCGCCGCACGATAAAGCATTTGGAAACAATTTTTCTTTGGATAACAAGCCCACTTTATCAAGCGCTGCGTGCACCCGACGCTTTATTTCATGATGACGATAACCGTGAATTAACAGGGGAAGTGCAACATTATTAAACACCGTTTGGTTGTCGAGTAACTGTGGGTTTTGATAAATCATGCCGATGTGACGACGCAACTGAGGAATATGCGCTTTTTTTAATTGCGATAAATCCTGTTGATTAATGTGAATTTGACCGCGCGTCGGGGTTTCGATTCGCATCGCTAATTTTAATATCGTTGATTTCCCGGCGCCAGAATGACCGGTTAAAAAAGCCATTTCGCCAGATGACATCGAAAATGTCACGTTTTTTAATGCGTCGTGGGAAGGGTATTCCTTGGAAACGTTGTTGAATTCTATCATGTTGACGCTGATCCCTGATCTTCGATCCCTGATACTGTAAATAATGCATCCACAAAAGCACTTGCTTCAAAAGGTTTTAAATCATCCATTTGTTCACCGACGCCGATAAAACGAATCGGCAATTTTGTGCGGTGTGTGATTGCAAAAACCATGCCACCTCTTGCGGTACCATCCAATTTTGTCACACTGATGCTGTTTAAGCCAATAGCTTCGTTAAATTCCCTTGCCTGATTTAATGCATTTTGCCCGATGCAGGCATCAACAATTAACATCGTTTCATGCGGCGCATCAGGATTTATTTTTTGAATAACGCGTTTTACTTTTTTTAATTCGTTCATTAGGTTTGTTTGCGTATGTAATCGGCCAGCAGTATCTGCAATTAAAATATCAATATTGCGCGCCATAGCAGACTGAATGCCATCATAAATAACGGATGCGCTATCTGCACCGGGTTGTTGGGCAACAACAGTAACATTATTACGTTCACCCCATACCTGGAGCTGATCAATTGCGGCTGCGCGAAAAGTATCACCGGCTGCAAGCATCACGGATTTGCCTTGTTTTAAGTAGTAATTGGCTATTTTTGCAATACTCGTTGTTTTTCCAGCGCCGTTAATGCCAACCATTAAAATCACAAACGGTTTTTGATTAATGACAAGCGGTTGTTCATAAGGTTTTAATAAACCGACCATTTCTTCTTTCAGCGCAGCGCTCAATGCTTCAGGGTCAGATAATTGTTTTCGATTGACGCGGTCCGTCATTTTTTTCATGAGAAAATCAGTGGATTCAATGCCGATATCTGCGGTTAATAGCAATGTTTCAAGTGATTCAAATAACTCGTCGTCTATGGTTTTTTTACCCAGCACCAAATTGGCTAATCCGTCGGAGAAACTTTTGCGCGTGCGAGTGAGGCCATCGGTTAATCGGCTAAACCAGCTTTTTTTAGTGGGTTCGGATTGTTCTGTTGATTTAGATTTTAAAAAGTCGAACATGAAAGAGTGCCTGTTTGAATAAATTATTGGGTGAATCGTAGCATTTTATCGCCTTAATTATAAGGCTATGTTATCCCTTGCTAATAATGCGAAGTTCGATTTGTCTTTATAAATAAGCTAAGGTGTTCACACGCAGGCTGCCGTCCATGCGCGTCAAGCTAAGAAACAATTGTGTAATTACAATGCATGAAGCGTCGTTTTTCAGTGGGCTAGTGAATGCGTACGGAAGTGCTGGCGTTAGCCAGTATGAAAAATATAATAGCTTATTTATAAGCATAAAACGCTTCGCCACTCAGCTTAACGCAGGGGCTTCCGCACCCATTCACTAGCGCAAAAGAATATCAATATCACGCATTATATACAGCGCAAGATGCATGGATTTTGGGCAATTAGTTCATAGCTTGACGCGCATGGGCTGCCGCCCGCGTTCTGAGCTGTTTTATAATCGCTGCGCTAATATGTATTCAACCGTTTGTGTATTTTTATGTTTTTTGATTTCCCAGTTCTTCGGCAATTGTGAAATATCAACAGAGCCTTTTTCAAATTCACAATAAATTATGGCATTAGAATTCAATAATTCACGGGATTCTAATAGTTCGCAGGCTTTTAATAATAAATTATTTTGAAAGGGGGGATCTAGAAATACAAGATCAAATTTTTTATTTGAGACTGGATTTGAAGCCATAAAATCACATTGAAAAAAATCAGCTTTATTTATTTTTAAACTCACCGCATTTTGTTTTAAATAACCAATAGCTTGTTTTGAAATATCGATAAAAGTAACCTGTTTTGCACCACGCGATAAAGCCTCAAAACCCATTGCGCCACTGCCAGAAAAAACATCGAGACAAACGCTATTTTCAACCGTGTTTTGCAACCAGTTAAACACCGTTTCACGAATGCGATTATGCGTAGGGCGCAAACCCGGTTCTTCTTCGAATATAATTTTTCGACTTCGGTGAATGCCGCCAATGATGCGGATTTCAGACAAGAATTTCCCCTGTAAATAAAAATTTCCATTTCGGATGAGATTGAATGCTAAGCAACGAACTTATTCAATCTCATGCAAATCTGAAAATTCAGCAAGCTTTTATTCTTAAATATCGAGGTTCGATGCTGACAGCGCATTATCTTCGATAAACTGACGGCGCGGCTCAACTTGATCGCCCATTAATGTGGTAAACATAAGGTCGGCTTGCACCGCATCTTCAATGGTTACTTTCAATAAACGGCGTGTTTGCGGATCCATCGTTGTTTCCCATAATTGTTCAGGATTCATTTCCCCTAAACCTTTGTAACGAGAAATGGTGAGGCCTTTTTTACCTTGCGCTAGCAACCAATCATAAGCTTGATCAAACTCGGTGATCACTTTTATTTGATCTCCGCGAATAATCCGTGCGCCACTTTCAAGGAAGCCCACAATCGTATTGCTCCAACGCGAAATAGTTTGATAATCATGACAACGGAAAAAATCATCACGCAATTCAATTTCTGTGTTTATGCCATGCTTTGTTTCGATAATCATAGGATAAAAGAAATTTTGTTCGCTATTTTGTTTCGTTATGACTTTATATTTCGTGCTGATTTCAGTATTATTTTTTGTTAGCGCATCATTTAAAACAATTGCCCAAGCATTTACTGCCGCTTCATTTTTCAGTTGTGCAAAATCAATAGCTTTAATTAATTTTAATTGAGCAACAATGAATTTTGGATAGTGAATTGATAGGCGATTAACTGAACGTTGCGCGCTGAAAAAATCATTTGCCAGCGTTGCCAATGCGCTTTCTGAAATAGCAGGAGCAGCTTCGCTTGAATGTAATTTCGCGTCTTCGAGTGCCAATTGTAAAATGTATTGGTGTAATGCTTCATCATCTTTTGCGTAGACTTCTTGCTTACCCTTTTTAATTTTATAGAGCGGGGGCTGTGCAATATAAATATGACCGCGCTGCACTAATTCAGGCATTTGACGGTAAAAAAACGTTAATAATAACGTGCGAATATGAGAACCGTCGACGTCAGCATCGGTCATTAAAATGATGTGATGATAGCGTAATTTATCGGGATTATAATCTTCTCTGCCAATGCCGCAACCGAGCGCTGTAATTAATGTGCCGACTTCAGCAGACGCCAACATTTTATCAAAACGCGCTTTTTCTACGTTTAAAATTTTACCTTTGAGTGGCAATATTGCTTGGTTTTTACGGTCGCGCGCTTGTTTTGCAGAACCGCCCGCAGAATCTCCTTCGACTAAATATAATTCGCATAGTGCTGGGTCACGTTCTTGGCAATCTGCTAGTTTTCCCGGCAGGCCCGCGATATCTAAAATACCTTTTCGACGCGTTAAATCACGTGCTTTTCGTGCTGCCTCTCGCGCACGGGCCGCATCAATGATTTTCGCAACAATCGCTTTGGCTTGGGCTGGATTTTCTTGTAAGAAATTATTTAAATATTCAGAAACCGCGCCTTCAACAACGGGTTTTACCGAAGAAGAAACCAACTTGTCTTTTGTTTGGGATGAGAATTTAGGGTCGGGCACCTTAACCGATAAAACAACGGTTAAACCTTCGCGCGCATCATCACCGGTTGTTTCTACCTTGGCTTTTTTGGCTTGCCCAGATGTTTCGATATATTGATTTAAAGTGCGCGTTAATCCGCTGCGTAAACCCGCTAAGTGTGTGCCGCCATCGCGTTGGGGAATATTGTTTGTAAAGCAAAATAAGTTTTCTTGAAAACCTTCGTTCCATTGCAACGCCGCCTCAACGATAACGCCTTCCTTTTCGCTGACAATATAGATTACATCAGGATGAACGGGCACTTTGTTTCGATTTAAATGTTGCACGAAGGCTTTAATACCCCCTTCGTATTGAAAAATATCTTCTTTGCCGGTCGATTCTTCTTTCAAGGTGATTTTGACGCCAGAATTTAAGAAGGATAATTCGCGAAGACGGCTGCATAAAATGTCGTAATGAAAAACGATGTCGCTGAATATCTCTTCGCTTGGCCAAAATTGTACCGCCGTTCCTGTTTTATTTGTATCGCCAATGACTTTTAAAGGATATTGCGGCTCACCCATTTTGTAATGTTGCTGATGAATTTTGCCTTTTTGGCTAATAGTTAAAATAAGCTCTTTTGAAAGGGCGTTTACCACGGAAACGCCGACGCCATGTAAACCGCCAGATACTTTATAGGCATTATTATCAAACTTACCACCGGCATGTAGGATAGTCATGATTACTTCGGCGGCGGAGCGATTTTCTTCTTTGTGAATATCGGTTGGAATACCGCGGCCATTATCGCTAACGGATACCGAGCCATCACTGTGAATGGTGACAATGATGTTGTTGCAATGACCGGCAAGCGCCTCATCTATCGCGTTGTCGACGACTTCAAACACCATGTGATGCAAACCAGAGCCATCGTCTGTGTCGCCAATATACATGCCAGGACGCTTACGAACAGCGTCGAGACCTTTTAACACTTTGATGGAAGTAGAATCGTAAACGGACATATTTATTTCTGACATAATAGGCTTCGTTTTATGTTGATATTCAATGGGTTTGGAATCAAAAATTGTATCACAAATGGGATTGTTTGGGTGTGATTTTTTATTGCGAATCGTTTTGTGTGTGACAAAAACCATCCGTGGTTATTGTCAGAATAATCAAATGAAACAAGAAGTGATCAGAAATTACTGCTGTGCGCAGCCTTCATTCTGTCTGCGTGTTGGCGCTGCCGCTATTTCACGCCCTGCTAAACAGGCACTGAAAGCCTCAACCCCAGCGATAAATGCCTGAGAATGCCCATGCAATGCCGCACTGTTTCTCATTGACGACATCATCTGAGAGAACGGTTGTATTTCATCATTCAGTTTACGGATATCCCTTTCCAAACCGTAATCTGACGTTGATTCGCCAGCCAAAGATTGATATTGATTCATATCGGCAGTCATCTCACGGATGATTTTACGCATAACACCAAAACGTGATTCTTCTCTGCTGCATATACCCAAGTCTTGTGTCGATCTTCCAGATGAAGCAGCTGAAAGTGTCATTGCCTCAACATCAGTTCCATCGAATTGAAAACCAATACGCATACGCGTTGTTTCAAGCGCACTGAATTGTTCTATTTTCTGCTTAGTTGTCTGGGTGGATACCTGAAAGGAACGAACGATTGTTATGGTATCTAATGTTCTTTCTGATCTCATCGCTGCTTGCAGTTGCGATTGAAGTGTCCCCAGCGCTGCCACACCGGCTCCAATCTCTGAAAGCAATTGTGTTTGTCGTGTAATAATATCGCCAACTGTTTCAGTAGTGTCTGGGTAACTTTTATCGGCAATAATAGACCGCAGTGTATCCTGTGCTTTCTTAATGCGATGAGATAAGCGCTCGGTTAATTCCTGCTTTGATACTTGCATTTGATCAACAACAGCGTCAGTTAATTGCATATGACGCATATAGGGCAATGACCTAATCGGATGTAATTCCTGCAATTCTGCTATTGTCGCGTTCAACATTTTATCAAGCATATACCGCATTTCTGCTAATCGAAACAGGGTTATTTTCCCATCTAAATCAGCAAAACCATCGCTCAGATCTGCGATAACGCGGGTGTTATCTATCGGCATATCCAAATTATATAGAGCGCACGTTTTTTCAATTGTTTCTCGATAGTCTTTTAGTATCCCAACAAACGTTGCCATAACCATTTCTGCAATTTCTTCCTTTTGAGGATGTGCAGAACAAAGAGAATGAACCAGTGTCTCTAGACCTTCTCCGTTATCAATATCAGAATCTGAGGAATCTGCTTCTGGCGTAACAGCCCCTGTGACTGCAGAATTCGTCTGTGCTATAAGCGTATTAGCAAGAGCGAGCGTTAGGGTAAGCGCGTCTTTTATGAAATAAACCGCCTTTTTAGTGTTATCTGCATCAGTACTGTCAACTTCAGAAAGTTTGGTATTCAATGCTGAAAATAAGTTTTCTTTGTATTCTATAATTGAGATGCCTGTTACCGGCGCCGATTTTTTTATCTTGCTTTTCAATTCTTCTAGTTTGTCGATCAATTGGAATTCAGGTGTTCGCATTGTTAATCCCCGTTTTGTTTTTGTTAAGAATAATGATTATACCGTTCGAATATTATAGGAATCTTAAGAGTGGAGTTTATGTCCCCAAAATGAGAGATTTTCAGAATAATGAACCAATGATGTTTGCGTGTAAGATTCAATAAAACACAGCAAAACAATCTAATTGTCTTTAGTTGTTATTAATACGCGTTAAAATAATGAATGAAGATTCTGGAAAAGCAGCCTAAATTGAATTTTAGGCTGCTTTTGAATAACAGAGCGTAAGCGAATTACTGTTTTTGGCCGCTCATTGCTTGCTGTATCGAAAGGTTTTGCTGATTTGGCGCAACATGAATTGTAAAATTAGATCTTCTCGTTTTTTAAGCCCCATGTCTTTAACTGCTAATTTATCGAAAAAAAGCGAACAAATTGCCCGCTTAATATCATATCATTACCCACAAATAAATCCGCACTTATCCTGAACGATAAAGTAGTGAGCGCGTGTGAGTGTTAGGGTGATATGAGAGAAGCGTGATTGGCATGGATGCCAATCCCCGAGCCCTCATGGATGAGTTTACGGCGTCTTCTCGAATATCACCCTAACACGAGCACTAAGCGAACGGGAGGGGGAACAACAAGCAATTATGGATGGTCTTCGTCTGATTGTTTGGGGATGTTTTTGAAA
>JAPLRF010000072.1 GCA_026399315.1 Gammaproteobacteria bacterium
AAAAGGATATCGTTCAAAATGCCATTGATTTGTTTCATATCTTAGGCTTTGGTACGCCAAAGGTCGCCATCCTGTCTGCTGCTGAAACAGTGAATGAGAAAATACCTTCAACAATTGATGCAGCCGCACTGTGTAAAATGGCTGACCGCGGCCAAATAAGGGGCGGCATTTTAGATGGCCCCTTGGCGCTTGATAATGCTATTTCTGCCGAATCGGCACGCGAAAAAAATATTTGTTCTGCTGTTGCGGGCGACGCAGATATTCTTGTCGCACCCGATTTAGAGTCAGGCAATATGCTTTACAAACAAATGACTTTTTTATCTGACATGGAGTCTGCAGGAATTGTTTTGGGTGCAAGCGTCCCCATTATTTTAACCAGCCGCGGCAGTGATGCAATTGCACGTAAGGCATCATGCGCAATGGCATTGGTATATGTGCGAAATAAGGAAAATAGAAATGCATGATGTCATTTTGGTGATTAATTCTGGTTCTTCTGGTATTAAATTTTCTGTTTTCTCCATTCAAAAAAAATTAAATTTATTATATCATGCGGAAATTAAGGGTATTTCTGATTCTCCATGCTTAACAATATCCGATAAAAATAACACGCTCATTTACAAAAAAAATATTTTAACAAAAGGATATGAAACCGGCTTAAAAACTTTTTTTAATTGGTTTGAGGGTTTATTAAATGAAATAACGCTAAAAGCAGTTGGTCATCGTGTAGTACATGGTGGACAGTATTTTTCCCAAGCCACTATTGTAACAGATGACGTCATGGAAAAAATGGCGAATTTAAATTCCTTAGCACCACTGCATCAACCGCACGATCTTGAAGCCATTATGCTAGTAAAAGAAATCTATCCTTCTCTATTGCAAATAGCCTGTTTTGATACAATGTTCCATCATACACAAGAAAAATTGGCAACACTTTTTGCTATTCCAAATTATTTAACGGATCAGGGAATTATTCGATACGGTTTTCATGGGATTTCTTATGATTATATTGCTTCTGTTATCACAAACTATATTGGCGACATTGGCAAAAAACGTGTGATCGTTGCCCATTTAGGGAATGGG
The DNA here is from genome assembly GCA_026399315.1 of Gammaproteobacteria bacterium. Lineage (GTDB taxonomy): Bacteria > Pseudomonadota > Gammaproteobacteria > Coxiellales > Coxiellaceae > 2-02-FULL-42-43. The sequence goes on from JAPLRF010000072.1 coordinate 1,081, forward strand.
GCGAGCATGTGTGCCATGCTTCAATGCAGCAGTGTTGCGACGTCCATGGGGTTTTCTACACTAGATGGATTAATGATGGGCTCACGTTGTGGCCGCATTGATCCTGGCGTAATTTTATATCTCTTGAAAGAAAAAAAATATTCTGAAAAGGAAGTAGAACACATACTTTATAACGAGTCTGGCTTGCTGGGTGTTTCAGGCGCTAGCCATGATATGCAAACCCTATTATCCAGCACGCACGAAAAGGCAAGAGAGGCCATTGATTTATTTTGCTATCGTGCTGCACTTGAATTTGGCTCTTTGTCTGTCGCACTGGGGGGATGTGATGCATTGATATTTACAGCAGGTATTGGTGAAAACGCACCGCTTGTCCGACAAAAAATTTGCGAACGATTAACTTGGCTTGGAATCACAATCAATAATTACGCCAATGAAACTAACGAAAAAATTATCAGTGATAGCGATTCCAAGGTAATTGTCAGCGTTATTCCAACAAATGAAGCGTATAGAATAGCTGAGTACGTAAAGTTATTTTGTCGCTGATCTAAGTCGACTTTGCTCATTTAAACGTGCGAGCTGCCGAAGAAAGCCATTTTTCATAGCACTCTGCAAAATCTTTGAATTGCGAAAACTCTACAGGCACTTCTTTTGACTGCGCTTCTTATTTGACAATCGCTTCTAACACTCGATCTTCTCGTTTTTTAAGCCTCATGTCTTTAAGTCCTGCTAATTTATCGAAAAAAAGCGAATAAATTGCCCGCTTAATCTCGACTTTAGCCATTTTTTCACCAAGATTAATTCTCCCTTAACTCTGTGTCAGCTCATTTTACTGATATAATTCAGATCCAATAATTGAGCATGGTTTTTATTTATATGTCACGACAGCTTACAAAAACAGATCTTGATGCAGCTATTCGCGCTGCAGGAAAAAGAAGAGATATCAACGAGGTCAATCGAATATTTCGAAGCTTAGGCACTCGATCTGATGTATACACATATACTCCTGTAATCACCGCCGCAGGCAATAACAATCGCATGGATTTAGCAGAAGAATCTTTCCGAATCGCATTGGCAAACAATCAAGCCAATGTCGTGACGTTGAACAGCATGATCACCGCCGCAGGCAATAACAATCGCACGGATTTAGCAGAAGAAGCTTTCCGAATCGCATTGGCACGCAATCAAGCTGATATCGTGACACACGGAAATATTAATGATGCTCGGCAAAAAAATACTATTTCTGCTCAGCCAACTCCAACTACGCGTTATCGACACAATCCTTATTCTTTTGTTTGCAGCTGGGAAGCTGATAATACAGTTCCACCTACTTCAACTGAATTGAGTCGTGTGACTCTGCGTCAATAATCAATCAACCGGCAAATTTTCCTGCGAGCAACCCAGTTTTTCCAAAATTTTTTGCATATGCTCACGATCTTGAAAGTTGATGCGAAAACAGCCGGCTTCATTTTTGTTGATTGTTAGATTGATGGGGTAACCAAACTGCTCACTGGCTATTTGTTCTAGCGTGGAACTAAACTCTTATGATTTTTTTGAGGCTGATTTTGGTTTTTTATCCCCGGTAGTCTTGATGGCGCTATCCAGCGTGCTGACCGACCATTCTTTTTTGATGGCTTCGTAGGCAAACCGGTATTGTTTATCAAGCGGTAATCCTCTTCCGATTCGCTGGGTGCTCGTTGTTGACCCAAAAAAAGGCAATCCTGAAACTTTTTTCACAACTGATTTATTATTAGCGCCAGAAAAAATAATCAACAAAAAAGGACAGGCAACTTTTTCTGACATTATTGCGTTCGTGCGGCGCTTTTGAGCAGTTTAATAAAATGGCACGCTTGATCTTAGGCTTTTGCTGCAGGAAAAACTAGAACATCGAGTAACATCTTAGAAATCATTACTAATCATAAGCAAAAAATGTCAAATGTTCCATGTGGAACATTAATCGTATCCGCTCCATTTTTCAGGGAGATGCTAATATTATTCCTGTTGCAAGAAGTAATCAGGGATCTGGTGTCAGGGATCCGTGTTCGCATTCTGACACTGATTCCCGATCTCAGATCCCCGATTACTTTTCAGTTAGTGCAATACTATTTCAGTTACCCTCTAATTTGGAGCGGATACCATTAATCGCTTGTTTCCAATACAGCATAAATCTACTTCAAGCTATTTTTTGTTTTTGGTCCTTGCGATAATATGGGTTGCACACATCCTAATGCACTTAATGAGCGAAAGAATGATTAGCTGGTTTTTGTAAACCCAGCAAATAATAATTTCCGCGCTTTTTGATAAAAACTTCGCATCTTGATTGGCGACGGGTCCATTTTGTATAGCGGCAGTCAAATACGTTCCATTTCCTCAACCCACCATTAAGTAAAGATACGAATGACCTTAAATTGGGCTTCATGGACTCCAGGAATAACGCGAGCAAAAAAACACTATCTTTCAATATGTTAACCTGCATAGCGCCACATGGTCGGTCACTATGTAACGCTTCGTCCGGAGGTCCGGACAAAAAACATATCACCTTGGTCGCTCAGTATGTAATTTAGAAATTTAAAAACTATTTCTTATTAATCTGTAATTTCGCACATTGCGATAAGATTGGCGCGTTTAGTTATTTACTAATATTGTCCGGAGGTCCGGACAAGTTCACATGCAACCTGCCCGACCCAACCGATAATATTTAGCCGCATGATTACTTACCAATCTGGATACACATCGAAGTAGTGACTGTGTACGACTGTTACAAGCAAAAGAAAGAAGCGTGATCGGCATGAATGACGATCCTGAGCCCTCATGGATAAGTATATGGCGTCCTTTCGAATATCATCCTAACAAAAGACACTAAACGAATAATGAATGAACTTCATCTGATTGTTATCTGGTAATAATATGCCATAGGATGAGCGCCTGATTGTTAACTAACATTGTCCGGAGGTCCGGACAAGTTCACATGCAACCTGCCCGACCCAACTTGAAATAGATAGCCATCACTAATCAAAATTCAAACGTAGGTATTCACTTTGATTGGCGATCGATATGTTTAACTCGCCGCTCCATTTTTCAGGGTGCTGCTAATATTGTTGCAGTCGCATGAAGATATCAGGGATCTGATGTCAGGGATCAGTGTTCGCATTCTGACACCGATCCCTGATCTCAGATCTCAGATCCCAGATCCCCGATCACTTTTCAGTCGAATTCTATTTCCGTTACCTTCTAATAGGGTCGCATCACTTGACGATTCCTACTGATATGGTTTGCACACAGTGCAACGCACTTGACGAGTGAGAGAATGATCAGCTGTTTTTTGTAAAATTAACCATGATGAAAATAAGAAATATTTTGCGCGTTCGCACACAGCCTTCCGGTCGCTTCCGAGCAGTTTAATAAAATGGCGCGCCTGATCTAAGCCTTTTGCTGCAGAAAAAACTAGAACATCGAGTATAAAAATAATCACCTAGCATTATTAGTATGCCTTCCATTTTTTTGATATCGTCCGGACCTCCGGACAAAATTAAAATTGTGGATATGTGGATAAAAACACACTATGCACTACATACTGACCGACTCAGTTACCACATACTGACCGACCAAACATCACATAGTGACCGGCAAAGCATTACATAATGACCGACCATATATAACTAGTATAACTAAATAACTGTAATTAACTATCCTGTGGGTATGTGGACGCAAGCGTGCGCCCACATACCCACAGGATAATCATTTGCAAATATTTATAAATTTTGTTATTTTAAGTTTAATCAGATGGATTTGGCAAAAGGAAGTATTGATGTCTGCTAATAGTATATTACAAGAACTTTATTCAAAAGGATCACGTTCACTTGAAATCCTTCGGAAAAGCGCCGTTACACCCCATGATGTGAAAATATTAAAACAGTGGGGAATTTCTGATGCAGCAGCAATGATTGGCAGAACACCTCAAACACTTCGTAACCTAGAAGAATCTGGTAAAATTAAAACACCCCAAAAAATACAAAATGGCAAACGAATAGAACGCATCTATAGCTTAAAAGAAATTAATGAAATTCGTGAACTATTTAAATTACGACCCTCAAAACCCGCTAATGCCAAACCTGTGGTTGTCGGTATTGTTAATTTTAAAGGTGGTGTTGGAAAATCATTTACATCGCTTACCTTATCGCAATCCCTTGCGCTCAAGGGATACAAAGTATTATTAATCGATGGCGATAGTCAAGGAACCTCAACGCATCAAGGCGGTGGATTAATTCCTGACTTGCACGTGAAATCCGATCAAACCCTATTGAATGTTTTAATTGGCGATTCAGATGAAATTGCCAGTTGTATTATCAAAACACATTGGGATGGATTAGACCTTATCCCTGCAAATTTGACCCTATACAATGCAGAAATGATTATACCCAATCAAATATATCAGCACCGACAAAAAACAGGGCAAGTTTTACCCTTTTATACGCGACTTAAAAACAGTTTGGACAAAGTGGCAGATGATTACGATGTGATTATTATCGATACACCACCTTCATTGGGGTTTATAACATTAAATGTCTTATTTGCTGTCAGTGGATTAATGATCCCGCTATTGCCTTCTGAAGTTGATTATTGCAGCACAATTCAATTTTTAAATATGGCGCAAGAATCATTAAATCGTTTGCCGCCTATTGATTACCATTTTGTGCGCTTACTCATCAGTCGACATAAGCCCGCATCAATGCAAGCAAAAACAATGGAAGGTGCAATACGTCAAGTGTTTGGTTCGTCGGTGATGACCAATTACATGATTGAAACAGAAGCCGTTTCAAAGGCATCGGCTGACATGAAAACAATTTATGAAGTTGAACCGCATGCAAACGATAAAAAAACATTTAAGCGCGCGACGGATCACGCCAATCAAGTAGCAGAAGAATTAGAATTATTATTAAAAATGGTTTGGAATTCACCTGAAAAAATAAGTGAAACTGTAACGGATTATAGTGAGGTTAATTAATGTCACGGAAAAAACCACAATCAGCAATGGCCGCGCTATTGGATTTTACAGAAGATCCTGTTTTGGAAAAAACAGGAATATCATCTATTGCAGATCTCTGGGAAACACAAGCAATTGAAACAACCCAAGCGAATATTATGAATTCCTACACGAAGGCATTTGTAGAGCAGGGTAATTTTTCGGCAGCCATTGAAAAAGAAAACAATGACAATAGACTAATCACAATAGATCCAAATGATTGCGTTTTATGGCCATTTTCAGATAGACCCTCTGATGAATTAGGTGATATTGCTGCGTTGGCAGAATCATTAAAAGAACATGGGCAACAAGAACCTGTTTTAGTGAGGCAAAACAAACAACACAATCAATATCACTATGAAATTATTTTTGGTAATCGTCGGTGGCGTGCTGCGCAAATAGCAGGAATAAAGTTGCTTGCTATTTGCAAAGACGTTAGTGATCAACAAGCCTCTTTGTGTCAAAAAGAAGAAAATGAAAATCGAAAAGAATTAAGTGATTATGCTAGAGCAATCAGCTATCGTGCGCAAATTGATGGTGGTGTTTATAAAAATGAAGCGGAACTGAGTAAATTTTTGGGAATCAGCAAACAAGCACTCAGTGATTTGATGGCCTATTTGCGTGTTCCAGAATCATTACGTGAAGTTATTGGTAATTTCAAAAGTCTGTCAAAGAAAATGGTAACCAAATTGGCAGCACTTTCAAAAGACAAAGAAATTCTTGAGGTGTTGTTGCATTTAGCGCCAAAAATAAGCGATCAATCAATAACAACAACAACGCTCGATAAGAATATCCAAGCATTCTTATCGCCTGGTATACGAAAAAGTAAATTAATTCAATCTTCATTTGAAAAAAGAAATTCATCCGGAGAATTAACATATAAAACAACACTGCAAGATACAGGTGATATTTCACTTTTTATTCATCGTCGCGTTATTAATGCAGCGCAGATGGAAACACTTCATTTAAAATTCAATCATTTTTTAGAGCAGTTTTTACAGCAGGAGCATTGATTCATGCAGGACATTGCTATGGAAGCAGACATAGAAAAACCCTTTGAATTACCTCACATTCCGAATGACAAACGCATTATTCCGAATGATATGATTCGCTCATCCCTTTTTACCATTGCCAATCACAACTGCCCTAGAACCTATTTGAAAAATCAAAAAGTCTGCTCCTTTCGCTCGACGGATATTGTCTATACGGGAGAGGAATTACGACAAGATGATGAGGATGTATGGTTACAATTGGTTTATATCGCAGCAGAGGCGCAAAAAAACGAGATAACATTTAAGCCCTATACTTTTCTGTCACAAATTGGTTGGCCACAACGCACACAATACCGAGATCGTTTAAAGGCATCCTTAACGCGTATGTCTGCAACGACATTAGAAATTTACAATCACCATTTTGAAAAAGGAATTGGATTTTCCTTAGTGCGAAAATTTGAATGGCATAACGATGATAAAAAAGAAAAGCAATTAATGCGTTGGCGGGTTTGGTTGGAGCCCGAAGTAATCCGATTGTTCAGTGATCTTGGGAAAATGTATTCTAAAATCCACTGGGAACAACGGAAAAAATTAAAACCTTTAGCAAAATGGTTACATGCGTTTTATTCTTCCCACGCAGAACCCGAACCCATTCATTTATTGCGTTTAAAAGAATTATCAGGATCTAAAACAAAAAGTTTAAAACACTTTAAAGAAATTGCGCGCGATGCATTTTTTGAACTGGTCCAAATTCGATTTCTTAATCCGGATGTCTGTATTGATGAAAGATTCTTTGTGACAGTTTCTCGTGTAAAGGAAGCATACAAACAGGTGCACTATGGATGAAATACCGTTAAGAACATCGATTTCGATGGGGCTAGATGCAATATTTTCTGCGACCACTAAAAGCAGAGATCTTCCTCAAAATAAATCTGTTGAAAATAATAATCATATTTCTCAGATTTTAATATCGCAAATTCAGCCATCGCCTTTCCAAGCGCGAAAATTATTTTCTGATTCAGCTATTGCAGAATTAGCAACCAGTATTTCACATCATGGTTTATTACAACCGATCATTTTGCGAAAAATAAATGAATTACAGTATGAATTATTGGCAGGTGAACGTCGATTGCGCGCAATGCAAAAACTGCATAATTTAAGCATTTCTGCGATTGTTTGTTCAGTTGATAATGCTACTGCAATGGCGTTTGGCTTGATTGAAAACATACAACGTGAGAATTTGAACGCCATTGAAGAGGCGGCAGCCTTTGAACGCCTTTTGTTTGAATTTAAAATTTCGCATGACACATTGGCTGAAAAAATGGGGAAATCACGTTCTCACATTACCAATCTTCTACGCTTAAATAAATTGCCAATTGAAATTAAAAATTATTTAATTCAAGAAAAAATTTCAATGGGACATGCACGTGCAATTTTGGCCTTACCTGAAAACGAACAAATTAAAGCAGTTGAATTGATTGTTTATCGTGGCTTGTCTGTTCGTCAGACAGAAGAATGGGTTAAAAATTTTATTGAAAATGGCAATGTCCAGAGTGAAAAAAGCAACTTTCTTATTAGCGAAAAATTAAAAACCGACACCTTGGCCTGGAGTGAAAAATTACAAAAAAAGTACTCAGCTGATATTAAAATTGCATTTACAAAACAGGGCAGGGCGCGTTTACAGCTAGAAGTGAAATCACTTGATGAGCTGTCGGAGTTAATTAATATAATGATGATGGATAATTCATGCTAATAATAAATCTTGTAAATTCATAACACTTATATATTAAGTGTATAGTCATTGAATTAGAGCTGTTAGAAATAAAGGAAAAATCGCTGATGAAATGGATTTTAAATTTCAATGAAATTGATTTAACTTATTTACCTCAAGTAGGCGGAAAGAACGCCTCTCTTGGAGAAATGATCGCAAAACTTTCAACCCTCGGTATCCATGTCCCTAAAGGATTTGCAACCGTGTCTGAGGCTTATCGAGAATTTCTTAAAGCCAATAAAATTGATAAAGAAATTGATGAGTTGCTAAAAAATCTCGATCCAGATGACCTTGTCAAACTTAAAAAAATCAGCGGCGACATTCGAAAACTTATTTTAAATGCGCCATTTTCTAAAACATTTGAATCAGAAGTAGCGGAAGCTTTTCAACAATTAAATTTAAATCCCAATCAAACTGTTGCTGTGCGGTCATCTGCAACGGCTGAGGATTTGCTTACTGCTTCATTTGCAGGGCAACAAGAAAGTTATTTGAATGTGTCTGGCATTGATAATATTTTAATTTCCATTAAACGTGTTTATGCATCGCTATTTACTGAGCGTGCCATTTCTTATCGTTTTTTCAATCATTTCGATCATCAAAAAGTCGCTATTTCTGCTGGAATTCAACAAATGATTCGAAGTGATTGCGGATCAAGCGGGGTCATTTTTACAATTGATACAGAATCCGGCTTTGACCAAGTTGTTTTTATTTCCGCATCCTATGGTTTGGGAGAAATGGTTGTGCAAGGCAATGTGAATCCGGATGAATTTTATGTGCACAAACCCACACTTAAAACAGGAAAAGATTCTATCATAAGCAGAAAATGTGGTTCAAAAAAAGTAAAAATGATTTATGCCGAATCACAAGATTACCCTGTTCAAATGATTGAGACAAATAAAAATGAACAGCAGCAATTTTGTCTCAGTGATCATGATGTTTTAGAATTAGCCCGATATGCATTGATAATAGAAAATCATTACGGCAAAGCAATGGATATTGAATGGGCAAAAGATGGAATAGATAATGCACTTTATATTATTCAAGCAAGACCAGAAACAGTAAAAATGCAGGAAAATAAAAATATAATTGAGCAATATCACATATTGAAAAAGGAAAAGCCCATTATTATGGGGCGTAGCATCGGTCAAAAAATAGGGCAAGGTGCCGCTCGGAAAATTTTAGATCTTACAAAAATGCACGAGTTCCAACAAGGTGAAATTTTGGTTGCAGACACGACGAATCCCGATTGGGAGCCCATCATGAAACGTGCCGCTGCTATTGTAACAAATCATGGCGGTAGAACATGTCATGCAGCAATCGTTGCACGTGAAATGGGAATTCCTGCAGTTGTAGGCTGTACCAATGCAACGGATATATTAAGCGATGGAGAAGAAATCACAGTTTCATGCGCAGAAGGTGAAACAGGTTATGTCTATCCAGGATTACTTAATTATAACGTTGAAAAGACTGAAATAGAAAATCTGGGAAAAATCCCTGTGAAACTCTGTTTGAATTTAGCAAATCCAGAGCAGGCTTTCGGCTATCAATTTTTACCCAACGATGGCATTGGATTGGCTCGATTGGAATTTATTATTGGCAGTATGATTGGCATTCATCCCAATGCAGTTTTACATCCTGAAATGTTGAGTGAAAAAATTCAAGCTGAAATAAACGAAAAAACAGCTGCGTATGAAAGTCCAGTTGAATTTTATATTGAAAAATTAGCTGAAGGCATTGCCACTATATCAGCAGCATTTTATCCGAAACCGGTAATTGTTCGTTTTTCAGATTTTAAATCAAATGAATATGCAAATTTAATGGGGGGTGATTTTTTCGAACCGGCGGAAGAAAATCCAATGATAGGGTACCGCGGCGGTTCTCGTTATATTTCAGGTAATTTCCAAGAATGCTTTAAATTAGAATGTGAAGCTATTAAACGCGTACGAGAAAAAAAGGGACTGATTAATACCCAGGTGATGTTTCCTTTTGTTCGCACCGTCGATGAAATTAAAAAATTAATTTCAGTTACAAAGAAAAATGGGTTAGAGCGTGGCGTTAATGAACTGAAAATTTATATGATGTGCGAAATTCCATCGAATGCCCTATTGGCCGAATCATTTTTAGCGCATGTAGATGGTTATTCTATTGGTTCAAATGATCTAACCCAATTAACACTGGGCTTGGATCGCGATTCCGAACTGGTGGCAGATTTATTTGATGAAAGAAATGAAGCAGTTAAAATACTATTACATCAAATTATTAGCACGTGCAAAAAATTAAAAAAATATATTGGCATTTGTGGTCAAGGCCCCTCTGATCATCCTGATTTGGCGCAATGGTTGATGCAAGAAGGGATTGAAAGTCTCTCATTGAGCCCTGATTCGATTGTGCGTACATGGCAGATGTTGGGAAAATAACGCCGTCATCATCGTTAAGAGCACGTATATATGCACGAATTGACTATTTGTCTTCAGTTAATAAAACTCATTGAAAAAAAATCCAAAAAACAGCGCATTAAAAAAATTTGGATTGCAGTAGGTGAATTGACCGGAATTGACCCTCATGCGCTACAGTTTAGTTTTCCGATTGCAGCGTCACATAGCATTGCAAAAGAAGCTGTTTTAGAAATCATATCAATCTCAGGTCAATCTTATTGTAATATTTGCAAAATAAATAACATGATTAAAAGACTTTTTGATCCTTGTGAAAAATGTGGATTATTTGATTTTAAAATAACTCAAGGAAAAGAATTACGTATTGTAAAAATGGAGATAGCATAATGTGTGGATTTTGTGGCTGTAGTGAATTAGAAGATGTCGAACATGAACATGAACATGAAAATGAACATGAACATGAACACAACCATCGCATTATTGAAATTGAAAAAGATATTTTGACTGAAAACCAACATTTTGCAGATCAAAATCGGCATTATTTTGAGAAAAACAAGATACTGACTTTAAATTTTGTATCAAGCCCAGGCTCTGGAAAAACATCATTGTTAATTGAAACGATACAAATGTTGAAAAATAAATATGACATTACTGTGATTGAAGGTGATCAGCAGACGGATCTTGATGCTAAACGTATTGCAGAAACGGGCGTTTCGGTTTTACAAATCAATACGGGGAAAGCATGTCATTTGGATGCGCATCGTATCAGTCACGCACTCACTGAAATATCACTTCAAAAAAAATGTTTTTTATTCATCGAAAACGTTGGGAATTTAGTTTGCCCAGCATTATTTGATTTAGGTGAGGCTGCAAAAATAGTTATTTTATCAGTTACTGAAGGCGATGATAAACCGCTGAAATATCCGTATATGTTTGATCAATCTCAATTATTGATTATTAATAAAATTGATTTGTTACCCTATGTTTCTTTTAATATTGACAGGTGCATTGAAAATGCCAAACGCATTAATCCTAGGATTAAAATATTAAAAACATCAGCAACAACAGGCGAAGGAATCTCGGAATGGTGTAACTGGCTACAAAATAAATTAATGGATTAAAAATGAAGCGTGTGCAAATTACAGTACAAGGACAAGTACAAGGCGTTGGATTTCGACCTCACATTTATCAAATTGCCACTCAATTGGGATTGACCGGTTTTGTTAATAATCATGAATCTGGTGTATATATTGAAATTCAGGGCTGCTTACTCGATGAATTTTTTAAAAAATTGCATGTTAATTTGCCGGCTTTAGCAGAAATAGAAAAATTGTCAAAAACAACAATCCCCCCTGAAAAAGACGAAAAAATTTTTAAAATTAAAGAAAGTAATGTTGCAAGCGGAGTAGCAAAAATTCCACCTGATACGGCGATTTGTAATACGTGTTTAGTTGAATTATTTGATTCCCAAAGTCGATATTATCTCTATCCTTTTATCAACTGCACACAATGTGGGCCGCGATATAGTATTACACATCAACTACCCTATGATCGCGATAAAACAAGCATGAATTTATTTCCCATGTGCGATCTTTGTTGCAAAGATTATGAAAACCCACATGATAGACATTATCATGCGCAGCCAATCGCATGTGAAAATTGTGGCCCACAGTTAAGTTGTAGCCTAAATAAAATTGCTGAGGATATTAGCGCTGGAAAAATAATTGCCATTAAAGGCTTAGGAGGATATCAACTTATTTGTGATGGAAAAAATCCCGATACAATTAGGCGGCTTCGAGAAAACAAAAAACGTTTCTCGAAACCATTTGCATTAATGGCACTTAATATTAGAAGCGCAAAAGAAATAGTAAAATGTTCTCTCGACGATGAAAAATTATTAGCCAATCGGGAAAGAAGCATTGTCATTCTACCTAAAAAATACACGCTATTGTCAGATGAAATAGCGCCTAATTTAAATTCTTTTGGCATTATGCTACCTTATACACCAATACATTATTTATTATTCCATCAATTATTAGGAACACCTTCTGATTCAAATTGGATAAACAAAACATGCCATTTCTTTTTAATTGTAACCAGCGCCAATATGAGTGAATGTCCATTAATTATTGACGATCAAGAAGCAAAAGAGAAGTTGTCATCTATCGCAGATGTTATAGTGAGTTATAATCGTGAGATTATTGTGCGTGTCGATGATTCTATAATATTACCGATTAGTAATAAACCTGCTTATATTCGTAGAGCACGGTCCTTTGCGCCGCGTGCAATTGCGCTACCTTATGATATTCCGCCTACGTTGGCATTAGGTGGTCATTTAAAAAATACTGTTTGTGTAACGCGGGGACGTGAAGCGTTTGTATCACAACATATCGGTGATTTAAATAATAGCGAGACCATTAGATTTTATCGAGAAAGTATCAGACACCTTTTGAAATTAATAAACATAAAACCAGAATGTATTGCACACGACTACCATCCCGATTTTTATTCAACTCAATTTTCTGCTGAATTTAATTGCGCTGTTTTTCCAATTCAACATCATCATGCGCATTTGGCTGCGTGTGCAGCTGAATATAACGTGAAAAATGATGCCATTGGCATTGCATTAGATGGCTTTGGATTGGGTGATAATTTTGAAAATTGGGGTGGTGAATTAATCCATTATAAAAAAAGTCATTACAATAGACTCGGATCTTTGAAGCCATTAATGCAACCTGGTGGTGATCGAGCAGTCAAGGAGCCTTGGCGGATGGCTGCCAGCATTTTATTTGAATTAAAGAAATCAGCGGAAATTAAAAAACGCTTTTCAAAATATCCACACTCAAGATTAATAACAGAATTATTATCAAAAAATATTCACTCACCGTTGAGCAGCAGTTGTGGACGATTATTTGATGCAGCCAGTGCATTACTGGGAATTTGTGAAATATCATCTTATGAAGCTGAAGCAGCAATGACACTCGAAAGCAGAGTAACCAAGCCTTCTGTTTTGAATTCAGGTTGGTCAATTGTTTCAAATCAATTAAATATGCTGCCTTTATTTGAAGTGTTGTGTGAACTCAAACCCGAAGAAGGTGCTAATCTTTTTCATGGCACATTGGCATCAGCGATTGTAGAATGGATTGCAAATAATGCAAAAGAACATAATTTAAATCATGTTCTTTTGGCTGGTGGTTGTTTTTCAAATAAAGTGCTGAGTGAAAGTATTATTATGCAATTAGAAGAATTGCAATTGACGCCACTATATCCAAGACAATGTCCTCCAAACGATGGTGGTCTTAGCCTAGGACAAGCATGGATTGCCGGCAATAGAATGATGGAGAATAATATATGTGTTTAGCCATGCCAGCAGAAATCATTCAAAAAAAAATTAACAATAGGGCTATTGTTAATTTAGGTGGTATCGAAAAAGAAATTTCCACTGCTTTAATAGATGACGTAAAAGTGGGTGATTATGTTGTTATTCACGTAGGTTATGCCTTAACCATATTAGATGAAATTGAAGCTAAAAAGACATTGGCGCTATTTTCAGAAATGCAAAAATTGGATTTACGTAAATGAAATATATCTCAGAATTTCGCGATGAAAAAATGGCAGAAGTGATTGCATCGCGCATTGAACAAGCAGTAAACCCACTTAGTTCCTACCGTATAATGGAATTTTGTGGCGGTCATACACATGCCATTCACCGCTACGGGATACCTACTTTATTGCCAGATAATGTACAATTAATTCATGGTCCAGGCTGTCCTGTTTGTGTGTTGCCCATTGCACGAATAGATTATGCAATTGCACTTTCGAAAATGCCCAATGTTATTTTATGTAGTTATGGTGATATGTTGCGTGTCCCTGGAACCAATCAATACAGTTTATTAAAGTCAAAATCAGAAGGTGCAGATGTCAGAATGATTTATTCTGTTGATGATGTTTTGAATATTGCGAGAGAAAACCCAAATAAAGAAGTTATCTTTTTTGCTATTGGATTTGAAACAACAACGCCACCAACAGCCATTGCATTAATTCAAGCAAAAAAAGAAGAATTAAAAAACTTTTCTGTTTTTTGTAATCATGTCTTAACGCCGATTGCAATGGAAGCGATATTGCAACCAAGAAAATCAAATGATGAAGAAATCGTTAATATCGATGGTTTTATTGGTCCTGCGCATGTCAGTATTATTATTGGGAGTGATGCATATCAAACAGTTGCTTTGCAGTATCAAAAGCCCGTCGTTATTGCTGGGTTTGAGCCATTGGATGTTATGCAATCTATCTTAATGCTAATAGACATGATAAATAGAAAGGAAGTAGGCATAAAAAATCAATATACGCGTGCTGTTATTCCAAAGGGTAATTTAAAATCTCAAAATATGATTGCACAAACTCTCGAATTACGTGAAAAATTTGAATGGCGAGGGTTGGGTTTCATTGATAATAGCGCAATGAAAATCAAAAAAGAATTTTCTAAATTTGATGCTGAACTGCGTTTTCCGCTCATTATTCCCGAAGGCCACGAACACAAAGCTTGCGAATGCGCTGCTATTTTACGTGGCGTTAAGAAACCCATAGACTGTAAATTATTTGCAAAGATATGCATACCTGAAAATCCTTTAGGCTCTTGCATGGTTTCATCAGAAGGGGCATGTGCTGCTTATTATGCTTATGGACGCATGGATATGAGTAAATATTTCAAAAAAAGTGAGTTAATCAATTCATGACAATAGAAACAGTTTTACGACAATCAAAACCGAAACAAAAAATAAATTTTAAGCAGGGTCGTGTTGAAATGTCGCATGGATCTGGTGGAAAGGCGATGCATCAATTAATAGAACAACTGTTTTTCGCCGCTTTTTCAAATGAATACTTACGGCAAGGCAATGATCAAGCATGTTTTTCAGTACCTAAAAGTCGTTTGGTCATGACAACGGATAGTTATGTTATTTCTCCGTTATTTTTCCCAGGTGGAGACATTGGTTCATTGGCCGTGCATGGCACAATTAATGATATTGCAATGGGTGGGGCAAAGCCATTATATTTATCAGTCGGATTTATTTTAGAAGAAGGTTTTCCATTAAGTGATTTGCAGAAAATTGTAAACTCGATGGGAATAGCAGCCAGAAAAGCCAATGTATCGATTATCACAGGTGACACAAAAGTACTTGAAAAAGGAAAAGGGGATGGTGTATTTATCACTACAACAGGAATTGGGATAGTGCCGGAACACGTATGTATTACGAACACCATTAACCCGGGCGATAAAATAATTCTCAGTGGTTCTATTGGTGATCACGGTATTGCTGTTATGTCACAGCGGCAAAATTTAAAATTTGAAACTCAAATAATATCCGACAGTGCTGCGCTACATGATATGACTGCGAAGATGTTTGAAGCAGTTCCGCAAATTTGTTGCTTGCGAGATCCAACGCGCGGTGGTGTGGCATCCACTTTAAATGAATGGGCAGATCAGCATAAAGTCGGTTTTTTTATTAATGAAAATAAAATCCCCATTCATAATGCTGTTCGTGGTGCTTGTGAATTGCTGGGCATTGATCCATTGTATGTAGCCAATGAAGGTAAATGTGTTGTTGTTTGTGCTGCACAAGATGCTGAAAAATTATTATCTGTTATGCGTCAGCATCCACAGGGAAAAGAGGCAGTCATTATTGGTGAGGCAATTCCAGATCCTGAAAATTTCGTGCAAATGCGAACCAGTATCGGGGGCATGCGTATTGTGGATTGGTTGAGTGGCGATCAATTACCGAGGATTTGTTAATGCGTTATTTTTTACCCCAGCAAAAATTAAATACTTTATTGCTTATTTTGCGCGATTTAGGTTACACCTGTATTGGCCCACAAGTGCAAAATGGCGCTGTTATTTATGATGAATTAAATGATGCCAAGCAATTACCGTGGGGAATTCAAGCAGTACAAACACCAGGAAAATATGAGCTAATTCAAACGGACTTAAAGGAAGCTTTTGCATGGGCAAATGGACCACAAGCATTAAAACCACTTCTATTTAAGCCAAAAGAATCATTATGGAAAGTTGAGCGTGACCCACAAGGTAAATTGCTTTTCAAAGAAGCAAAATCAAATACTAACCCCATTGCTTTTATTGGCGCTCGATCTTGCGACCTAGCGGGCCTTGCAGTCCAAGATAAAACTTTTGTTCAGGGAGAATATAAAGACAAACGCTATCAATCGCAACGTGATAATTTATTCATGATTGCAGTAAATTGTGGCTATTCGGGTGGTAATTGTTTTTGTGTTTCAACTAACACAGGGCCAAAAGCATCATCTGGGTTTGATCTGGCCTTCACAGAAATAACAGACGGATTTTTAATTGAAGTTGGCACTGAGCGCGGTGAAAAAATAATTCAGCAATTGCAATGTGAAAAAGCATCTGATGAAAAAAATGAACACGCCCATAACAATATTGAGCGCGCTGCAAAAATGCAAAGCAAAAGAATGCCGAAGAATAATACACGATTATTGCGTGATATATTAATGAATAATTTGGAGCATGAGCGTTGGGATAATGTTGCTGAGCGCTGTTTATCCTGCGGAAATTGCACATCAGTTTGCCCAACCTGTTTTTGTCATCATGAAACAGAAACAGCAACGCTTGATGGCAGTAGCAGTGAACATGAACGTGAGTGGGATTCATGTTTTAGTACAGGGCATAGTGTTATGCATGGTAGGGTTATTCGTGACGACACGAAGAAGCAATATAAACAATGGTTAACACATAAGCTTGGCACCTGGTGGGACCAATTTGACACGAGTGGCTGTATTGGTTGCGGGCGTTGTGTAACATGGTGCCCTGTGGGTATTGATATTACCGAAGAAATGGCTGCTATTTCAGGTGAATCAAATATAATAGCAAAACCACATAATGACAAAGAGAAGTAAATGCGAGATATTTATTTGCCATTTGATGCTGAAGTAATTGAGCGAACACAAGAGTCCGCGGATATTTTTACCTTAAAGTTACAATTTTCTGATTCTCATGCAAACGAGCGTTACCATTTTTTGCCCGGCCAATTTAATATGTTGTATCTATTTGGTGTTGGTGAGGTGGCAATTTCTATTGTTTCTGACCCTGAACATGATTCCTTTCATACACACACAATTCGAAATGTGGGTCATGTGACACGCGGATTGTCATTGTTAAAAGTGGGTGACCATGTCGGTATTCGCGGCCCTTTTGGTCAAGGTTGGCCATTAGAAAAAGCCAAAGGAAAAGATGTATTAATTGTTACTGGCGGGTTGGGTTGCGCACCCAGTGTTTCAATTATTCGCTATATTATGAAACGCAGAAATGAATTTGGAAAGTTGATTATTTTACAGGGCGTAAAACACAGTTCAGATTTAATTTTTCTGAAGCAGTATGATGAGTGGCGAAAAGTACCTGACACACAAGTATTATTAGCGGCGGATGTCAGTGCACCCAATTGGCCAGGATATACAGGTTTAATTACTACGCTAATTGATAAAATTAATATTAACGCAGATAACACGATTTGTATGATGTGTGGGCCAGAAGCGATGATGCGCGCATCAGTTGATTGTTTACGAAAATTAAACCTGGGAACGGACGTTATCTATTCTAGTTTAGAACGCAATATGGAATGTGCTGTTGGGCATTGTGGGCATTGTCAATTTGGTGGAAAATTTATTTGTAAGGACGGCCCTGTTTTTTGTTATTCCGACATTGAATATTTAATTGATAAAAAAGGATTTTAATGGCAGCGCAAAAACTACGGATGGGTGTTTATAAGTTCACTTCATGTGATGGTTGTCAGCTTGCGTTTATCAATCTAGGTGAGGATTTAATAGTATTATCTCGGGTTGCTGAAATAGTCCATTTTACAGAAATAGGGATTATTAATCCCAATGCCATTGTCGATGTGGCTTTTGTTGAAGGCAGTATTTCAACGCCTGACGGGCTTGAACGTATCCAAGAAATTCGCACTAACACAAAATATTTGATTACCATTGGTGCATGTGCAACGTCGGGCGGAATTCAAGCCTTACGTAATTTCGCGGACAAAGATGCTTGGATGAAATCTATTTACGCTACACCTGACACGATCGCAACCTTGAAAAAATCTACGCCCATTTCAGATCATGTCAAAGTGGATTTGGAATTGTGGGGTTGTCCGGTGAATGGTCAGCAAATTTTATCGGCTATTCGTATGTTATTACAGAAAACGACACCAGTAGTTCGTCGAGACAGTGTATGCATGGAATGCAAGAGACAAGGTAATATTTGTGTATTAGTAACAAAAGGAACGCCCTGCATGGGACCTGTAACACAAACAGGATGTGGCGCACTCTGTCCCGGTGCTAATCGTGCTTGTTATGCTTGTTATGGGCCCGCTCAAAATGTTAATACTAATAGCCTCACAAAACAATTTTCAGACTTGGGTCTCACTGATAGCGAAATTGAAAGACATTTTTTATTTATTAATAATCAAGCGCCCGCATTTAAAGAAGCAGGAATTAAGATTAACAAACGAAAAGAGTCGTAACCATGTTTACTGCATTTAACAATTATTTTCCCCATATTGGATTCATCCTGATCGCCTTAATCCTAGGGATGCGGCATGGACTTGACTATGATCATCTCGCCATTATTGACTCTATAACACGCCGATTACCGCAAGAGAACAACTTATCTCGCTTTGTTGGCATTTTATTTTCTTTTGGCCACGGTATGATTGTTATTTTATTTTGCATAAGCATTAATGTTTTTTTAAAAGCATGCGTATTGCCAATATGGCTAGATAGAATTATGTTTGGTATCTCCATTGCATTTTTAATTATTTTTGGATTTATGAATATTTACACATTGTTTAATAAAAATAAAAATACAAAAAAAATTGTTTTTTCAGCAAAAAGAATATTTCAGAAACTAAAAATACTTAATTTAGAAAACCCGATCAGCATTGTCATTGTTGGCGCTGTTTTTGCGATTTCCTTCGATACTTATAGTCAGATTTCATTATTTTCACTTAATGTAAATCATTTTGTAAGTATTTTATTCCCTGTTTTTTTAGGGATTGTTTTTATGATCGGTATGATGATAACCGATGGTGTTAATGGATACGTTATTTCCTTTTTTATTAGAAGATCAGAGAAACACCCATTTTCTTTATCGCGCGTCTTGACATTTTGTATTGGGTTTTTTAGCGCTACTGTTGGCATTATTGAAGTAGTTTCATTAATTCAGGGTGGCATGTAATGAGCGATTTAAAAAAGGAAATTAATATTCCCATTATTGCTAGAGTGGAAGGTGATGGGGCGCTTGATTTGCAAATTCGCAATAAAAAAATCACTCAATTACAGTTACGTATTTATGAACCGCCCCGGTTATTTGAAAAGTTTTTAGAGGGAAGAGAACCCAATGAAGTAATTGACAGTGTCGCCCGTATTTGTGGTATCTGCCCCGTTGCCTACCAAATGAGCGCAGTGCATGCGATTGAATCTATTTTTGATATGCATCCGGACAATTGGGTTCGAGAAATGCGTAGACTTTTTTACTGTGGCGAATGGATGGAAAGTCATGGCATTCATATTCACATGCTCGCTGGTCCAGATTTTTTTGGATTTTCATCTGTATTGGAAATGGCAAAACATCACCCTGATATTGTTAAACGGGGAATGAAATTACATGCATTGGGAATGGCATTAATCTCCTTGCTGGGTAAGCGTTCAGTGCATCCTGTTGGCGCATGTGTTGGTGGTTTTTTTCATTCTCCTAGCGTTAGTTCAGTTAAAAAATTATTGAATGATTTCGAAGAACACCTGCCATTAGCAGAAGCGCTGGTAGAATGGTCAATGACTTTGCCATTTCCATCACATTCACAAGATTTTATTTCCGTATCATTACAACATCCTGATGAATATCCAATGAATGAAGGTAAAATTACTTCTGATCATGGATTAAATATCCCTATCTCTGAATTTGAGCATTACTTTAAGGAGTCGCAAGTTCCTTATTCCACAGCGCTACAGTGCCAACTAGAAGGAAAAAATTATTTGGTAGGACCCCTGGCGCGAATTAATTTAAATGTCGATTTGCTGCCTACAAAAATAAAAAAATTAATAAGTGAATCAGGCTTTCAATTTCCCAGTAAAAATATGTTTCACAGTATTATTGCACGCTGCATAGAAGTGTATTATGCAATGCTAGAAGCGATACGTATCATGAAAAATTATTCCTATCCAAAGAGCCCTTACACATTAATGACACCAAAAGCCGGGATTGGTTTTGGATGCACAGAAGCGCCGCGGGGTTTGTTGTGGCACCGATTTGAATTTTCAGAAGAGGGTCTTGTTAAGTCATCTAAAATTGTGCCGCCAACAAGTCAAAATCAAGGTAGAATTGAGGAAGATTTACGCTATGCCTTGGAACAATATGGACTTGACCAACCCGATGACATACTGAGAAAATACAGTGAAAAAATTATTCGAAATTATGATCCTTGTATTTCTTGCTCTACCCATTTTTTAAAAGTAAAAATTAATCGATGAAAAAGATAATTGGCGTGATTGGGATTGGCTCGTCTTTTGGTGCAGATAATATTGCGCAAGATGTTATAAACTTATTAAAAAAACACACAAAAAATAAATTTCAAGATACCATTCAATTCGAATACTATGATCGCCCAGGAATTTATTTATTAGAGATTATTAAAAAATTTAAAGTGGTACATTTAATTGACGCCGTTGTTAGTGAAAATACCGAAGGTACCCTGCATCGCTATGAAAATCTTGATGTGCTACAAGCTGAAAATTTTCTGTTGTCTAGTCATGGCGTAGGCGTTGCGGAAGCACTTGCGCTGGGTAAAATATTAAATTGCTTACCCCAAAAAATAATTGTTCATGGTATAGAAATTGAAAACAGCAAAACGATTAAGGCAATCTCTCGTGAGATAATACAGGCTCGAGATGAATTGGTTTCAAAAATAGTTTCTGAATTGACTTCGCAAGTATCCGGATAAGTCGTGAGGATTTATTATCAAACAGCTCAGAAACCCGGCCGGAAGGCTGCGTGCGAACGTGCAAATCATTCCTTATTGCTTTACGCCGTTCGCTAGGTGCGCGTTGTCTTGATGCGGTGAACGGAAGGCTTACAGCAAGCAGGTAATTTGTTCTGAGCTGTTTGAACCCCCGCATCCTGATTGGCGGGTATATCTCTATCAAAGCTAAGCATCTTTAACTATAATAGACATAAGTTTAAGTCAATGGAGTGGTGGATATGAGCTGGGAGCTTCTCTTTAATTTAAAAAATACCGCATTTCCCTCTTTTTCAAGAAAAATCACCCGCTCGACCTGTTAAAAAATGCATTCTAAAAAATAAGGAAAAAGATGAAAATCACTTTTCTCGGCGCAGCAGGTACCGTTACCGGTTCTAAATATTTATTAACCGTCGGTGATAAAAAAATTCTGATTGACTGTGGCTTATATCAAGGTCACAAGGAATTACGTCAGCGAAATTGGGAAAAACTACCCGTTGATCCAGGTAATATTGATGCAGTTATTTTAACGCATGCGCATATTGATCATAGTGGCTATTTACCCTTGCTGGTAAAGAATGGCTTTAAAGGCCCGATTTATGCAACACCTGGCACAAAGGAGTTATGTGAAATTATGCTGCCTGATTCTGGGCACATACAAGAAGAAGATGCTTTTTTAGCAAATAAATATGGTTTTTCTAAGCATAATCCGGCATTGCCGCTATACACGATAGAAGATGCGTTAAAGGTCATCCCACAATTTGTTTCAATTCCATTTGAAAAAACATTTCAATTGCTAGATGATTTTAGCTTTACCCTTTTACCCGCCGCGCATATTTTGGGCGCTGCATTTATTC
Source organism: Gammaproteobacteria bacterium (assembly GCA_026399315.1). GTDB lineage: Bacteria > Pseudomonadota > Gammaproteobacteria > Coxiellales > Coxiellaceae > 2-02-FULL-42-43. Next base: position 23,156 of record JAPLRF010000072.1, read on the forward strand.
GAATTCATCACAATAAAAAAACAATCGTTTTTACAGGTGATATGGGTCGAACGCATGATCCAATCATGCGTGCGCCTGCTATTATTTCAGAAGCAGATTATTTAATTATTGAATCTACTTACGGAGACAGAGAACACGTCGAATCAGACCCTGGAGAACAATTAGCAAAAATAATTAATAAAACAGCAAAACGCGGCGGAACGATTATCATTCCTTCTTTTGCTGTTGGGCGTGCACAAAGTATTTTGTATTACTTGGCAAAATTAAAAGAGAAAGATTTGATTCCTGATTTACCTATATTTGTTGACAGTCCGATGGCTACCAGCGTAACCGATATCTATGAGCGCTATATTGCACAGCATCGTTTAGGATCAGACGAATGTAAGAAAATATTTGATATTGCAAACTATGTTAATTCTGTCGATGAATCTAAAGCAATTGATAATTACACTATGCCGATTATTATTATTTCTGCTAGTGGCATGGCAACGGGAGGACGCGTCCTGCACCATCTTAAAGCCCTTGCATCTGAGAGTCGAAACACCATTATTTTTACGGGATATCAACCTGATGGCACGCGCGGTGCTAAGATTGTTAATGGCGATAGTGAAGTGCGAATTCATGGGCAGATGGTTCCTATTAATGCACAAGTGGAAGTCATGCAGAATATGTCAGCGCATGCTGATTCAAAAGAGATAATGTTGTGGCTATCGCATTTTAAAAATTCACCACAAAGGATTTTTATTATTCATGGCGAACCAAAATCATCTGCTGCATTAAAAGAAAAAATAGAAAAACAATTTCATTGGAATTGTGTTATTCCACATTATATGCAAACGGAAAACATAGAATGAGCGACAGTAAGCATTCCCTTAGATTAAAGCGATTGGGTATTGATACCTATAAAGAACCTGTTATTTATATCCGTAAAAATTGCCATATTTGCCGCTCGGAAGGATTTGAAGCGCAAGCCCGTGTTTTGATTACCTTAAAAAATCATTTCATGATTGCAACGGTTAATATGATTGATTCCGATTTATTATCTATCGGTGAAGCTAGTTTATCGAATTACGCATGGGGATTTTTACATGCATCCGAAGGTGATGTGGTTTCTTTATCGCACCCCAAAATTTTAAGTTCATTAAAATCAGTAAGAGCCAAAGTGTGCGGCCATGAATTAAAAAAAAATGAAATAAAAAATATTATCGAAGATGTTACGGCTGGCTTATATTCAGATATTCACATAGCCACTTTTTTAGCGGGTTGTGCAGGCGGTAGATTAAACGAAAGAGAAATTTTAAGTTTAACTGAGGCGATGATTAATGTTGGAAATCGCCTTACCTGGCCTTCAGAGCTTGTGGTTGATAAGCATTGTATTGGTGGTATTCCAGGTAATCGAACAAGCATGTTGGTCGTTCCCATTGTCACGGCATTTGGGTTAATTATGCCAAAAACGTCTTCACGCGCAATTACATCACCATCGGGAACAGCAGATACGATGGAAGTTTTGGCGCCTGTTGATTTGGATTTAGCAACGATGCGTAAAGTAGTTGAGCAAGAAAATGGGTGCATTGCTTTGGGTGGCTCAATACGATTAAGCCCAGCAGATGATATTTTGATACAAGTAGAGCACGCTATTGATCTTGATAGTGAAGGACAAATGGTCGCCTCCATTTTGTCTAAAAAAATTGCGGCAGGTTCAACACACATTATTATTGATATTCCGACAGGACTGACAGCCAAGGTACGTACCGATAAAATGGGCCTAATGCTTGAGAAATACTTGATTAACGTTGGAAAATCACTGGGTGTTAAAGTGCAGTGCACTTTTTCTGATGGTTCACAACCAGTGGGTCGTGGCATTGGACCAGCATTAGAAGCAAAAGATGTTTTGGCTGTTTTACAAAACAATAAAAATGCGCCACAGGATTTGCGTGAGCATGCCTTAGTATTGGCAGGAAAAGTACTAGAATATTCAAGTAAAGTGATTCCTGGGACAGGAAAAAAAGTGGCAGAAGATATTTTGAATTCAGGTCAAGCATGGAAAAAATTTCAGGCGATCTGTCGAGCACAAGGCGGCATGTTTGAACCCCCTGTCGCTACGTTTCAACATATTGTTACCGCAAAACACGCAGGAAAAGTATCATCAATTAATAATAGGTTGGTTTCACGGTTAGCGAGATTAACAGGCGCGCCGCGCACAAAATCAGCAGGCATAGAATTATTAACGCCTGTCGGAAAGGTTGTTGAAAAAAATGAACCGCTTTTTATTATGCATGCGGATTTGGCGGGCGTACTAAAATACGCTGTGAGCTATATGAATCAAGAGACAGATATTATATCAATCATTAGCGATTGACAGTAAAATAACCCCAGTCAGCGCAAACTTAAAAGGATTTTAAATGAAAACGCTGTTATTTTCGCTATTTGATAGCGATAAGCTCGCCTCTTTGATTAATAAAAAAAATAATTTCGAAGTAGGCAATATTGAGTTTAGACAATTTCCTGACGATGAAACATACGTAAAAATAAATTCTGACATTAGTATCAAAAAAATTATTTTCATTGTTAATTTGGCCCATCCCAACACCAAGATTTTACCCTTACTTTTTGCATGTAAAACTGCACGTGATTTAGGGGCAACAGAAATAGGACTCATCTCACCCTATCTTGTTTACATGAGGCAAGACAAACAATTTAACCCGGGTGAAGGCGTCACATCCCGATATTTCGCTGAAATTTTATCTCATTATTTTAGTTGGATAATAACGGTGGATCCCCATTTGCATCGCTATCACGGACTCAATGAAGTATATAAAATACCAACAACTGTGCTACATGCCATTGATAGTATTTCAAAATGGATAACTGATAATATCAATAAACCCATTATCATTGGGCCAGATCAGGAAAGTAAGCAGTGGGCTGAAACAATAGCAAAAAAAATTAATTCGCCTTTTGTTATTTTAAATAAGATCAGAAAAGGGGACCGTTCTGTTGAGATATCTTCTCCAGAGGTGTCGCAATATCCAAATCATACACCTGTCCTTATTGACGATATTATTTCGAGCGGAAAAACCATGCTCGAATCCATTAAAAATCTCAATGCACTTAAAATGAAATCATGCGTTTGTATCGGGATTCATGCGATTTTTGCAGGAAACGCATATCAAGACCTATTAAATGCTGGCGCCAGGGTTGTGACTACCAATTCAATTCCGCATATTTCAAATGAGATTGATTTGAGTCACCTTATTTTTGATGCTGTAAGAGCATATTGAGTATGGGAATATTAAAATGCTTCATATTTTACTGTCATTTGTGATTTCGATGTTGATGGGTTTGCTGATTGGCATTGAACGTGAACATAGCCATGCGGAAGGTGTTCAACCAATAGGTGTTAGAACATTTATTTTATTTTCATTGATGGGCACCGTAGCAGCGTTTATTAATCAAAATCAATTAACCTTGGTTATCAGTTGTTTTGTATTTGCCATTATTATTATAGGCTATCTCCGCTCTACGTCTGTCAAGGTAAAAAAAATTGATATTGGCATTACAACAGAAGTTTCTGCTGGTATTGTCTATTGCTTAGGCTACCTTACTTTCTTTGAAAACATTTTAAGCGTGATTATCAGCGCATTTGTTTTATTAGTGTTAATTGAACGACAGCGTTTGCACAGAATTGCGCGTCAAAAATTTGCTGCACATGAAATTGAAACCGTTATTATATTAATAATTTTTTCCCTGGGTGTTATTCCGATTTTACCAGATCATCCAATTGACACATGGAGTCTTTTTAATCCAAGGAATGTAGGCATCTTGATCATGACTATTGCGATCATTCAATTTGGTGGTTATGTTGCAATTAAATTATTGGGTGAGAAAATAGGTTTGGCTGTGACGGGCTTTTTAGGGGGCTTTGTTTCTAGCACTCTGATATTTTTCAACCTATCCCACACATTAAAAGCACACCCCAAAAGCGCTCTTACCGTTATAGCATCAGGTATTTTAGCAGTGTTGGCAATGTTGATCGAGGTGATGGCTATTATCCTTGTTGCTTCCCCCGTTTTTTTTCTATATATCCTTAAGCCAATTATTGTCATGTGCGCAATTTGTGTTGTTTTCATTTGCTTATTATTGCGCTATGAAAAAAATAAAGGGCACAAACTCAATTCTTCCATGCAATCACTTAATCTTCTTTCTTTATTTAAAAGCGCCATTTTAATTGCGATAACATTAATATTAATTGCCTTAGCGCGTCGTTTTATTGATACAGATGCATTATTAATTATCGCATTTTTGACGGGCCTTTTTGAAATTCACGGTATTTCATTGGCTACCGCGCTGCTTTATCTAAATCAGCATTTGGCAATCAATACAGCAAGTGCAATTTTATTTACAGCCTTGTGTGCAGCTTTTGTTTCAAAAATAGTATTATTGTGGGTTTTGACGCCGCGCCGCTTTGCTTTTCAAACAACCTGTTGCTTGTTAACGATTGTTGCGGGTGGGGGAGTAACGTATTGGTTAACGATGTAAATTTTTCTGTTGACACCAACAACGTCGGCGATGATAATTCTTGTTTCAACATGAGATGGATTTTGTGTTAGCCATTTTTGACCAAAGTGATTTTCCTGCTCTTGGCAATGACCTTGACTGCGCTTCGTTTTCTATTGCACGTGAATTATTGAATTGCTCCCCGACCGAATGGGTCAGCAATGTTGACACGCAGTTTGCAGCACTGATATTCAATGATCATGCTTGTGTATTAACCATTAATCAAAAAGAATATGCAAACGCCATTGTTTGCTCTCCTTATACAACTTATGTTACCTATGCCTTAAGTGAATTAAAGAAATTTTCAAAGTGGTGGGTTAAATTATTGGTGCTTATTAATGCTGTATTAATGTCTATTATTTGCCGTATAACACAGTTTAATAAAATTGTTCAAATTAATAATAATTTAAATAGCTTGCTAAAACACCCAGAGCAATTTATTTCCTTGTTACCTGAAATAACGGCCAGCACAGTTCGAAAATATCCGGAACATGCGATTACTTTCTTCAGAGTGAATGAAGCTTTAGATAAGTTATTCTTAAATGCACTAGAAGAAAATGGCTATATTATCTTCCCAGACAGAATGGCCCATGTTTTTTCTCCGGGTGATTTTATGCAACATAGCCATACTAAGCGCGACATGATTTTACTGCGTAAATCAACTTATGAAATTGTGCCACATGAAAATTTAACTGAAAATGATGCTGAGCGCATTGCAGAATTGTACCGATCACTTTTTATCGATAAACATTCAAAAAAGAATCCTATCTATACCGAAAAGTATTTTGAAAATGCCATTCGCAATCGGTGGCATACTTATGTAGCACTACGTAGTCCAGATGGAAGGATAGATGGATTTATCAGCTGGTTTGAAAGTGAGAACAGAATGATATGCGGGCCGTTGGGTTATGATGCTGAAGTGGATCGTAAAATGGGCTTGTATCGTCAATTGGTTGCGTTATGTTTAAAACATGCTGATAATCATAAAATCGTGTTTAATATGGGTGGCGGATCAAATGAATTTAAGCTTAATCGTGGCAGTACAGAAACAGCAGAATACACTGCGGTGTATTGCAAACACCTACCTTATTATCGACACATCCCATGGAAAATATTTCAATGGGCATTTAATAAAATGCTCAGAAAAATAGTGGATAACGCAGCATTGTAATATAGATTAAGGGGCTTTTATGGAAGTTATCGAGTCATCGCTATTGCATATTGATCATTGTATTGAAAATATGACGGATATCAATCGCCTTTCCAAGAAATTTCAGGAAAATAAATTTATTTATATTGATAATTTTATTTCATCTGAGTGGGTCAAAAACAATTTCTGTACTGAAATTGAAAATTGTACGCCAAGCATTCATCGCGTAAAAATTAAAACATTTAAACAGTCTGGCAGCACCAGTAGTCAGCTTTTAGAAAAGCATGCGCCTAGTATATTTTCTTTGTATCACCTAGCATGTTTCAAAAAATTGATTGAAACTATTGTTGGTGTGCCCTTGCAACGTTGCCCTTCTGATGATTTGCATTCAGTTGCGCTATATCATTACACGGAACCTGGCGATTATATTGGTGTTCATTATGACAAGTCATTTTATCGTGGGAAGCGTTATACGGTTTTACTCGGATTGATTCAAGACTCGGTTTCTTCTAAATTGGTCTGTTATCCCGGATCATCAAAACTAAACCGCCGTAAAAATCCAATTGAAATTTATACGCATCCAGGCACATTGGTTATTTTTGATGGGGATGCGTTGTGGCATGAAGTTACCCCCCTAGCAGAAAATGAAAGGCGTGTTATTTTAACGATGGAATTTGTAACAGATACGCGCATGACAGTTGTGAATCGCTGGGTATCGAAGCTTAAAGACAAACTGCTCTATTTTGGAAAATAAATAATGGATGCTGTCATATTAGCTGCGGGCATGGGTTCACGTATACGTGAGATGCACGATTTGCCCAAGGGGTTTATTTGCCTTGGTGATCAGCCAATTATTGTCGAATCAATTCAAAAATTGAAAGCATGCGGCATTCGTAAAATTTTAATTGTAACGGGATATGCGTCAGAATATTATGATGATCTTGCAAAAAATATTGATGGAATAAGCACAGTGCATAATCCGAATTATCAATGCTCAGGTAGTTTGTATTCTTTATATTGCGCAAAAGATTGGGTGAGAAATGATTTTTTGATTTTAGAATCAGATATTATTTATGAAAAGAAAGCCATTGAGTTATTAATCAACAATCATGATAATAATGTTATTTTGCTGAGTGGAGAAACGCAATCCAGTGACGAAGTGTATGTAGAAGCGTTGGATAAAAAACTCATTAAAATGAGTAAACAAAAAAATCAACTGAATGAACATAAAATTTATGGTGAATTTGTCGGCATTAACAAAATGGCCTATCTTGATTATCAAAAATTAGTATTGCAGCTTGATGAAAATCCAGCGATATTAAAATCGGGGCATTATGAAGAACAAGGTTTTGTATCAATGACAAAGAATGTTGATGTGTTTTGCTTGAAAGAAAATAATTTACTTTGGTGCGAAATTGACAATCGATTTCAATATGAGAGAGCGAAAGCTTTATACTTAAAAATACAGAAACGCAGCCAGCAGGCTGGGTGTTTCAAAAGCACAGAAACGCTGCCGGCAGGCTGCGTGTGATTTAAAGCAATAAAAAGGCTAGCAAGATGAACAACAAAACCCAGATCATCCCCAGTGATTACCAAGATTATGTCTACCGACTCACGTATTATTTGTTACGTAATGTCGCACCCTATATTCCCGATCGAATTAAGCCCAATCAAATTACTGTTCTTGCCTTCATATCAGCAATGCTTGGCACTGGATTACTTTTTTTTGTAAAATCCCCCGCGGCTTATCTTTATTGGGTTATCTTTAATTTGATTTGGTTTTTACTGGATGCGTTGGACGGCATGCATGCAAGACTAAGTAATCAATCGTCCGAATATGGCGCTTTTTTGGATCATGCGCTTGATAATATTTATTTTGTTTTTATGCTAACTGCTTTTGCGTATAAGTTTGATTTATTGCATCTGCTGTATGTTTATATTATTTGTTTGCGAATTACAGCAGCGTTAATGGTGTTTACGGTGCAATGCCACACAAAAAGGCTTTATTTAAGCAAGTTCACAGGCGGGTTGGAATTTGTATTGCTGTCAACTGCACTGATTTTATCATATTGCTATCCACATCTTAATTTGGCTTTATATGCAGAAAATCCATTTCTATTGAAGTGCATTAATCTATTAAGTTTACAGCAAGGTGTTTTTATGAAATTGGCATTGCTTGTCTATTTTATTGGCGTACCGATTAACTTTGTGTTGCAGTTTCGCTTTGTGCAAAAAATTTTAGTATCATAAAAGCAAGCAATGCACTGCATAATAATACGATTGCAAGCGGTGTTTGATTGTAATTATGCATGTAGGACATCAATAGGCTGCTGACAGCGCCGCCTAAAATTTGTAAAAATCCATATATTGCGCCAGCGGTTCCGGCCATTTCGGAAAAGGAGTGCATAGCGCCGGTGTAGGCATTTGAAAATACAAAACTGGAACCAATAATATAAATAACCACTGGTATCATAATAACCAAGGTATCAATCTTGCCGATTAATCCAAAGATCAGCATGACCACACTGCCCGAAAACATAACAGAAAGCCCGATTAATAGCATTTTATGAAAGCCAAATCGTTCAACAGTGAGCGCATTGATCAGCCCGCCCACAATAAAAAATAATCCTGAGATAGCAGATACCCAGCCAAATTGAATCGACGTTAAACCCACGTTATTTTGTAATAAAAAGGGCAGGGTAGTTAACCAAGCCAAAATTCCGCCAAAAGCAAGCATAACGCTAAAGGTGTAGCTTAGAAAAACAGAGTGCGTGAGTAAATGCCATGTGTTTTTAAAGCCGTATCGAATGTGCGTTACTGCTAAATTAATATTGACATGTGTTTCTTTGTACATAAAAATTGAGCCCATCAAACAGATTACAGCGTAGATAAGCAAGAAAGTAAAACAGGCGCGCCATGAAAAGAAGCGCAATAAATAACTGCCGATTAATGGGGCGCAGGCCAATAAAACAACGCGAGACAATCCCAGAAAAGAACTTATTTTAGCAAGTCGATTACCAGAATACGCGTCTCTCATGATAGATAAAAATAATACAGCCCCCGCGCCTGCACCAAAACCTTGTAAAAATCGACCTGTAACAAACGTATCAACATTGCTTGCAAAACGGCAAAGTAGTGAACCGAGTATGCATACGCTGATACCGATAATTAAGGGCTTTCTGCGTCCAACATGATCAGAAATAGGGCCGTAGCATAAATGTGAAACAGAAAATCCAAACATGTAAATTGCCAACGATAACTGCATCCAGTGTTCCGTGGTATGAAAAGCATTTTGTATTGTGGGTAGTGCAGGCAAATAAACATCAGACGAAATTTGCCCAAGACAAGAAATAAGAAAGAGAAAGATAAAAAAGAGAAATGGTTTTTTCATAATGATTTTTTGGCCAAAATTTTTTGCTATGGTATCATAATTAAATTCAATGTAACTATTTGTATTTTGTGGGAAATTGGTAAACGGACATGCCAAAAAATGTATTAATCAGAATATGGATTGTTTGCGCATTGGGGCTATTTGTTGATGGTTTTGATCTTTATGTCACGTCAGTGGCCGAGCCCTTATTCAAACAAAGTTTTTCATTGTCACCACTGTGGTTAGGCATTACGCAAGCGGCTGCGCCAATTGGTGCGGCGATCGGGGCCATTTTAATTGGGTACATCACAGATCGTGTGGGCAGAAAAACGATGCTTGCATTCAATTTTATTTTATTTGTGATCGCTACATTATTATGTGCAATAGCGTGGAACGTATACTCGCTTTGTATCTTTCGCTTTTTAGTTGGCTTTGGCGTGGGTGCGGACTACCCTATTTGTGCTGCATACTTATCCGAAATGGCGCCGCATCATTCACGCGGTAAATTAATGGCAAGCGCGATGTTTATCAATTGTTTGGCATCCCCTGTCGGGATTGCAGTGTCCTATTTTATTTTTTCATATTACCCTCATGTGAATGCTTGGCGTCTGATGTTTGCCTTTGGCGCATTGCCAGCGATAATTGCCCTGCTGATGCGTGCTAAATTACCGGAAAGTTTTGTATGGCAAGCCAATCAGCGTCTGAATGCTTCAGAAATAAAAAATAAAAATATATCAGCTGCCTATCGTGTTTTATTCAATGCGCGTTATTTTAAAGCGACCATTGCGCTGACTTTATCGTGGGCTTTGATGGATATTTCTTACTATAGTGTCGGATTATTCACGCCTGATATTCTAGCCGCAATGCACTTGGCAACAAGCGGAAATTTTATCACGGACACCAAAATGATTGTTGAAAATACTATTTTTCTGAATGCGTTCGTGGCGATCGGTGCGTTTTTGGCAATTTTTGTGATTGATAAAGTGCCCCGCGTTGGATTGCAAAAAATGGGATTTTTGGGTGCATTTTTAGGATTATTTATCATTTCGATTAGTTCATATTTAAAAATAACGCCAATTTATCCTGTTATTTTTTCGGGATTCTTGATGTACAATCTCTTTATTAACATGGGCCCTGGTGCAACAACCTATTTGCTTCCTGCGGAAATTTATCCCTCTGCTGTTCGTGGCACAGGGCATGGATTGGCATCAGGTGTTGCGAAAATGGGCGCATTTCTGGGCACGATTTTATTACCTGAATTCCAGCACGGCTTTGGTATACATGTTACCTTGTTCGTTTTATCATTCACTTTACTGGCCGGTTATTTGTTGACGCATCTCTTAAAAAATTATCCAGTTGATATTGAAACGCTTGAAATCTCCGAAGATTCTGCATTTCAAGTAGGCCAGAAACTAGTGCGATAGTGCTATTTTGAATAATTCCCTTGTGAATATTTATTTTTTGATTACAATAGCCCCTGCAAAAACACCTTCGTTTTTCGCATGATTTACATTCTGGAGAAGAGTTACAATGGCAAAAGCAAAAAAAGCGGCAAAAAAAGTTCTGAAAAAAGCCACAAAAAAAGTGATAAAAAAAACGTTAAAAACAGGTAAAAAAATCACTAAAAAAGCACCTGCAAAAAAAACAGCGAAAAAAACTGCTAAAAAAACGGTTAAAAAAGCCGTTAAAAAAACAAAATCCAAAAAAGTATCTGCAATTCCAAAAGGATCACACAGCATCACAGCATACTTAATTGTGAACAATGCTGCTAAAGCGATTGAATTTTACAAAAAGGCATTCGGTGCGAAAGTCATTATGACTTTGGAAAAAAAGGATGGCAAAATTGCCCATGCGGAATTAAAAATTGGCGATTCTAAATTTATGTTGGCAGATGAATATCCAGAAATGCACGCAGTGGCTCCATTAGAAGGTCAACGTTCATCTGTTAGCATGCATTTATATGTAAAAAATGTGGATGGCGTTATTATAACCGCTGTTTCTTTGGGTGCTAAAGTAACACGTCCTGTTGCTGATCAGTTCTATGGAGATCGTTCCGGTGGAATTGAAGATCCATTTGGTCATCAGTGGTATGTTGCAACGCAAATCGAAAACGTGACCCCTGCAAAAATCAGAAAACGCATGGCGGCGATGGGTAATTGATGTAACACAATTTTCTCGAAGAGATTGGCCGTTAGTCGAGGTTATGCAAGAAGTTTAATGAAAGGATTCGGGTAATTTTGATGAAGATACTCATCTCAGGCGCTGGCATTGCCGGGCTAACGGCCGCATATTGGTTAAATCAGTATGGCTTTGAAGTAGATATTGTCGATAAATTCCGCGGTGGGCAAAATCGTTTTGGGTATGCAATCGATTTGCGTGCTGCTGGATTGTCTATTCTGAAAAAAATGAATTTGCATGAAAAATTAAGAGACAAATCTTTTGTATTGGATGATATTTTTTTTATCAATGCAGCCGGATTAGAAGAAGCGCTTTTTCCCATTTCAAAATATAAAGATTTATTTGAGAATTATTCCTACTCTTGTTTGCGTGGTGATTTAGAAACTGTTTTGTCTGAAGCCTTACCATCCGATAGCCCTATTCAATTTGGATTAACTGTTGACGAATTAATTGATGATGCCAATAAAGTCATCGTCCGTTTTAGCAATAATACAAAAAAGGAATATGACATGGTGATTGCTGCTGACGGCATTCATTCTCGTGTTCGACAGCTTGTTTTTGGCGATGAAAATCCATTCTTGCATTATACGGGTTATCAACTTTGTGCCATGATTCAGCCCAATACAGTGGCGCTTAAAAATGCGCTTTATTTATTTTCCATTCCAGAAAAACAAGTGATTGTGTGCCCGATTAAAAACAATCAATTGGCCGTTTATTTTGTTTATCAACATGATAAAAAAGAATGCGATCATCCAAAACAAAAATTATGCGACGCATTTTCTGATGCGCAGTGGATTATCCCAAAGGTTTTAGAGAATATGCCCAAAGCATCAGAAATATTATTCGATCATTTATCCCAAGTGAAAATGCCGAGCTGGCATCAAGGACAGGTTGTTTTAATCGGTGATGCAGCGCATTGCTTAACGTTGGCAGCGGGGCAGGGCGCTTCAATGGCGATGGTGGGCGCTTATCTTTTGGCAACGGCATTGCGTGAGCATAAAAATAATGTCCAGGCGGCTTTTAAAAATTATGAAATAAGAATGAAACCTGAAATTGAAAAAAAACAAATTGAAGCAAGTGATTTTTTAAATACACTTACTTCAAATCAAGCGTCGCTGGATCGTCACTTTATGATACGGCAATTTTTAAAATCTATGCAAAAGTCAGTTGACCTTTAGGCCAATCAGCTTCCTTAACCAATCCATTTTCAATCAAATCGCTTTTCAGTTTTGTATTCTGATTAAAGAAATGCGGTTTATCGCGTTGAATGTTTAATACGTGGCTATATTCTAGTTCTTTATTTTCTTTGTTGACTGTGAAGGAAACTTTAGAATTTAAAATTTCACTTACTGTTTCTGGAATTTTATCTTTTTCCATTATCTTAGCTGTTTCACGTAAAATCATCTGTGCCTTTTTTATTCTGGTGGTTTGTGATTCATGAAATAGATTACCAACACCTTTGTTATACATTTTATCTGTTTTTTCAACAACGCCCAGTAAAAATGCTTTTACCTCTTTATGAGTTTCATCAGAAAGTAATTCAATTTTCTTTATTAAGGTGTCCGTTAAAATATTTAAAGTGGCAGCTTGCAAATTCCTAGCGGTTGTTTCGCGTGGAGGCTTAATGATAGTTGAATCTTTTAAGACTGCTTTTAACGCCATTGCCCCTGGGATGAGCGCACCTAAGCTTGCCATAACCGGAAGTGAGCCTGAAATATTCATGCTAATACCGTCAATATCAATTTTAGTATTTTTAGCAATGGAAACCGGTTTGTGTAAGCCTAAAAATGCAAGTATTCCAGTCAGTGCTACAGGAACCATAACCAAGGCGGTGATAATATTAACGCCTGGTGTCATGATAGCGCAGGTAATAGCAATAGCAGCAGCAGCGGCAACTAAACAACCCAGTACCAACGCGGTTCTGCGTGCCCAAATTTTCCATGTTGCGATTTGATAGCCAGATTTTTCTGCGTCGCTAAAACGGTTACACAATTTTTTTCCTTGTTGTGCAGGTTTGGCTGGAGCTGATGTTCCTGCGCTTGGCATTGTGTCAGGCACTTCCTGTTCAAGTACGTTTCTCATATCCCGCACATTGGTCGCATGCGTTTTCAAAATAGCAATATCTGCATCACTCATTTTGTTTACTTTTATACTGAGAAATGTTGAATATTTTATTTTTTCAATATAATCCTCTAAGGCAATAATAAGTTTAGTAAGTTGATCAGCATCATTCTGACAGGCGAATACTTCTTCTTCTACTGAATGCTTATTAACATCACCGGAAGAATTGTTGCCTTTGTTGCGGATTTTATCGCCCATTTCGAGTGATTTTTTTCTTAATGTCGGCAGTCTTTCTTTAAAATAGTTCAAGTCATTCATCAATGAAAAAAAAGCGGCTTTCATCTCTTCTGTTTCTTTTGAATTTGATGCACGTAAAAAATCTTCTGTGTTTGTATTTCTTCGCATTGCTTGCTCCACACCCTGTTGTAAATTTAAGCGTTTGTTGTATAAGTTATGTTATTAATGCCATTCTATGCGACCAATATTAAAAAAACCTTAAGCGAAATGGCATTAAAGTTGCTTTGACAGTTTTTTAAAAAAAGCGAAAAAAATTATTTCGCTTAAAAATCATGCCATTGGCCGTGGTTTGCGTAACTATAAAGCACTAAAAATTGAGAAAAACACCTGATTTACAGCAAAAAAGGGTAATAATTATCATTCAAAATATCGCTTAAACAGGCCCGGCAGCATTAAATACCACTGAACGCGTCTTGGCAAGGGTTTATCATCACGACAGAAATGCGGCCAGCAAGTTATAAACAGTACAGAAACGCGCCGGTAGGCTGCGTGTACTTCCCACAATTAAAATTGTTTCCTGGCTTGAATCAAAAAAACAATCGCCAAAACCGTCACGCCGACTTCCAGAAAGTACAGATGATTCACCCCAAAATGTTTCCCAATCGTGGCGATGCTAAAATAAAATAACAACATCATTATGCCAGACAAGCTATTAAACGTGGATTGCACACGCCCTTGAAAATTATTGGCCGTTAGGCTTTGTGCTTTTGAAATAATCAGCGGCCAAACAGCGCCTGCCAATCCAATGATAAAATACATTAACTCAGCCAGCGTAATTGAACGGTTATAGCCAAACAATAAAAAAGTCACACATAGCATACTGGTAAAAAATAAAAGCGTGCGCATCAATCCGAATCGTTCTGCAATCCAAGGCATTAATATCCCACCAAAAACAATACCGATAGAAGCACAAGCTTCGATCATCCCAAATTGTTTCACGGTTGCATGCAAAATTGTTTTACTAAAAGGCACTAACAACAAGGGTGATGTTAAATACGTGATAAAAATCAACAGTTGAATTGTATAAATAGCCATTAATTCTTTTTTGCGTAATAAATAGAGCAAGCCTTCTTTAAAATCTTTCATCAGCTTGATTTTTTGTTTTGACTGCTTTTCGCCATGCTGCAATGCACGTTTAGGAATAACCAACATTGTCACGGTTGCGATTAAAAAAGTAATACCGTTAATAAATATCGCCGTTTCAGAAGATGTCCATGCAATTAATAAACCAGCGCCGCCCATGCCAATTAAATTACCCATTTCATATAAAACATCGATTGTTGAATTGGCGTGAATCAAATCTTCCTGCGGCACCAATTCACGCATAAAAGCCATGGCGGTTGAGAAAAAAGCACTGAACGCAGTGCCAATGCATAACATCATTAAATAAATCATGTTGACACTAAAGTGTTCCTTCAAATAAAAACTGAAGAAAATAAAAATACAGGCGCGTACAAAATTTGAAACAATAATAATGAGTTTACGTGATAGACGATCCGCTAGCACTCCCATAAAGGGACCCAAAATAATATTAGGCCCCCAAAAACAAGCCAACAAAATGGCCATGGCAGTAACATCGCTGTGACGGTTGACAACAATCCAGCTCATGGCGATATAGCCCAAGCCATTACCGATGGCTGCGAAAAAAAAGCCGATGCTGTAGGCAAAAAAAGAAGGACGTTTGAGTAAATTAAAGCGATTTTGAAAGTGTGACATAAAGGTTCCAATAAAAAATAATAAAAAACTGCGTTTGCTCTTTATGAGCGCCTAAATCAGCTGATTTAGGCGTGTGCCGGAAACGATGTCCGCTCTTCGCAATGTTTTTGTCATATTTTTCATTGGTGACTACCTCTGATTGGTTTGTTAGCTTAGCAAAGCTTCTTTATCGTAATCAAGTTGTTTTTGATATACTCTACTTTTTATTTGTACCGACCTTAAGAGGATAATTTCCATGCTACAACGCCGATTTTCCCCGATCACACTTTTATTGCTCAGTGTTAACGGCATTGTCGGCTCTGCTTGGTTATTCGCGCCATTATATGCCGCTAAAATAGCAGGATCGTCAGCGATTATTGCGTGGCTGCTCGGCGGGTTTGCAACGATAGTGATTGCCTTAACGTTTGCAGAGCTTTCAACTTTATTGCCGATTGCCGGCGGAACAACCCGTTTTGCGCAATTAACGCAAGGCGTTGCAACCGGATTTGTCATTAGCTGGGTTTCGTGGCTCTCTTGCGTAACAATGCCGCCGATTGAAGTCCAAGCGGTTTTACAATATAGCGCAACGTACTTCCCAGTATTAATTCACCTTGTGCAGCAAAAACCCGTTTTAACGCATCTCGGGTTATTTTTTGCGACATTGCTGATGTTTGGCTTGTGTATTTTAAATATTGCTAGCTTTAAAGGCTTTGTTCGATTTAATTTTATTATTTTTGGGTTTAAATTCTTGGTGATTGTATTAACAATTTTAATGCTGATTAAAACACAATTTCATCCATCTAATTTTTCAGGCGCATTTCATGCCAATACAGTGGCTGATTGGGAAGCAATTTTAAGCGCAGTGGCAACCGGTGGTATTGCCTTTGCCTTTACCGGGTTTAAACATGGCGTAGAATTAGCGGGAGAAACAAAAAATCCACAACTGGCAATTCCTTTGTCAATTGTGGGTTCAGTTATCATTTGTTTAATTTTGTATTTGGGTTTGCAAATTGCTTTTATCGGCGCAGTAGATCACGCCAGTCTAAAAAACGGATGGGAAAATTTAAATTATTCAGGTGAAATTGGCCCCTTTGTGGGCATTGCCACATTGCTGGGATTATTTTGGTTGGCAAAATTATTATTAATTGATTCTGTGGTTTCTCCCTTAGGAACAGGATTAATTTATGTCACCTCCACCTCACGGATTATTTATGCGATGAGCAAAAATAGTTATTTACCGAGTATCCTATCAAAAGTAAATAAGGATTGTTTTCCTGTTAACGCTGTATGCTTTAATTTCGCAGTCGGGTTGTTTTTATTTTTACCATTGCCGGGTTGGCAAAACATGGTGAGTTTCTTGGTTTCTGCCGTAGTCATTTCCTATGCGATGGGCCCCATTGCCTTGGTTTCATTGCGAAAACAATTGCCGAATATTAATCGCCCATTTCGTTTGCCCTGTAGCACTTTATTGTCTTTTTTCGCTTTCTATTTTTGTAATTTAATGAGCTATTGGACAGGATGGGATACGATTTGCAAATTAATGATCGCCATTGCGATTGGATTAATTGTTTTTATGATTGCCTATTATCGTAAACGACATACATTTGAAAATGGATTTCATTTTAAAGCGTTATTTTGGTTGGTGCCATATTTGACAGGTTTATGTGTTATTTCTTATTTTGGCAGTTACGGCGGTGGAAAAAACGATTTAACATTTGGCTGGGATTTTCTAGTGATTGGGTTATTCAGTTTGCTTATTTTTAATTTGGCTGTTTATTTGCGATTGGGCGATGAAACAGTCAAGCAGCAATTTTCTTTGTATCAAGACGAAAGTCACGAGGGCTTGATAGGTGATGCGGGTTAAAACTCATGCGCATCAAGATAAGAAATAATGTATCCGCTCCATTT
>JAPLRF010000067.1 GCA_026399315.1 Gammaproteobacteria bacterium
AGGATTGATTTCGTTCCAATTATCTATGTTAATATAAGGGCTTTTTTCATCGTGCGTTGTAACATACAGTTGTCCATCATTATTAGAATATAAGGCATTAAATCTGTTCGATTGACGATGTGGTTTCCACAGTTGATTTTCATCCGTGAATTCGATGGATTGTCCGAAAATATTTCTGAGGATGCTTTTCATTGGATTGCTCCTTTTTTGTTACAGTATATCCAATTGTTGTTGGCGATGGATATTCTAATATTATTGCTGTTGCAAAAAGTTATCAGGGATCTGGCATCAGGGATCGGTGTTCGCATTCTGACACCGATCCCCGATCGCTTTTCGGTCGGTGCAATACTATTTCCGTTACCCTCTAATTTGGAGAGGTTACAGGCGCCCTGAATGCCAATTTGCTTTCTATTGACATCGACCGAGTGATCTATTATGTTCAACGCTGTGAAGAGGTGCGCAGATTAAGGCATTTTGTTGAAATCTCCAAAGATTATTGATACAAAATGAGAGAATAAGCGCCGAAATAAGCCGTATTTTGGAATACGTTTGTTGGATCTGACCATGAAAGTGGGTAGATCTGTCACGTTAACATCTTATTAACGTGGAGCGCTTCAGGTTAGCTACACGTTTATCATTTAGCGTTTCCTGTTTTGCTCCTGTATTGACAGGAATGAAGTTATGTCTGAATTACGCCGCCAACTTACCTCTCGACATTTATCCATGATTGCACTCGGTGGCACTTTGGGTACAGGTATCTTTTTAACCAGTGGTTCAGCACTTTACATTGCAGGCCCGATGGGCGCGATTTTTGCTTATTTGATTATGGGCCTAATGGTTTATTTTTTGATGAACAGTTTGGGCGAGATGTCTGCCTATCGTCCTGTTTCAGGTAGTTTTTGCGAATATTCAAGTCATTATGTCAGCAAACCCTTTGGTTTTGCGATGGGCTATAATTATTGGTTTAATTGGTCGATAACCATTGCTGTTGAATTAATTGCGGCTGCATTGGTGATGGGATTTTGGTTTCCACACGTACCCCCTATTGAATGGTGCGCATTATTTTTTGTGGGTATTTTTGGATTAAATATTTTATCTGTAAAGAGCTATGGTGAAACGCAATATTGGATGTCGCTCATTAAAGTGATTGCCATTGTGACATTTATTGTCATTGGTGTTTTTGTCATTATTGGGTTCAACACGCAACACAAAGCCATTGATTTTTACAATTGGCATCAAGGCCATTTTCACAATGGGCTGTCTGGTTTATTTGAAGTATTTTTATTGTCTGGCTTTGCTTTTCAAGGAACGGAATTGATTGGCGTAGCAGCGGGTGAGGCAAAAGATCCGGCAAAAAGCATTCCGCGCGCTGTAAAACAAATATTTTGGCGAATATTATTATTTTATATTGTGATTATGCTGATCATCAGCTTGGTTATCCCCTATACTGATCCGCGATTATTGAATCCAAGCAGTGATATTGCGCTGAGTCCTTTTACGATTATTTTTTCTATGGCAGGTATTCCTTATATTACCGGCACGATGAATTTTATTATTTTAATGGCATTATTATCAGCCTGTAATTCTGATTTATATTCCGCAACCCGTATTCTATGGAATTTATCGGTCAGAGGCAGCGCGCCAAAATTATTTTCAAAAGTGAATCGTGCGGGTATTCCTATTGCAGCACTATTAATGACGGCTTCTTTTGGTTTGCTTGCTTTTTTATGTAATTTTGTCGGTGGCGCTACGGTATTTCTAATGTTAGTTAACGTTTCCAGTTTGGCTGGATTTGTAGCGTGGTTTGGTATTGCGCGAAGCCACCTTGGTTTTAGACAGCATTATTTAGCGGCGGGAAATAAATTGGCTGATTTGCCATTTCAATCGCGCTTCTATCCGTGGGGTCCGATTATTGCGATGATATTGTGTGTTGTTGTTATTTTTGGCCAATGGTTTGTGTTGGTTGTTCAAAATGATATGTCATGGACGTCTTTTATCGCGACTTATAGCGGGTTGCCTGTTGTGTTTTTATTGTGGCTAGGAAATAAATGGTACAGTGCTTCTGTATCCGATCCAAATTAAAAGGTAACGGAAATAGTATTGCAGCGATTGAAAAGTGGTCAGGGATCAATCAGCCGCAGCACATTCATAATTCCTTATTGCTTTGTTTCCGTTCGCTCAATATTCGAATTAGGGTGATGTTCGGAAGGACGCCGTGAACCCATCCTTGGGGGCTCGGGATTGGCATCCATGCCAATCACGCCTTCCTCACATCCCCCGTCATTCTCATTTCCGCTCACTACATCATTGCTTTAAGGTAGTGCCATTAGATCCCTGATAACCTTCCGAAACAGCAATGATATTGATCTCATCTCAAAGCTAAAAATTTCCTAGGATTATTGCCGACATAGTCGGCTATTTTTTATTTCTGCAACAGTAACAGGTTTTGTTGAACGATAAGCATTAATATCAATGCCGCCACGACGCGTTGATCTACCGTAAACGCTTAATTCATCTGGTTTGCAGTATTGCATTATTTGCATGAATATCTTTTCGATACATTGTTCATGAAATTCATTGTCATTGCGAAATGAAACTATATAACGCAATAATCCTTCGCGATTTATTTTTTTTCCTTTATACGTAATTTGTACGCTGCACCAATCGGGTTGGTCGGTAACCAAGCAATTTGACTTTAATAAGTCAGAATATAAAATCTCTTCTGCGTAAGTATTTTCCGTTTTTAAATAAGTTGCATCGGTGTGATAAGCAGAACAGCTAATATCCATCTCATCTAAATAAATGCCCTCTAGGCGTGAAAACAAGGTGTCATTTTTTAATAATGAAAGGGGTGTTATTTTAATTAAAACAAATGAAGCGTTCAAACGGTCCGTTAAGTCCTTTTGAATAATATTTTGTACCGTTTCCGCATCTTTAAACTGTGTATTATTAAATGAATTAAAATACAGCTTCATTGATTTTGATTCGATAATATTTTCAGAATCTGCGCTATAAATAATTTCGCCAAGGGCGACAATCGGTTTCCCTTTTTCATTTAGCCAAGAAACTTCAAAATGATTCCAGGTGTCGAATCCAAAAAAGGGCAGGGGAGTTGAAACGCCAATCTCATCGCGTTTCGATTTTCGAGCGATCGGGAAAAGTAAATCGGGATTGTAGTGCTCGTCATAACGCGTTTTTTTACCGAGGGTTGACTGTTCAGGTGTGTGGCTCATGTTATTCTCACTTCGTTAGATTAGACTTCTTTCGAAACCTCGATTAATGGACAATCCCCTCGAAAAAATTTTCTCAAAATGCTCAGGTACTAATGTACATTCCGCTTTTTCAAAAATTTTTTCTGCGACCTTGTCTCATTACTCAAGGTTTCGAAAAGAGTCTATTTTACTAAAATACACAGAAACTGTCTTTTCAAGTTCAGAAAATGATTCTATCGAATACAAGGCTTCCAAGAATCCCGCTTTATTTTCTAAATTGCGTGCGTAGTATTTCCCCATTTTTCTAGATTGGAAAATCGCATTGCGTTCATTTTCCATCTCAACTAAGCCTGTAATATGCTTTAAAAATAATTGTCCAATGTCAGTGTTTGAGGGTGGTGAAAATGTTTCGCCGCGCATTTCATGGGTAATTTGTTGAAAAAGCCAAGGTTGCCCGACACTTGCGCGGCCAATCATAAATCCTGCACACTGTGTTTGTTCAAATGCGTTTACAAGTTGTTTGGCATCAGTAATATCGCCGTTAGCAATCACAGGAATGGTCACAGCAGAAACAATTTTTGCGATTGCATCTAGCTGGCAGGCAATATCGTAATCCTGCGTCCAATGTCGACCGTGCACGATAATGGCGTCCACCCCGGCTTCTTCTAATGCTTTAGCAACAGATGTGTCGCAATATTCTCCGTGCCCAGCATCAATACGCATTTTAAGCGTGATAGGTGTTTTATCATCGCAGCGCATCGTTTTAACGAGTTCGGATAATTTTTTTTCATCACTTAATAATTTACTGCCGCAGCCTTTTTTGCGGATTTTCGGTTGAGGACAACCGCCATTTAAATCGAGTATATCGGCGCCATTTTCAATAGCACGTTCTGCTGCGCGCGCAATTGTTTTGGGGTCATTGCCGGATAACTGCCAACATAAATTTTTTTCAGAAGGGTGTCGCGTTTGATATCGCGGGCTACGATCACTGTTATTGGCAATGTGCAGGGCTGATAACATTTCAGTGCAGCAATAAGCGACGCCGCCAAATTGCCAAGTTAATTGGCGAAAAGGGGCGCAACTCACGCCCGCCAATGGCGCTTGAATGAGATTGTTGTCAAATTGTTTTTTGCCGATGATTAATGGTTTTATCATGGACAGTATGATGCAGATATTTTCTTTAAAATGCAATTTTGTGTTAGGTGATTTCTTAAGGTTTATTTAAGGATTTCATTCGTGACTTTTTATATCGATTCAGTTAACTTTGGTAAAACAGTTTCATAAGCATATAAACAATAAAACACGGTGGAAATGACATGCGTACAGATCGCGAGAACATAGTAAATAATATTGCTACATTGCAAGAACGCCTTTCCTTTGCGAATTATAAAAGTGACAAAACCTTACTCACCGCAATGAAAACTATCAATGAGGCTAATGAAACTGTTACCCCTAAAAAATTAACTGATAAAAAGTATTACGAAAAATTGACCATGCTAGCAACATTTCTTGTCAGTGCCGGTTCAATTTCTATTTATCTTGAAACATTGAAAAAAGCGAACATGGAACAAAAGCTCAGCGGTATTGGCGTGAACTTTTTTGAAAATATCTTTTTTATTAAAGTGACATTGGATAAATTGGCACAACGACTTGAAAAAGGCGAGTATGCCAAAACCGTTGCTATTGCAACACTTGCCGTTATTCTTTACGGACCACAAGTATTAACCACTATTTTAGAATCCAGCTTTTCGCCTTTTGTAACCAGCTTAACATCAGCGGCGGTGGGTATTTCGGGGATTGGTTTGTATGGATTTGCCGTTAATTCAATGTTTGAATTTGCTGAACAGTTAAATTGTTGCAAAAAACAAGCTGCTATTACGCCAGCCCTTGAAAATCGTGCACGAGACGAAGTACCTTCAGTTGGATCATCTGATTTAACAGAGGCACAACAATCACTTGAAGAAAAGTTAGTAGATGCATTAATAGTGTTAGCGCAACAGACGAAACCCAAATTTGAAAAATTTAGTCTTGCTCCTGCTACTATTGGAAAAGTTGTGAAAGTAGGACTTCAAGTGGGTACAGCTTCTGCCTTGGTATATGGTGCTTATGCCTACGAATGTGCAACGGATGTGAGCGAACACCAGGATTTTAAATTCAGTGATTTATTGGCTGTTATTTCGGCCTATATTTTAATGTCTCCCCAATTTGCACTCAGCGCGCGGGGTGGCTTTAATTTAGTTTCCAATATTGCTGATGCGATTATTCCTGCCTACAAATATAATAGCGTCTCTAATAACTTTAAATTGGGTGGCAATATTGGCGCTGTCCTAACAGCACTTTCTTTTCCTGCTGCAATCATTGCAGGCTCTGAATCCGGTAAAACATCGAAAGAATTATATGATCAGAATTGCAATACAAAGGACACCAATCAGTTGATGTTTCCAGGCGCTGATGTGTTGACGGATTATTCCGCAAGGGCGTTTAATGCTATTTTTTGTGAGATGGCTTTTTGCTGGTTTATTGCGTACACCATTCAACATGCTGGTACGAGCGATACCATTCAAAATGACCGTGCTTATTTGCAAGCGCAGGATTTCTTGGCGGAATTGGCTGGAAAAGTAGGCAGTCTTTCTGATGATCAATTATCGCAAATGCCAGGCTATGAACAATTGAAAGAAGAAAATTTTTTTACAGCGCGGACCTTGCCTCGTGTTAATTCAAGAGATTCGGTTGCTTCTAACCAATCTATGGAAACGCTGCATTGCACTGCCAACATCATCCCAGCGCCAAAAGCCACTGTAGCGACAGGTCTTTTGTCTGGCAAAGAAGAAAAAGAAAAATCTTGTTGCATGATGTAATATTTGCAATGCATGGTGAGTTTTTTTCAATAAGCAAGTGACTGTGTGCGGTTGTGCTGGCGTTAGCCAGCGCGAAAAATTTACCGCGCGCTCCGTCACTTGCTTATCTCTGTAATTCTGTGTCATAGATTAAAGATATTAGCCCTAAAGATTACTCGAATCCGTTTTGCAATTTTATTTTTCATGCGCTGTAAAAATACTGAATCGTTACATTTCTGCTGAGCACATATAATAACACTCAGGATCAGTGCGGTTATGTAAAACCCACTGATTAATTTTTTCTTGTCTTGTCTTTTGACAATATCAATAACATTACTGTAATTTACGGCAGAATGCGCAACCATTTCGTATTCATATATCCATTTTCTCGGTAATAATTTCGCAAGCTGATAATCAAGGACGTTACACGCTTGCCAAAAAGGGGAAATCATTGCCTTGGTCATTTGATGCAAATGCGCTTCAGATAATTGATGAAGTGCGTTTGATTCTCTTTTTCTGGTTTTTTCATAAGCAGAAAATGCCTCAAGCAGTGACAATGATTTGTCATTAATATGATTATTTAATTGAATGGCATCTTCTAACGCTGAATTCATTCCTTGACCGTAAAATGGATAGGTAGCATGGCAAGCATCACCAATCAAAACAATTTTATCATCTAAATGCCATTTATCTACCTTAACACTGACCAAGTAATTGCAGGGATCAAGGCCGCATTTATTCAAAAAAGACGGTGCGGTGCTAACAATATCTTGAAATTCACGCTTTACCAATTCATCAAAGTTATTTAATTCGCCGTTGTTATCACGCAGTGGCGCTGTAAAAATAACTGAAAATGTGTGATCAGTATTGGGGATTGCCACTAACAGGGCATCTGATTTTGGCCACATATGCATGTGATCTGTGCTTAAGGCTAACTTTTCAGCTTCGTGACGATCAAATTGATATTCTTTATATCCCCAATTGAATACGGTTTGTTGATAACTTGCTATCTGCTTTTTAAGCATAAAAGATCTTACAGTGGAAAAAACACCATCTGCACCAATGACCATGCCTGCTTTTTGTGTGATGACTTCTTTAGTAGCCACATTCAAAAAATGACACGTTAATGTTTCTTCATCTATATTTGATAATTCAAAACCCAAATGCAAAGTGATATTAGATTCATGCGCAACAGCGTTTAATAAAATATCAATTAATGTTGATCGACGAATAGAAAGCAATACTTGTGATTTTTGGGTGCCATATTTATAGTGAATTGTTTTCGAATTTTTTAAATGAAGTGCTCGACCAACCAAAACAGCAGAATGAGCCAAGACCGTTTCTTTTAATCCCAATTGTGCTAATACAGTTAGTCCGCGGCCCGAAACAGTAAAATTGATTGATCGCCCTTCTTTTTCTAAATCAAAGCCAGTTCGTTTGTCATAGATTAAAACAGAATGGCCCTGTCTTGCCAACAAAAGTGCCAATGCGAAACCACTGATGCCAGCACCCACAACGACAACTTTTTCTTTTTTAAAAAAATGCATTTCTATTTTTTATCCCACAATAGGTTCATTATTATTATTCAGATAACCGAATTTCCGCATTATTTCGCTGTGATCTGTAATAATTTTTAAAATTTGATTTTCAGTCAAAGTGGTTTTCCAATCATTCACAATACCCTTTCTAAAAAAATGTTTCAATTTAGGCGGTTTATCTAAAAAGCCCACTTCATCTTCAAATTTTTTTAATTTGGTAAAAGAGGAATACGATAGCGCCTGTTTAATTAAATCAGCATTAGCATTAAGCTTTAAAAAATTGACCGCACTGGTAAATGTTTCAAGGGGTTTCGCTATCATATCCTCATAACGCAATAACAAAAGATTTGTCGCCTTGGATTGAACCCAGGTATCAACATGCATCGACCAAGATAGCAGTAATTGTCGCAGCGGAAAATAATGAAGCGCATATGACTTATCGCCCATCATATTAATTGCATCATCAATCGTGAAATCAAAGTGATTGGCAAGTGAAATTGCAACATCAAGCGGATTTCTAATAAAATGAATAGCACCCAAACACTGGTCAAGCGGCATCAGTGGTTGATGGTTATTAACGTAGGTATAAGCGCGATGTGTTTTATGATAAGTAACATCGCTTTGTTGTTCATTATAATTGGCATACAGTTCTGGCATTAATGCATCGAGTTCATCATCCGTTAAAGTCAATGTATCAAACCCGCACATTTCATTTACCCACGCTCTATTCGTTGTGATGTGATCATTAATCAAATAATCGACATGATTTAAATTAACAGCACCATTTTTTTTAGACAAACTGAGTAAATTGGCCAGGAAAATTCTAAACCAGGTATTGCCTGACTTTGGATAGGAAGATAACCAGAAAATCCCTTTTAATGCTGACATGACTGCTCTCTAACTATTATTTTCCATGCTTGTTTTATGCATGGTTTCACCCAGTGTTGCGTGAAGCATACCATCCTTATTTTGCAGGCCTAAATCTAAATTTGAATATGAAATCTTAAGTGGATTACATAACATGGCTCTAATTTTCCTTGGATATTTTTTACTTACTTTGCCTGGCATTCCCGCATGCGCTACTTGCAGGTTATCAATAATAAGAACATCCCCCTTTTGCCATGAAAAAGACGCATAACTGTCACGCATATGAAAAGCCAAGGTTTTAATGTCATCTGCTTTGAAAACACTGTTTATTCTCGGATAAGTATTATTGGTATATTGCTTAATGCGCTGCATGACTTGTTTGCGCATTTTAAGAAACCTGATGGGATGATGAAACAATACTGGCAACATAAATGAAAGTTTGCGTAGCCGATGATAGCCAATATATTTCCACGCTGCCTTATGAACCATCCATTTCCACCCTTTATAATCGTGAAAAAATTGATTTAAAATTGCATCATTTAGCGCAGGTATTTCAGCAGATAAATTTGCTTGAATTATTTTTTTTCCGGTAACGGGGTGTTTTAATACGCTCGGCTTATACATGCTCACAAAATTATTTTCGTCCACGCTCAAACCAAAGTCAATGCAGGTTTTTTTAACGACCTCTGGTTTTATTTGATAGCGATTAGCAATGGTAGTCAGTGGCCATTTTGACACAAAAAAAGTTTTTTCTTCCAATTTTTCTTTGAGTGACGTATCGAGTTTTTCATACACGCTCGCCATATTAATCAAGCCCGTTTCGCCGCCCAATTTAGCTGGATCAAAGCAACAAAATGATATGATGCCGGGAACATCAGGAGAATAATAATTTTCATTGTGAAATCCACCTAAGTGATATGACCCACCTGTTTTAACCCTACTATTTGTATGAAAAACATAATCTAGTCCATCGACGCGATCACGCCCTGGTTCAGACATGAATAAATGACTCATGCCTTGCATACCACGAATAGATAAAATGGTTTTTTCAAATTCGCCTGTGGTATTAACATTAAAACCCCGCAGTAAAACAGCACCATAAGATGCAATATTATTTAAAATATCGCTTGAATGCGTTGATAGAAAAGATTGCAGAAAATCGATAGAACTTGATTCTGGTGAATTAGCTTCGATAACAAAAGGGAGTTGATTTTCTTTGCTTGGTATCAAACATTCGTCATGACGTAAAAACCGTGTTATTACACCATCATATTGTTCTTTCATTAATTTACCTCATCGAGCACAAAATTATTTTTACCTGCGTAAATTTTTGATAAGTATTCATATTGCGATGGCAGTGTGTTAATGAGCTTCTGTGATGTTAGCTGATTTTGTTTGAATAATTCATCGCCTTTTTTCATAATATCATCACGATACTGTAAAAGCGGCAATGCCGTATTTGGCAACACGTCAACGCCACATAAAATTGATTGATAATTTGTATTAGTCCAGAAATTATCAAATTGAACGCCAAATGAAGCATATAATTTCATATCAGACTGATGTGTGGTTTTAATAGGAAGCCCTGATTTGTGTCTGTCAAAAATTTTCTGCAGCGAATCTGGAACAACCGTTTCATGTTTATTGGCAAGCCAAAAGGGTGTGTCCGATCGGCGACAGGTTTTAAAATGCATGATAATAAAGTCTTTCATTTCATCCACCATAAAACGTATTTTTTGATTAAATTTATCACGCAATACCGGATCAATTGTTTTTTTTGGAAAGTTTCTAATTAATTGATACAGGGCTGCATACACAAAATAAAGCCCCGTGGATTCCAGGGGTTCCAAAAATTGACTGCTCAAACCAATGCTAACGCAATTTTTCACCCACGCATTTTCACGTCGTCGCGATTGAAATTTAATTTTTCTTACCGTTGCTTTTTCTGCTTTTTTACCGAAGAATTGTCTAATTTCTTTTTCAGCATCATCATCACTGATAAATTGGCTGGCATAAACATATCCATTTCCAGAGGTATCAAAATGGGGAATCTCCCACGTCCACCCTGCCTTCATCGCCGTTGCCGTGGTGTAGGGTCGAATGCCATCTTGTGCAGGATTTTCAGGAAAATTAATGGCGATCGCGCTGTCTGTCAGTAAACTATTTTCAAATGAAACAATGGGTTCTTTGAGTGTTTTTTCAATTAGAAAACCAGCGAAACCTGAGCAATCAATAAAAAGGTCTGCGGTATATTTTTTTCCGTCAGCACCGATAACGCAACGAATGTTGCCATCGTTATCAAGTTCAGCGTGCGTTAAATTATCGTAAACGTGTTGAATGCCACGCACTGCCGCCCAACGCGCCAAATAATTTGCCAGTAAAGTGGCGTCAAAATGATAAGCATAGTAATGCGCTTGAACATCGTTATACAGCTTAGGAGATTTTTTTAAATCAATCGCAGCAATACTGGGATAACACGCATAAGCCATCGGAATAGGATAATTTTGCTCCAGGCGTTTTTTAATCCACACATGGGTTAATGGCACTTCGTCGATATAAGGTATTTCACCAAAAATATGATAGAAATAATCGCCGCCTTCTTCTGGGGGGTTTTTCCAATTGGCATAGCGAATGCCCATTTTATAAGACCCTTTGCACTGCGGCATCCATTCAGCTTCAGATAAACCCAAGCGATCAAAAAATTCTGTTTTAATTGTTGTGACAGTCGCTTCGCCAACGCCAATTCGGGCAATACTGGGTGATTCAATCACTGTAATGTTGACCGATCCATTCAGTGAGCTGTGTAAATAAGTTGCCGCCATCCAACCAGCACTGCCTCCGCCGACAACAATAATATTTTGAATGTGATCATTGTTCATTTAAAATTTCCTTATTCTGTGAAGCCGATATTATCGTACAAAATTATTTTTCGCTAGATCGTGATAACACGGTTATTTTTATTTGCAATAATTATTGCATTCACAATTCAAGTATGGTTACATATTATTTTTTACAATCTACGGAAGGAAATATTGTTATGCATAAATCAATAAAAAGTTCAATGTTACTCGCTGCAGCCTTTTTAGTTTCTAACGTTTATGCAGGTGGTATGACTGCTGAACCGATGACACAAGCCCAAAACCCAACGTTATTCACGACAATTGAAGGTGGATATACTTGGAATGATTTTGGTAATACCACAGTTACCAGCACTGTTATCAAACCAACCAATTCAGGTTGGACGGGTCGAGCTGCATTAGGTGCTACCCATTATTCCACATCACACGAAAAAATAAGTTACACGGGTGAAATGGGTTGGGGTTATTACGGTGAAAACCAATACACATCAGAATTGCGCGGTGTAAATGCTCAAAATTATATTTACGGCG
Organism: Gammaproteobacteria bacterium; assembly: GCA_026399315.1. GTDB lineage: Bacteria > Pseudomonadota > Gammaproteobacteria > Coxiellales > Coxiellaceae > 2-02-FULL-42-43. The sequence continues at coordinate 11,844 of JAPLRF010000067.1, forward strand.
TAGATTTATTGGCTGGTGTGGACTATCAATTTAGCAGCATGTTTGATGCCTTCTTTAAAGTAGGTGGCTTGCTTGAAAACATCAGAATGGATCGCCATACAGATCTCAGTAAATACGTCGGAAGTGGCAATACGACAGGTATTGATAATGAAACAACGACAACTTCTTCTGTTATTCCTGAAATAAAAGTGGGCGGCGTTTATAATTTTACCAATCTATGGGGCCTTTCTTTGGCATACATGCATGCCTTTGGCAATAATGTATCAATGAACGTTACTAAAACTAATGATGGAGCGACAGTTACTTCAGATTCTACAATCACTGGCGCACCTGTTTCATTAAACAGCGTTACGATTGGTCTTCGTTACAAATTTGATTAATCACCTTCACGCGATCATCGCTACCAAGCGATGATCGCGTGGCGTTTTAGTTTTATCCTGAAATACCTCGCGCGACCCTATTATGAAACGAGATTACGCTCGCACTAAAACACCCGTTCAACTTTTTGAAGAACAAGTTACCAGAACACCGCAGCATATCGCTGTCGTTTATCAAGATCAGTATTTGACTTATCAGGCTTTGAACGCAGCATCTAATCAATTAGCGCGAAAAATCCAAGCACATTATGCTAGCCGTGATCTTCATATTTCGGCTGATACCTTAATTTCAATATGCCTTGATAAAACCCCCGAATTGTTTATTGGCATGCTCGCTATTTTGAAAGTGGGCGCCGCTTATGTGCCAATTGATCCCGCTACGCCGCCTGATAGAATGCGTTTCATGCTTGAAGATACCCATACCCGATTGTTACTCACGCAGCAAAAAATAGCTGACGGGCTTTCAGACGCTATTCCTGAAAATACACAAGTCTTTCTGTTAGACACAATAAATTATCAAGCCGAAGTAAAAAATAATTTAGAAGCGTATTCTAGGCAAAGCAGTTTAGCCTATGTTATTTACACTTCTGGCACAACCGGATTGCCAAAAGGCGTGATGATAACACACCGCAATGTTATTAATTATTATGTAAATGTATTAAGGTATTTTACTGAAGTTGATAATGTTGATTTCTCCACAAGTTTTGCATTTGATTTGTCGGTTACAACCACACTCATCCCTTTGTTGTGCGGGAAAAAAATCATTATTTATCCTGGTAATTTACGTGACATTGAAGAATACAGTGTGCATTTGCAAAACAAAAATATTGATTTTATTAAATCAACCCCTTCTTTTTTATCGCAGGTATTTCTATTACCGCAATCTACGCGTATCAAAATTTGTTTTGTGGGTGGTGAAAAGCTTTTGCCGGCACAATTACACTGCTTATTAAATTACTGTGATGCTGTTTATGATGAATATGGGCCTACTGAAAATACTGTTGGCACGATGCTGATCCAAAAAACCAATGAATCACCGTGCAATGGCCTCATTGGCAAGCCTTATGCTAATCACCAAGTGTATGTGCTAGATGAAAATCGTCAACCCGTTCAGGTGGGTGTCATTGGTGAATTGTATGTGGGTGGAGCAGGGTTGGCACGCGGTTATCTTAATCAACCTGAATTAACACAAAAACGTTTTATCGATAATCCTTTTGCAACAGAAGAAGATAAAATTGAAGGTTACACACGCTTATATCAAACTGGCGATTTAGTCCGATGCTTAGCGGACGGCAATCTTGAATACATCGGTCGAAATGATTTACAAGTCAAAATTCGTGGCTATCGCGTTGAATTGAACGAAATTGAACATGCTCTGTCAACCTATTTACCCATACTGCAAAGCGCCGTATTAGCGCGTGAGAATACCTTGGTTGCTTATTATCTTGGTGATCCCTCTGTCAATGAAGACGCCCTTATTGCCCATCTTCGAAAATGCTTGCCTGATTACATGCTGCCTCAGCGATACATTCATATGGATGCTTTTCCCTTAACAGTTAATGGGAAAGTGGATCGACAAGCTTTATTGCAGCAAAATATAAAATTAAATTATCAACCCTATTGTGAACCGAGAACAGCATTAGAAAAAAAATTATGTGCTATTTGGCAAGACGTGTTGGGTATTGAGCGCGTCAGTATTTCAGATGATTTTTTTAAACTGGGTGGTGATTCTATCAAAAGTATGCAAGTAATGGCTGTCCTTTTGCGAGAAGGCATTGATTGCCGCGTACGCGATATATTTACGCATCGCTCTATTGCACAATTGGCACCTGCATTAGGCTTGAAGCGTGTCATCGATGCAGAATCAGGTCTACTAACAGGCCACATGAATTTATTGCCTGTTCAATCCTGGTTTTTCGAACAAAAATTTCCAGAGATCAATCACTGGAATCAATCTTTTTTAGTGCGTGTGCCGCCCCTTTCAATAGACCGGTTAAATGCAATGCTACCGGCATTAATTGCGCACCATGACATCTTGCGGGCTTGTTTCCCGAAATCATCAAATGGTTCCAGGCAACAACAATATGCTGCAGTAAATTACAACAAAACCGTAAAACAATTCAATAGCGGTGAAAAATTCAATATTGGGCAAAACGAATTTGATATTGAAAAAGGGCCCTTGTGGGCAATATATTATATTGCAGGGGCTTCAGATGGCAGTGCGCGACTTTATTTTTCCTTCCATCATTTAATAATCGACAGTGTTTCTTGGCGAATATTGATAGAGGATATAAAACGATTATATGAAGGCATTGAATTGGGCGATAAAAGCAGTAGTTATCGCCAATGGGTTAATGCAATGCATCAATATACACAAAAAAACCCGCAAGAAATATTGTTTTGGCAAAATCAAGCCTTAGAAAATTTTCAGACAGCGCCACTTTCAACAACGCCCTATTTTGCTTCATTTATGCTCCAGCCTGACATTACGGAACAATTAATTGGTGCAGCAAATAATGCGTATCACACGGAAATTAACGATTTACTGCTCACTGCGCTCGGCTTGTCACTGTCTTCTTATTTTGGAAAATCATCTCATCGCATTACGCTAGAAGGGCATGGGCGAGAAGAAATAGACGATAAACTCGATATATCACGCACAGTGGGTTGGTTCACCAGCATGTATCCGGTGATGCTAACCGCACAAAAAGACATTGCAAGCAGTATTGTATTTTTGAAAGAATATTTACGCACCATTCCAAATAAAGGAATAGGTTATGGCGCATTTAAATATGCAAGCGATGGAAATAACACATTAAGTGATTTGCCAAATATTACTTTTAATTATTTAGGGCAGTTTGATCATTTATCAGGGTATTGGCAAGTGGTGCGCGAAACGCTGGGTGAAAATGTGCATTCAAACAATAATCGCCCGCATATACTTGATATCACAGGATCCATTATTAACGGATCACTTCATTTTTCATTATCCAGTTATCTATCACAAGCAGCGGCTGATCAAATTACAGAGCTTCTTGAAAAGCAGTTGATTGCGGTGACAAATCATTGCCTATCAGCAATAAAAAATGGACATGCGCTATTTACACCATCTGATTTCCCATTTGTTAAAATAAGCGCGGATTTGCTGAATAAATTACAGCAGAAAGATAAAAAAATTGAAGCGATCTTGCCCGCAAATAGTTTACAGCAAGGCTTTGTCTATCATGCGATAACTCAGCCTGAGAGCGATGCATATCGTGTACAACTGATGCTGGATTATTACACGCCATTAAATATCGACGCTTATAAAAATGCTTGGGATATTGCTATTAAAGTTCACCCAATTTTACGCACCTATTTTAATTGGGATGAGCGTTTGATACAGATTGTAAGTGGACAAGGGCATCTTAATATACAATTTTATGATTTAAGTGATCAATCTGATAAAGAACAGCGTCTTTCTGAAATACAAATGCAAGATCGATTAATGCCCTTTGACTTAACGAAACCAAGCCTAATGCGATTATATCTGATTAAAATAACGGAATCTCATTTTGTTCTTTTAAAAAATACACACCACAGCATTTTAGATGGTTGGAGTGTATCGATTTTACTAAATCAAGTGCACGCTTATTATGCCGAATTAATTCAGGGTAATAAGCCTAACGTGCAAAGTGATAATACGTATTTACAAGTGCAAGCCTATATCGCAAATAATCTGGCAAAAGCAAATACTTATTGGAGTAAAGTGTTTCAATCAATTAATCATGTTAATGACATCAACTTTTTATTAAGTTATCCAACGCATCATGATGCAATTAAAACACTGCAAATACCCAGTGAATCGATGATTTGTGAAACAGGTGAAAATTATACTATATTACAACAATGCGTGAAACAGACAGGCTTAACACTAAACACGCTTGTCCAATTTGCTTGGCATAAACTCATCCAAATTTATACGGGTGACAACAAAACCATTGTAGGTACAACCGTATCCGGTCGTGCACTTCCGATCAAAGGGATTGATTACAGTGTTGGGCTTTATATTAACACCCTGCCATTCATTATTTCATGGGAGGATAACAAAAATATCTTACAACAATTACAGGAATTTGAATCTCAAATTGCAGGCGCAAATGATCACAGTTTTGTTGAATTGGCTAGCCTACAAAATAATGGACAGCGTTCATTTCAGAGCTTAATCGTTGCAGAATATGGCCATGATTTTAATGTTATGGAGAAACTTAAATTTCACTGTCGCGGTACAATTGAAGTCATAGACTATCCTTTGGCGCTGATTGTCTATGAAAGTAATCATGAATTACAGCTTAAATTGAAATATGACCAGGCAACTTTAAGGTCTGAAAAAGCAGAACAGCTTTTATCTGAGCTGAATCGTATACTGCTACAAATACCGAATAAAATTAATTTTCCACATCATGCAATTACAATATTAAGCAATTCTAATTATCAAAAAACCATTTATGATTCCAGCAATACACTAATAGAAGACTTCCATGATAAAACAGTGAATCGCGTACTTGAAAGTCAGGTTTTGAAAACCCCCAATGCAAGCAAATTGGTTTTCAATTATGATTCTCCTCGTGATGAATTAGAAGCATCAATTTACACTATTTGGAAAGATATTTTAGGTGTTGATCGTATCAGTATTCATGATGATTTTTTTAGATTAGGCGGACATTCAATTTTAGCGATGCATGCCTCACATCGGATCAGTCAAAAAACCCATCTTAGCGTATTAGTTTCAGATATTTTTAAATATAAAACCATTTCAAAATTGTGCGCTATGTTAAGAAAAGGTGACTATGAAACTGATATCGCGGCTGTCGCGGAAAAGTATGCTCCATTGTCATTTGCACAAGAAAGATTATGGTTTATTGAACAATATGAAGAGGGAACAGATGCCTATCATATATCATTGGTGTTTGAACTTCATGAAAATAGCCATATTGCAGCGCTAGAGAAGGCATTACAATCTATTGTCATGCGACATGAAGTGCTTCGTACGGTATTCATTCAAAATGAAGAAGGTATTTATCGGCAGGATATCAAAAACGAACCCTTAGATATTATTTACAAGAATACTACCCAAGAAATATTCACATCCGAAAAACAAAACTTTTTTGAAAAAGCATTTGATTTAAAAACTGACTATCCGATTCGAGCTTGCTTTTTTTATTTGTTAGACAGCAATAAAAAGTTTTTGACAATTCTATTTCATCATATTGCATTTGATGCCTGGTCAAAAAATATTTTTATATCCGAGTTGCGTTATTTTTATGACAACACTATCAATCCTAATCAAAATCAATTGTCACAGCTAAGCATTCAGTATGATGATTTTTCAATTTGGCAGCGCAATAGCCTAGCAAAACGTATTGAACCGCTAATGACATACTGGGAAAAAAAATTAAGCGGTTACGAACTGTTAAATTTCCCCACTGATTATCCTAGACCCTTAAGGACGGATTATCATGGCGATACACTGCATTTTCAGTTATCAAAAAAAGTATCTTTAGCACTTAAAAAATTTTCTGAATTACAGGGCATGACACTCTATACAGTCTTATTGACAGCCTTTGCAATTGTTATATCAAAATATACTGGTCAAAATGATTTAATAATCGGCACGCCGACTGCAAACAGGCAGAATGCTCAGATTGCAACGCTAATTGGTTTTTTTGTTAACTTACTTCCTTTGAGAATTCAACTCGATAATAACCAAACATTTATGCAATGCCTGCATTCTGTTCATGAAAGTTTAATTGAAGCGCAATGTTATCAAGATTTACCTTTTTCAACATTAATTGAGAAATTGAATATTGAGCGGGAAATATCGAGACATCCCTTATTCCAAATATTATTTAATGTTGAATATGAAGAAGCAAATAATGATTTCCACTCACATTGGAAATCCATACCGACTGAAAACGATTATCAACGATCAAAGCTTGATTTAAGTGTTACCATGAAAGACAGCAGTGATGGCATCAGTGCCACAATTCAATATGCAAGCAGTTTATTTAAGAAAGAAACAATGGCGCGTTTTGCTGCGCATTACGAGCGCATTTTATCGTGTATTGTTGAATTAGTAGATAAACCCATTGCATCATATTCAATATTAACTGCGGCCGAATATAAACAAATTATTTATGATTGGAATGCGACAGATCAATATTATCCTAATGATAAAACAATACACCAATTGTTCGAAGAGCAGGTTTTAAAGTCACCTGAAAAAATAGCAGTCATTTATGAAAATAAAAAACTGACTTATCAAGAACTCAATGAAAAATCCAATCAATTAGCGCATTGTATTCGAAAAAATTATGCGATACTGCCACCTGATACGCTTATTGCATTTTGTCTTAATCGATCAATTGACATGATTATCTGTATATTTGCAATACTTAAAGCAGGTGCTGCTTATGTCCCGATAGAGCCGAACTCGCCAACAGACAGAATTCGTTATGTGCTTAATGATACAAAAAGTGTATTACTATTAACGCATTTGAATTGTATTTCTATTCTAAAAGATGCATGCCCCCCTCATACACGCTTATTCGTCATCGATCAGCAAGATTATCAAAATGAAAATAAAAATAATGTATCAAGCTGTGCTAATCCCAGTGATCTAGCCTATGTTATTTACACCTCAGGAACCACTGGATCACCTAAGGGTGTCATGGTTATGCATAAAAACCTGTGCAATATTGTTTATCACGCCCCGAAAGAATTTTTCTTAACGGAAAATAGTCGCACGCTGCAATTTGCTTCTCTTGCATTTGATGCTTCTGTACTACAGATATTGGGCACACTGACGATAGGTGCTCAACTTTTTATTGCTTCTGAAAAAATACGACAAGATGCACAGGGTTTAGCGCAATTTCTGATTCGGCATAAAATTACTTACGCGGGAATTCCACCTGTATTATTGTCGCATTTAAATTCACATGATTTTCCTGATCTTGCAACAGTAATTATAGCGGGTGAAGCAAGCAATGCAGAACTGATGGCGCGGTGGTGTTTTGGACGTTATTTGATAAATGCCTATGGTCCAACAGAAAATACCATTGGTGCTACTGTGCATCACTATACACTAAATGATTTGTCTACGAATATCGGTCGACCTTTTTCCAATATAAAAGTATATGTACTAGATAAACAATTAATGCCTGTTCCAATTGGTGTTACGGGTGAATTATATTTAGGCGGGGCAGGTGTTGCGCGGGGTTATTTAAATCAAGCTGAATTAACCAATGCGTGTTTTATTCAAAATCCTTTTAAAGAAAATACACGACTTTATAAAACGGGTGATTACGTAAGATTTCTGCCTGATGGGAATTTAGAATTTTTAGGGCGTCATGATTTTCAAGTGAAAATTCGTGGATATCGTATTGAGCTAGCTGAGATTGAACAGGCGTTATTAAAATACGAAGGCATACAGCAATGCAGTGTTATTGTATTTGAAGAAAAATTAGCTGCATATTATGTGAGTAAATTACCAACAACCTCATTGGCATTAAAAAACTATATTGAAAAACAGTTGCCAAATTATATGGTGCCGAATGTTTTCATCGCGCTCGATGCATTTGCGCTAACCTCAAACGGTAAAATTGATAGAAACGCATTGCCAGAACCAGTGTGGCTTGATGATGCAATAGAGTATGTTTCCCCTCGAGATGAATTGGAATCATCAATCTGCGGTATTTGGAAAGATATTGTAGGATGTCTTCGCGTTGGCATTCATGATGATTTTTTTAGATTGGGTGGCCATTCTATTTTAGCAGTGCATGCATCACATAGAATAAGCCAAGCAACACATCAGTCTGTTACTGTTGCAGATATTTTCAAATATAAAACCATTGCGAAATTGTGTGCAATGCTACGAACAAGTGAATCTCTAATTGATATTGAGCCTATTGCAAAAAACGGCTCACCCTTATCGTTTGCACAGGAAAGGTTGTGGTTTATTGAACAATATGAAGGTGGAACGGATGCCTACCATATTCCGCTGGTTTTAGAACTAAAATCAAGTATTAACATTTCAGCATTAGAGCATGCATTACAAGCAGTTATTACCCGCCATGAAGTACTGCGTACGCTATTTATTCAGGATGAAAATGGCGTTTATCAGCAACACGTTAAGGATGCCCCCATAGTTATTATCCATAAAAAAATCAATCAAGATGCATTCCTGCTGGAAAGACAAATTTTTTTCGGAAAACCATTCGATTTAAAAACTGAGTACCCCATTCGACTTTGCTTATTCAATTTAACAGATAAAAACGCACGGTTTTTAATAATTTTATTTCATCATGTTGCATTTGATGCGTGGTCTAAAAATATTTTTATGTCTGAGTTACATTATTTTTATGATGAAAAGATTAATGAGCAGCAAAAACAATTGCCATCACTTAAAATACAATATAATGATTTTGCACTTTGGCAACGCAATATTATCGCAGAGCGTATTGAATCTTTAATGGCGTATTGGAAAACAAAGCTAAATGGGCACGAACTTTTAGATTTCCCTGTTGATTATACTAGACCACAAATGATGGACTATCGTGGTGATGTTATTGCTATTGAAATTCCAGAAAGTTTATTGAAAAAATTGCAAGCATTGGCATGTGAAAATCAAGTGACTTTATATACTATTTTATTAAGTGCATTTTTTTTATTGCTATCAAAATATACCGGTCAAGATGATTTAATCATTGGAACACCTGTTGTAAATCGTGCACATCCACAGTTAAACAACTTAATTGGATTGTTTGTAAATAGCTTGGCATTACGAATTCAACTTCAGAAATCAGACTCGATAGAAGATATTATTAAATTGGTTCAGAAAAATTCTATTGAAGCACAATTGCACCAAGATCTGCCGTTTGAACAGTTAGTGCATGGTCTAAATCTTGTCCGGGACATATCAAGACACCCGATTTTTCAGATTTTATTTACCGTCTACGATAATAAGACAGACATTCTCTCTAATGCGCCATGGACACCAATAGCATTCCACGAACACAATCAAACGGCAAAATTCGATTTATCTGTTTCCATTCAAATAAACGAAAAAAATGCTAATGTTTCAATTCAATATGCAACTGCACTGTTTAAGCGCGAAACGATAACAAGGATCGCTGAACATTATCTCCATATTTTGGCTTCCATGATTGGATCAATAGATCAGCCTATTGAATCTTATTCATTGCTTAATCCAGCAGAATTCCAACAAATTATTTATGATTGGAATGTTACAAATAATAATTATCCTCGTGGAAAAACAATACAGCAATTATTTGAAGAGCAAGCTCATAAAACACCTGATAACATTGCCATTGTTTTTGAAGGTGAACAATTAACATATAAAGAACTGAATGAAAAAAGCAATCAATTGGCACATTATATTAATGAAAAATATAAATTGATTGGCTTATGTGTTACGCGTTCATTGGATTTAGTGATTGGCATTTTAGGCATTTTAAAATCAGGTGCTGCGTTTGTACCCATAGACCCAAGTTACCCCAAAAACAGAATTGAATACATTATTAATGATACACAATGCGAATTAATTTTGACGCATGAAAATCTGCGCCACTTATTTTTTGAAAACAAGCTTATCTTTCTTGATGAAAAACCCTATCAAGATAGCGCTATTTCAACATTACCCGTCAATAATGCATCAACAGATTTAGCCTATATTATGTATACATCTGGAACCACTGGATTTCCAAAAGGCGTGATGATTGAGCACCGTTCGCTTGTTTGTTTGCATTATTCAGCTCTGTGCAATGGCAATTCAGCAACGACAAAAGGCACTTTATGGACCAACATAATATTTGATGTTTCTCTGTATGAAATTTTTTCATTATTATTTTATGGTGGTCAATTACATATCCTCAGTGACGAGGTAAGACTAAATGCTGAAAAACTATTTGACTATATTTTAGAAAATAAAATAACATCATTTTATCTGCCACCCTTCTTTGTGGAAAAAATATCGAATTATTTATGCCAATTAGAAGGCCCAGTGCCAATACAAAAAGTATTATTGAGTCTTGAGCCAATTCAAGTTAAACATTTATTAGGATTTGTTGAAAAAAATATACTAATCACTAATGCCTATGGACCTACAGAATCAACCGTTTTTAGTACTGCCTATTATGTTGAAGACATTAACAAAATAGACGGAAAAAGACTGCCCATTGGAAAGGCATTGAATAATGAGTTTACCTATATATTAGACGAGAATCTTTTGCCTGTGCCTATCGGTGTAGTAGGTGAGCTATATCTTGGCGGTGAAGGCCTTGCGCGCGGATATTTAAATCAGGAAAATTTGACCAACGAACGATTTATTGTGAATCCATTTGACATGGATACTAAATTATATAAAACAGGTGATTTGGTTCGATGGTTATCTGATGGAAATATTGACTATGTTGGGCGTTCTGATTTTCAAGTAAAAATTCATGGTGTCAGAATTGAGCTTGGCGAAATAGAGCAGACTTTAATAACATATCCTGAAATCGAACACGGTGTTGTGATAGTTCATGAAAAAAAATTAGTTGCCTATTATACGGGAAAGCATATTGATGATGTGCTACTTCACAATTTCTTATCAACTCGGTTGCCAGACACCATGCAGCCAATTGCATTTATATATATTGAAAAATTACCATTGCATGTAAATGGTAAATTAAATCGAGGTGCATTGCCTGTTCCCAATATTTACCTGAATACGCCGCAGTTTGTGCCGCCTAGAAATGCCATGGATGGTAAAATATGTCTTATTTGGCGGGAAATTCTAAACAATCCAGAAATTGGCATTACTGATGATTTTTTTGCGCTGGGGGGTGATTCAATCACCAGTATCCAGGTTATTTCAAAACTCCGCTATGCTGAAATTAGCTGTTCAATTAAAGATATTTTTCAATATCGAACGATTGCGCGATTGGTTGATCACGTGTTAGAAAATGAAAAATCCGTAAAAATAGTTGCAGAACAGGGTATTTTAGAAGGGGAATTTGGACTATTGCCAATTCAACAATGGTTTTTTGAACAATCATTTCCCGTGCCAAACCATTGGAATCAGTCATTTTTAGTGAAGGTACCGCCGTTATCATTTTCTCATTTAGAGTCTGTTCTGCCTCAGTTAATGAATCAACATGACATGTTGAGAACCCGATTTATAAAAAACAACAATAATCAATGGGAGCAATATTATCATTCTCAAATAGAAAATTTTACAATTGAAAAATTTCAGTATAGTGAAAGTATAGAAACAAATTTAAATGCGATACAACGCAGCTTGAACTTGATTACTGGGCCGTTGTGGAAACTGTCTTACATTGATAATTACCCCGATGGCAGTGCACGTTTGTTTTTTGCCTGCCATCATCTTGTGATAGACATTGTCTCGTGGAAAATACTGATTAATGATTTAAGAAGACTTTATCATCATGAACAATTAAGGACTAAAACCAGCAGTTATCGACAATGGCAAAACCTTATTCAAAGCTATTCAATGACACATCAAAATGAGCTTGCCTATTGGCATAAGCAAGTTGATAAATCTCAAATTTATCCTTCATGCACAACTCACAGTGCTGCTTTATTAATATTAGATGAGTCAATATCATCTCAATTAATCAAAGAAATTAATGATGCCTATAATACCAAAACAGAGGATTTATTGCTGACGGCCTTGGCTTATGCTTTGCATAAAATAATAGGTAGAAATGAATTTGCTGTAACATTAGAAGGGCATGGCCGCGAAATCATTGATGAGTGTATTGATGTTTCTGAAACAGTGGGTTGGTTTACAACTTTATATCCTGTCACATTGGCAATAAAAAATAACCTATCTGAAACAATATGTCACATTAAAGATAATTTACGCGGCATACCGAATAAAGGGATAGGGTATGCAACGCTTTTAGGGACAAAAAATTTGCCGCCTGTCTATTTTAACTATCAAGGACATTCAAATGCAGTAAGTGACGACTGGACATTGGTTTCAGAAAAAACGGGCATAAGCATCCACCCCGATAATATTTATGATTTTATGATATTAATTAATGTCCGGGTTATCCATGGAAAATTAAATGTGAATTTTGGATTTAGGCTTGATTCTGCCTGTTGTGAAATTGCAAAAAAAGCTTTTGAAATGGCTTTGCGTGATATAACAACACACTGTCTGCAAAAAATTAACAGTCAACAATTAATGTATACGCCAGGTGATTTTAAAACCGTCAATACAGAAGCGGAATTATACAGTCTTCCGCTCCGTCATGATCCGGTTGCTTATTATTATCCCTTTGAAATGACCAGCATACAAAAGGCATATGCGCTGGGGCGACACAAGCAATTTGAAATTGGTAATATCGCCAATCATATTTATTCTGAATACTGCTTTACCAGATTAGAGATTGTTAAATTAGAAAGCGCACTGAATCAGCTTATCAAAGCCTATCCGGAGATGCGTACTATATTTAATATAGACAATTTGACACAGCGATATATTCCATTTGATGACGCGCTGTATTATCACATTGACGTTGTGAGCTTTGATATTGCTTATAGTGAAGAGGCGTTATCCCTAGTTCGAAATAAATTAACCCATTTTGTTTATGATGTAGGTACTTACCCGTTGTTCCATTTTCATATTTCACGTTTTTCAGATAAAGACATATTACATACCAGTTTTGATTTAATGTTATTAGATGCGCAAACCCGAATGAAACTCTTTACGAAATTGACGCATTTATACCAACAAGAAAATTATTACCTACAAAAAAGCAGTATTACATTTAGAGATTACCAGCTTTATATGTGTATGCTTAAATCATCTTCTTGGTATGAAAAAGATAAAAAATACTGGAAAGAAAAATTAAAAGTGTTGCCACTCAGGCCAAAATTATTATTGTCCTGCGATCCTAGATCAATTGAGAAGCCTTCTTTCAAATTAAGTAAGCAGTTAATCTCGGCGCCTGTTTGGAAAAAATTTAAGGATAAAGCCGAATACAACGGTGTTTCATATGCATCTGTTTTGTTATCACTATATGGTTTTGTCTTATCTCGATTTTCGGAAACTTCAGATTTCCTTATTACGATGACATTATTTAACCGTTATGGAATACATCCTGATGTTAATAATTTGTGGGGCGATTTTACTTCAACCAATTTATTTGGATTTTCAAGAAAAAATGGTTCAGCAAATGATTTTTTTAAATACACGCACAATCAACTGTGGGATGATATCGCGCATGCGCTATATACAGGCCTTGATGTTCAACGTGACCTCATGAATACACATCAACTTGAACCCACCATGGCAGTTTCGCCAATCGTTTTTACCTGTATTGTAGGAGAAACAAAAAATCACTCTGAAACATTACCTTATTTTATTAGCGCAGATGAAGCGGTAGACAAGCGGTACTGGATAGGTCAAACATCACAAGCCTGGATTGATTTACAAGCAACAGAACGAGATGGCTGCTTCTCGAGCGGCTGGTTATATGTTTCACAATTGTTTTCTGATGAATATATCAATACATTGAATAATGCGTATTGTAATCTCATTGAATATTTAGCGGAGCATAGTTGGGATGCGCCATTACCTGAATTAATATTACCTGATTCTCAGAAATTATTGATTAATGTTGCGAATGGAACTCATCAAGCATTACCTGTTTATACGCTTGTTAGTTTATTTGAATATCAGGCACATAAACGTCCCAATTCAACTGCTGTAATCGATAAGATCGGCACGTATGATTATCGAACACTTCAAGAAAAAAGCAAATCACTTGCGTATTTCTTAAATCGAAATGACATTGGCCAAAATCAATTAATTGCTGTGCTGTGTGAAAAAGGCTTTAATCAAGTTGTGGCTACATTAGGGATAATGAAAGCGGGCGCCGCTTATTTGCCTTTAAATGTTGAATGGCCATTAGGGAGAATAAAAGAAATTTTAAATGAAGGACATGTGTCGCATTTGTTAGTGTCGGAAATGCAATGGGATACCCTAAAAAATACACCGCTCATTAATGATTATCATATTCATCGAATCGAATTAATGACTTTAACTGAAGGTGAAAAATCTTCATCGACCAGCATAAATCCCAATGATCCTGCTTATGTTATTTATACTTCAGGCAGCACAGGAAAACCCAAAGGCGTTTGCATATCACATGCAGGTGCTGTAAATACCTTGCTCGCTGTAAATGAGAAATTGGGTATCAATGAAAATGATGCGGTGTTGGCATTATCAGAACTCAGCTTTGATTTATCGGTTTATGATTTTTTTGGTGTGTTAGCTGCTGGTGGTGTTATCGTATTTCCAGATCAGTTACTTTCGAAGGAACCGAGTCATTGGGTTACATTAATAGAAAAACATAAAATTACTTTATGGAATAGTGTCCCGCAATTAATGCAATTATTATTAGACAATACAAAAAATAATATTCTCTATTTAAGAAATGTATTATTAAGCGGTGACTGGGTTCCTTTGACGCTTGCCTTGCAAGTTAAAGCATTGCCGTCTCAACCAACTGTATTGAGTTTGGGCGGAGCAACTGAAGCATCTGTATGGTCTATTTGGTATGAAATTGCGCGTGATGAAAAATTAAATTCCGTTCCTTATGGATTTCCAATGCCAAATCAAAACGTTTACGTCTTAAATGCATTTGGTGAGCATTGCCCGATTGATCTTGCGGGTGAAATATACCTTGGTGGTAATGGATTAGCACTGCGATATTGGCATGATGATGAAAAAACAAAGCAACGTTTTATTTCGCATCCTAAATTGGGCCGTTTGTATAAAACAGGTGACTTAGGAAAATGGAATGCAGCTGGATTTATTGAATTTTTAGGACGTCAGGACAATCAAGTTAAGCGAAATGGTAATCGCATTGAGTTAGATGAGATTGCTGCAAAATTAATTCAAATAAAGGGCGTTGATAATGCGCTTGTTTGCATGCGCCAGGATCGCCTTATCGCTTATCTTATCTTTTCTGATTTTAAATCAAAGACGGCCAATGGATTCAATGTGCAACAATTTAAATTAGCGCAACATGGTTTGCGTCCAGGATTAACTAGCGCAACTGTGTTTGACGAAACGCGATTTGTTGAAACAGATTATCGCTTACAGAAAAGTTATCGACAATTTTCATCTTCAAACATTCCAAACGATTTAATTCTTTTGCCGATATCACAAAATAACAACAAAATTGAGGCAATTAATAATCTGAAAAATTTACGTGATCTAGGCCTTCTGCTTTCCGTGTTAAGCGCAAAAAAATTGGATGATAAAGCATTGCCAAAATATCTTTATCCATCTGCAGGCAGTACGTATGCTGTTCAGTGCATCGTGCATATTCCTTTTCAATTAGAAAAATTGCCGGCGGGTTGTTATTATTATCATCCTGTTTTGCACAGTTTACAGCGCACAGATGACGATACTACCAATACTGAATTTTGCATTGAATTCAGCGTCAATCGAGAGGCAATTGAACCTTTGTATGGAAAGGATGCATTACGACTTGCGCATTTAGAATGTGGCCATATGATTTATTTACTCACAAACCTGCTTGCGGAAATATGTATTTCTTCTGAATTACGGGTAAATGAATCAAAAAATGCTAATTATTTAGCAACGTTAATTTTAAATACGCGAGAGCATCAAGATTTCTTTAAAGATAAATTAAATACTTTGGTTTTACACAAAAAAAATCCAGCTGTTTTTAAGTATAAGGATAGAGAATACAATTTTTCTGATCAAAGTATTTTAATGCAAACCTCGGAATTGGGCCATATACTCAATTCTGCACAAGCATTGGTAGTTTTTGAGGGCGATGATAATTTTAATGGATTTCTTCAGGCAGGATTTGAAGCGCAACGTTGCATTGGATACTGGAAAACGATAAACATTGCATTTTGTCCGTTAGGATTGCGCCCTTATGGTATGGCGCTATACGCTTTAGCTGTAGGCTATATGCGTCCTGAAGATAAACTATCGGCAGAAACTCACGCCTCAGGCCCTGATTTTTCTGATGTCCTATTGAAATCGCTGAGCCAGCATTTACCTTGCTACATGCTACCGCACGTTTTCATGCCAATAGAAAGTTTTCCATTAACGGCAAATGGTAAAATTGATTTCCAAGCTTTACCGCTTCCCGATTTTTCTTCTGAAGTAGAAGCTTATAGTCCCCCTAGAACAGATACGGAGAAAATGCTTTGTGCTGTTTGGCAAGAAGTGCTCGATTTACCCCGTGTTAGTATCACAGATGATTTTTTTAGGATAGGCGGTGATTCTATTTTAAGTATTCATGTCGCGACAAAACTGAGCCAATTGGGAATCCAGTGTGACGTATTATCTATTTTTGAATATCGCACTATTGATCGTTTAGCACCCTATGTTAAAGTGGGTTCTGCAGATGAAAGTAAATGCGATGACACGCAAATTGATTTTCATGCGGACATCACTGATGAATTACTTGAACGATTACAATATCGTTATGAAAAAGACCTTGTAGGATAAATCTAAGGAAAAAATGAATGGAATTGGAAACTAAAACAATAAGCAATGAAATACAAGCCATTTATCCCGCAAATAGTTTACAACAAGGCTTTATTTTCCATTCGGTCAGCCAACCTTCTGATGACGCTTATATTGTTCAGACTTTATTTGATTATCATCATGAAATTGATGTTGAGTTTTATCAGCAGGCTTGGGAATTTGCCATTAAAACATATCCCGCATTGCGACTCTGTTTTAACTGGGATGAATCACCCGTTCAAATTATAACAAAACACGGGCAACTTCGTTTTACACTACATGACCTATCGGCAGAAATTGATAAAAATGCGGCTATTTTAGAAATACAAAAGTTTGACAGAAAACGCGGTTTTGATTTAACAAAACCCACATTGTTACGTTTACACCTTATCAGGCAAAGTAAAAATCATTACACCTTATTGAAAACAGAACATCACATTATGAGCGATGCCTGGAGCACAGCTGTATTGTTAAATCACGTACATGAATTCTATTATCAATTGGTTTCTGGTATTACACCAAGCATATCGGAAGATTTTGCTTACATACAAGCGCAAGCGTATATACAAAAAAATCAAATAGAAGCACAGCGCCACTGGAAAAAAATAATTCAGCATTCAAATCAAGCGAATGACGTCAATGCGCTATTCACAACGCTTGCACAACCTGCTGAATTAAAAAATGTAAAAGAGCCGCTTGAAATTAACATTGAACTTGATGCATCCCACTTCGAAAGCTTAAAAAATCTTGTTCGAGATGAAGGAATAACCTTGCATGGCATTGTTCAATTTGCATGGCATAAAATTCTTCATACCTATACGCAAGAGTCATACACTATCGTCGGAACGACAATATCCGGCAGGGCGCTGCCTATAATTGGAATTGAGAAAAGCGTTGGCCTTTTTATCAATACATTGCCGCTTATCGTTCATTGGGATAATACATGCACTGTCAAAGAGCAATTACAGTTTATTCATCATGAAATAATGGGCTTAAATAAATATAGCTATGTGTACTTATCTTCCTTGCAGGCTGGTGGAAACAGACTATTCAATAGTTTACTGCTGTTTGAGAATCTTTCTTTTTCTGCAGAAAAAACAATTCCAGATGATTATTTATTGACTTCTGATCGCCGCTCAATTCAAAAATTAGATTATCCGCTGGCATTCACTTTTCATGTCAAAAATAATACGCTGCATATTAATTTTAAATATGATGGTGCTTATTTAAATGATCAACGCGCCAATCAATTACTGCAACAATTCCTGCGCGTTTTACAACAAATTCCTTGTCGCCTATATGCACAACACAACACAATTGATTTGATAGCAAAAGAAGAACGTCATCAAATTATCCATACGTGGAATGCAACAAACATGCCTTACCCTAGGGATCAAACATTGCACTCAATGTTTGAAATGCAGTGTTTACGCACCCCTCATGCTGTTGCATTGGTATTTGAAGGGAAACACTTAACCTACAGTGAACTTAATGCGCAAGCAAATCAACTCGCGCATTTTTTGTTTGAAAAAGGTCTTCGTTCTAGGGAATTAGTGGCGTTGTGTTTAGATCGTTCTTTCGAGCTTTTAATTGCTATTCTTGCTGTATTAAAATCTGCTTGTGCTTATGTGCCGATTGATCCAGCCTATCCAATTGAACGTATCAATTATGTATTAAAAGATACTCAGAGTCGTTTTTTGTTAACACAAGGTCAGTATCAAGCAAATTTGGATGCTGTTATTGGAGCAGATATAAATCATATTCTCTTAGATGAAAAACCTCATCAGGCATTTTCTCGCGCGCGTTTTGATGTTCTGTGCGCACCCACTGATTTGGCTTATGTTATTTATACTTCAGGAACCACAGGCAATCCAAAGGGCGTTGCGATTACGCACACTGGTGTTGTCAATCGACTGCATTGGATGCAACGTACTTATCCATTAAATGAAGGTGATGTGGTGTTGCAAAAAACACCCTATGGATTTGATGTTTCCGTTTGGGAATTATTATGGGCGCATTGGGCGGGCGCAAAAATTGTTATGGCACGTCCTGATGGGCATAAGGACCCACAGTATTTGCAAAAACTAATATCAGAAGAAAAAATTACTGTTCTGCATTTTGTGCCGAGCATGTTAGCTGCATTGACCGAAAGCTTAACACTTTTTAAATTACGTATGCCGGATTCCTTACGCTTTGTTTTTTGTAGTGGTGAAGCCTTGTTTGCCAATCATGTCGAAGACTTCTATCAAGTCGCTGGCGATTCAGTGACAGTGCATAATTTATATGGCCCCACTGAAGCATCAATTGATGTTACTTCATTTGAATGTCTCCGCGGAAACAAAAAAGTTTATATCGGACGTCCTATTCAAAACACGCGTGTTTATGTATTAAATACGGATCTCCAACCTGTTCCTGTGGGTGTTATAGGCGAATTATATTTAGGCGGAGCTGGATTAGCGCGTGAATATTGGAACCAAGCTGAATTAACAGCGGCATTTTTTATTCATAATCCTTTTGCGAATGAGGATGATCTTGCGCTAGGTTACACGCGCTTGTATAAAACAGGTGATTTAGTGCGATGGTTGCCAGATGGCAATTTAGAATATGTTGGTCGCGCTGATTTTCAAATTAAAATCCGCGGCTTTCGGATTGAGTTAAGTGAAATTGAACATGTAATGCTGAGCATGAGAGGTGTTTATCAGGCTGTTGCATTGGTAAAGGAAAATGTAACATCTGATTACACGCATCGTTTTATTGCCGCTTATTATGTTGGCGATGTGACAGAGAAAATTTTGTTGGCATACTTGGCAAAGTATTTACCTGACTATATGCTCCCAACATCATTAATGGCGCTTTCCGCTTTCCCTGTTACCGCCAATGGAAAGTTAGACAGAGGTGCATTGCCACTCCCTTTTTTCATAAAAGAAACAATTAATGAAGCTGCTTTACCGCGCAATGCACTAGAGAAAATGTTATGCGATGTTTGGGCAACTGTATTAAACGTTTCAAACGTTAAAATGACAGATAATTTTTTTGACCTGGGTGGTGACTCTATTCGCAGCATCCGCCTTATTGCAGCGATGCAAAAAAAAGGCTTTTATGTTTCTGTTGCAGATGTATTTAAATATAAAACTATTTTGCAACTGGTTAATCAAACAAATCATACGCAATCTTCAATTAAAGAAGACTATGTTTCATTTTCATTAATTGATAATGAAACAAAAATTAACATTTTTGCTGAAAATGAAGATGGCGTAGTTGAAGATATTTACCCCGCCAGCTATTTACAAATGGGCATGCTGGTAGAATCGTTAAAAACAAATTCGCAAGGGGCTTATCACGATGTATTTGCGTATAGAATACATCATCCGCTCGATGAAACATTATTACTGTCACTTTTTAAGCGCTTAAGTAAAAAACATCCTTTATTGCGCACTGCCTTTGTTGAGCATGATGAATATGGTTACATTTGTTTGCAATATGATGATCTTGATATTGGCTCTCATTATGGCGGTACAATTCAAAAAAATATTTCAGGGTTTATTCACGCAGAAAAAAATCGTACTCTCGAAATTAACAAACCTGGGCTTTTTTGTTTGTTTGCATTAAATCCCACAGCTGAACAATTTGTATTGGTTTTTTCATTTCACCATGCCATTACTGATGGCTGGAGTGTGGCATCACTTATGTCTGAATTTGCACAAGCCTATGCTGATCAAAAAGAAATTGTTTCAGAAGAAATTCCACTTTACCAGCGTGTAATACAGCAAGAACGCTTGGCGTTAACATCCAGTATGTTTGAAGAATTCTGGCGTGATTATTTAGCTGACGCCCCTTCACCTGTACGTCACCTAGTATTTAACCCAAAAGCGTTGCCAAAGGTATTGGTAAACAAACATCTTGAAAAAAGATGCGAAATAAATGCCGCTAAAACAAAAAATATTTTATCGCAAGCAAAAAAAATTGGTATATCACCTGATACAATATTCCTTGCCGCTTATTTTAAAACATTATCACGGTTTTTTTATACGGATGATGTTGTTCTTGGCTTGGTGATGAATAATCGTTTGGAAGAAGCCAATGGCGATAAGGTATTTGGTTTGCATTTAAATACACTCCCCATGCGAATAGTGGTAGGAAAAAATAGTGCGCAATTGCTTACAGAATTATCACAGCAAAGAACGTTGCTTGATACATATAAAACTTACCCTTACAGCAAGATACGAAGTGATATCACGGGCGCAAACGATATATACACCTGTGCCTTTAATTATATACATTTTCACATAATGGATGAACAAAAAAATTCATTTAATGCAATTCATGTTTTCGAAAAAACCACTATTCCGTTAACGCTCCATGTTTCACGACAAAAGGAGCATTTTCAGATTACAATAAAAGCATTAAATGGGTTTATTGATCATGAAACCGCTGATTACATGCTTGATTATATTCAACATGACTTGGATACAATTATTGATGAGCGTGAATTTACTTGGCTAACACCAGAACATGCCGAACTTTTCCACAGTTGGAATCCCTTAATTCCTCGTTCAGATGAGCGGGCAATTACTGAGATAGAAAAACCACGCAATCCGCTTGAAATAGCGCTATGTGATGCGTGGAAAAGTGTTTTAAATATTTCACACGTAGGAATGACAGATAATTTTTTTGAGCTGGGTGGTGATTCCATTCGCAGTATTCGTCTTGTTGCTAAAATGCATGACATAGGATTTCATGTATCCGTTGGCGATATTTTCAAACACAAAACTATTTTGCAATTGCTTGAGCAAACAAATCATACGGAAACAAAAATTCAAGAAATGTATCTTCCTTTTTCATTGATTGATAATGCAACACAAATAAATATTTTTGCCAGAAATGAGAAAGACAGTATTGAAGATGTTTATCCTGCTGGTTATTTACAAATGGGCATGCTGGTTGAGTCTTTAAAAACAGAAATTTTGGGCACTTATCATGATGTGTTTGCCTATACCATTCATCGCCCTTTTAATAAAACAGCGTTATTAATGATTTTCAAAAGCTTAAGTCTAAAGCACTCTTTAATGCGCACGGCTTTTGTTGAGCATGATGAATATGGCTATATTTGCGTACAATATGCAGACCTTGATATCGCTTCGCATTATGGCGGTATTATCCAAAAAAACGTGCCTGCTTTTGTGCAAGCAGAAAAAAATCGCTTACTTCCAATTAATAAACCCGGCTTGTTTTGTTTGTTTGTGTTAAATCCCACTGCAGAACAATTTGTATTGGTTTTTTCTTTTCATCATGCCATTACAGATGGTTGGAGTGTGGCATCACTGATATCGGAATTCACAAACGCCTATGTCAATGAGAAAGAAATTGTCCCGGAAACAATTCCGCCTTATCAGCGCGTAATACAACAGGAGCGTTTGGCATTAACGTCTAACAAATTCGAGGAATTTTGGCGTGATTATTTAGCTGATGCGCCTTTTCCAGCACGTCATTTGATATTTCATCCAAATAGTCCTGCAGAGGAATGTGAAATAAGATGCATGCTCGAGAATAAAAAATCAGCTCGGATTTTATCTGTTGCTAAACAGCTAGGTGTATCACCTGACATACTTTTTCTTGCTGCTTATTTTAAGACTTTGTCTCGATTTTTTAATAACGATGATGTGGTTCTGGGTGTTGTGATGAATAATCGTTTGGAAGAAGCCAATGGTGATAAAGTATTTGGCTTGCACCTAAATACTTTGCCCATGCGCGCTTTAGTGCGGGAAAGCAGTGCGCAACTGACTATTGAATTATCCCAACAACGTGCACAACTTGAAGAATATAAAGCTTATCCCTACGGAAAAATTCGCAGCGACATTACACAAGCAAATGATATATACACCTGTGCATTTAATTATATTCATTTTCATGTTGTGGATTCAGAGACGGCTTCATTTAATTCAACTTATGTTTTTGAAAAAACGACGATACCTTTGACGCTCCATGTATCACGAGAAAAAGATGATTTTCACATAACATTAAAAACGTTAAATGGATTTATTGATCATGAAACAGCTGATCAAGTATTGGCTTATATCCAACATGATTTGACCGCAATTATTGAAGATCTGGCATTTTCTTGGATGTCAGAGGCTCATCCGAAACTTTTTCATGAGTGGCATAAAACCACTATGCGTTATCCAGAAAATCAACCGCAACAATTGCAAAATGAGACGCAAAAACCCCGTAATGCACTTGAAAAAGCCTTGTGTGAGACTTGGCAAAGCGTGCTGGGTATTCCATCTGTTGGCATTACAGATAGTTTTTTTGAGCTGGGTGGTGATTCAATTCGCAGTATTCGTCTCGTTGCAAGAATGCAAGAGAACGGTTTTTATGTTTCTGTCGGAGACATTTTCAAATATAAAACTATTTTGCAATTAATTGAAAAAACAAATCATAGGCTTCAAGTAGTCCAAGAGAGCTATCTTCCTTTTTCGTTAATTGATGATGCGACACGAATAAATGTTTTTTGTGAAAATGAAATAGGCGCGATTGAAGATATTTATCCAGCAGCTCATTTGCAAATGAGCATGTTAATTAAATCACTGGAAATAGATGCCAATGGGACATATCACGATGTATTTTCTTACGCAATACACCGCGCATTTAATGCGGAATTGCTGCTAACACTGCTTAAAAGTTTAAGCCAGAAATATCCCTTGTTGCGTACTGCTTTCATGGAGCATACAGAATATGGCTATATTTCTGTCCAACATTCAGAGCTTGATATTGTTTCTCATTATGGTGGTGTTATTGAGGAAGATGTTGTTAACTTTATTCAAGCAGAAAAAAATCGTGTTTTCTCCATTAATGAAGTGGGTTTATTTCGTGTATATATATTAAATCCGATGGATAATCAGTTTGTATTTATATTTTCATTTCATCATGCGATTGCGGATGGTTGGAGTGTAGCATCACTCATGTCTGAGCTCACTGAAGCTTATGCTAGCGAAAAAGCAATTATGATGGAAACTATTCCGCCTTATCAGCGCGTGATACAGCAGGAGCGCTTGGCATTGGTATCCAATGCGCATGCATTATTCTGGCGTGATTATTTAGCAGATGCGCCCTTACCTATGAGTCATTTCATAATGCATCCAGCTAAGCTAACAGGGGAGTTTGAGCTTGCATGCGTTCTTGAGAATGAAAAAGCAGTTCGTATTTTATCAACTGCAAAACAGTTAGGTGTGACACCTGATGTTGTCTTTCTCGCAGCTTATTTCAAAACAGTATCACGATTTTTTAATCAAGATGATCTTGTCCTTGGACTGGTGATGAATAATCGTTTGGAAGAGACGGGTGGTGATAAGATATTTGGACTGCATTTAAATATTCTTCCGATTCGAATGCATATTGGCATTAAGTATGCTGATAATAATGCGTTGATTTCAGCGTTAGCAGATGAGCGATTACGGATTGAGCCACATAAGATTTATCCTTATACTAAATTGCGACTAAATTTAAATACGCCTACTGGATTTTACACTTGCGCATTTAATTACACGCATTTTTATATCAGTGAAGAACAAACCAAAAACAAGTTAATTCAACCGCTTTACGCATTTGAAAAAATGTCGATTCCATTCACATTACACGTGTCGCGCTATCAAAATTCGTTCCGGCTTATTATTCGCACATCATATCAATTTACCGACAAGGATACTGCCAATAATATATTGAAATGCATTCATGATGCGCTGTAATGAAGTAATTTAATATTGAGAAATAGGGTGTCAAAATTCACCCAAATGCGTTCACACGCAGGATTCCGCCTGCGTTTCCGAGATGATTATATTATTTATCGCAACAATGCATCCTTTAGGCAAGCACCAAAAGCAGACTCTACTTTTTGTTTTTCAATTCTTTTTGCAATGGTTTTTTTGCTTGGCACAATAGTTTCTTGTTTTTTACAGGGCGCTGCCTCATCTTTTTTCATTGTTAAACTAATACGTTTTCTTGGCGCGTCGATTTCTAACACGCGAACCATAACGATCTGCCCGACAGAAACTTCTTTTTGCGCTTCTTTAACATAATGATCAGCTAGCTGCGACAAGTGAACCAAGCCATCTTGATGCACGCCAATATCGACAAAGGCGCCGAAATTCGCAACATTAGTGACAACCCCTTCCAATACCATCCCTAATTTTAAATCTGAAATTTCATTCACGCCTGTTGTGAATTTTGCCATTTTGAATTCAGGTCTTGGATCACGCCCCGGTTTTTTTAATTCAGAAAAGATATCTTGAATTGTCGGCAGCCCTGCTTGAATTGTTACAAAATCTTTGGGATTTAAGGTGTTAATTAAATCACTATTTCCAATTAATTGGTCAAGCGTTTTACCTGTTTTTTTTGCAATATCCTCAACAATTAAATAGCTTTCAGGATGAACGGCTGATGCATCCAGGCAATTTCCACCGCCAATAATGCGCAAAAACCCGGCTGCTTGCTCAAATGTCTTATCACCTAAGCGGGGAACTAATTTAATAGCATCTCGTGTTTTAAATCGGCCGTGCGTTTCACGATACTGCACAATTTGATTCGCAACGGATTCATTTAGACCTGAAATGCTCGACAATAGTGGGACTGAAGCCGTATTCACATCAGCACCCACTGCGTTCACGCAATCTTCAACAGTTGCGCTCAATGATTGATTTAATTTTAATTGATTTACATCATGCTGGTATTGACCAACACCAATCGATTTTGGATCTATTTTTACAAGCTCAGCCAAAGGATCTTGCAAACGTCTTGCAATAGAAACAGCGCCGCGATAGGAAACATCTAAATCAGGAAATTCTTTTGACGCAAGTGCCGATGCTGAATAAACAGAAGCGCCTGCTTCTGAAACAACAATTTTACTTAATTTTAACTGTGGATTTTTTTTAATTAATTCTTCTGCTAATTGATCTGTTTCTCGCGATGCCGTGCCATTACCAATACTAATTAATGTGACGTTCATGGCTACACACAACTTCGATAAAGTCACGAGTGCTTGATCCCACTGTTTTTGAGGCGCATGAGGAAAAATAACAGTTTGTGTTAATAGCTTTCCAGTGCCATCCACAATCACTGTTTTTACACCCGTTCTAAAGCCCGGGTCTAAACCCAATACGACATGATTACCTGCAGGTGCTGCCATCATTAAGTTTTTTAAATTAGTTGCAAAAACTTGAATCGACTCTGAATCTGCTCGATTCTTCAATTCAATCATCACTTCCAATTCCATTTTTAAATGTAATTTAATTTTCCAGGTCCACAAAATTGTTTTTGATAACCAGTGTTCTTTGGGCAAAGGAGATGGTATGGAAAAAGATTCTGCAATCAATTGACAACAATCATCAATAAATTGATCGCTGGGAAAAGCGACTTTAAGGCGTAAAAAACCTTCTTGTCTGCCACGAAATAAAGCCAAAAAACGATGCGCGGGAATTTTTAGAATTGTTTCTTGAAAATCAAAATAATCTGAAAATTTATTGCCTGTCTCTAATTTATCAGGAGAAACTTCGCTTTTTATCACGGCAAATTTCCAAAAAATCTCGCGTAATTTTTTTAATAATTCCGCATGCTCAGAAAATTGTTCTGCTAAAATATGTTGCGCCCCTTCGAGCGCAGCTTCAATGGTTTCAATGCCTTTTTCTGCATTAATAAATTCTGATGCGGCAACACGCGAATCACAATTAACATCTTGTAATAATTTTTCAGCCAGCAGTTCCAACCCTGCTTCTTTTGCAATTTGTGCTTTTGTACGACGTTTCTGTTTATAGGGCAAATATAAATCTTCAAGCTCTGTTTTATTAACGGTTTCTAATATTGTTTTTTTTAATTCATCGGTAAGCTTGCCCTGTTCTTCAATTGAATTGAGAATTGTTTGTTGGCGCGAATCAAGCTCTGTAAAATAATGGAAATCATCGTATAAATCACGCAGCTGATCATCTGACAAACCGCCAGTCATTTCTTTTCGATAACGCGCAATAAAGGGCACCGTTGCACCTTCATTCAACAATTGAATAGTGGTATCAATTTGCTTTACAGAAATGCCGAGTTTTTTAGAAATAAGGGATGAGATGCGCATAGAACATTGCCTAAAGTGGGTTCAGAGACGTTTAATGAAAGAATTAACGTATGTGAATGCTATGATGATCTTGCTCATCTGTCAAAGACTATCTATTTTTCTTAGAACGCCTCAAATAAGGTTCTGTCAAAAAAACCATCCTTAACGCACTAAGCATCGTGATACTAAATACATGAATAATCACTTGGAACAAAATCATCCCGGTACAAAATCAAGAACAGCTTCGATGAATGGATTTAAAGACAGCTGTTACCAATCGATTTAAAAAAATAGCGGGCAAGCAGAATTTAATTCCATTTTTCAGGCGGTGCAATACTATTGCCGTTACCCTCTAATTTGGAGTGGATGCGAAAATACTTGTTCAATTTCCGTCAATTCCCGTTAGCATTTTAGCTTTATCTGATATTGAAATTGTGACAGTAACAATTGACCGAAACAATTAATTTATTTATAAAGTCGTCAGCACAACACTTAAAAAATATCCAATTCTGATAGAGAATTATTTTTTAAATCGGAATACCAGTGGATTTGTTGAGGGTGTAAATAATAAAGCAAAAGTGATGAAGCGACGTTGCTACAGGATTTATAATTTAAAACATTTTTTTCAAAGATTGTTCCTGGATTTTTCAGGATATACTGTTATTGGAAATTCTCAAAAGGCATGCGCTACGTGATTTCAACAGGAAGTATCAGAAAGCCAAAACTTTTTAATGAGATTTTCGGGTTTGTAATTGAAACATTATAGGTATGCCGTTAAATCAAGTGTATAGGAATACGTGTTTTTTTCTTGTAAGAAATTTTCCTGATTGAGGGTTATTTTTTCAACATCAAGTCCGAGATACAAGGCATTGGCTAGTATTGCGCGCGTCACATTAAATGCCCAAGCAGTTTTTAAACCCGCTATTGCCATTGATAAGCCATCATTTCCTGGCAAAAAAGTCAGTACGGATTTTAAGTTAAATGTTTCGCTGTAACCAAGGCCAAATGTTGTTTTCTTTCCGAGGACAGGGCACTCATAATTTATTATTGTCGAAAAAGCTGCGGGTGTGTTGGTATTACCATTTAATATTTTACTTCCCCAATTGTATTCTGCATTGAATGTTGCATTGCGATATTGTATACCGCCATTAATATCGATCACCTGACCCAAATCTCCTACGTCCCTTCTCGATATTGTATGTATGGCAACATGATGAATCGCCGCTGTACTGTTGTTATTAGTTTTGAGATTTGAAAGATAGCCTGCACCAATGCTAAAGCCATAAACCTTACTTGTTTTGTTGTAAAACAGATCATAGGTGAAATGATTTTGATAATTAACTTCATCATTAAATCCGGTTGCAACGGCATTAAAGCCATTCTTATAATAACCAATACTAATTTGCGGAGCCTGCGCTGGTTGAAAATAGCTTGTCGTTAATGGAATATCCCAAGAACCACTACCCTGAAAGACGCCAAACGGAATCGTGTTAATGCCTGTTGTCAGATATATCGGTGATTTTTTTAAGTTGCCAAATAAAGCAAGAGCATGTTCTGAAAAAATATAGTTCCCATCTTGCGCATTATTGCCGATTGCACTATCCGTTACCGAACCAAATATCGTACTCCAGGAATTAATGTTGCTCATAAAATCCAACGTTCCTTGAGTAAGATAAATGCCATCGCCATTCTGATAATGACTTCCAACAGGAGGAAGCGATTCAATTTTATCTCCATTCCAATATTGCAAATCAGACTGAAATGAGCCACCAATAATAAGATTGCGATCCTTAAATTTGCTTTTGGACTGCAAAAGTTGAAGTGAAAAAGTGCTGTATTGAAAGTTATCGAATATAATATTTTGTGAGCGATCAAGATCGATTGGGTTTGATACTTCCGCATCAATTGCGCATGAGAATACAGACAACACTGTCACGACTGATCTCATGAATATTTTTTTCAACACAATATCTTTTATGCAAGTTTTTTTCATATATTTTCAGCTGTTAAAACAGGTTTATTTAACAATTTCCCCCAAATTTTGAAGATCAGTATTTGTTTCTGAATTGCAGTTGGTTTATCCCACCAATGATTTGCCAATGAAATTAAAATATCGGGTTTTCCTTGCATGGTTGTAAGCATCATCCAGGGTGAAAAATCTTCATAACACATAAAAATACCGACTTTTTTACCTTGCACAGAATACACCCCTGTTTGCCACCAAAATGCTGAAACATTACCCAAGCCAAAAGGTAGCCATGACATTAAAGGTAGGGGTTGCCGTGAATCATGGAAAGATATTTTATTATTTTCAATAATCACAACACCTTCACGGTGTTTGTTTTTAAATCCTTGAAGGAGTGTTATGGACTGAGGTGAGATATGAAAAGCACCACTAATTAATGAAATATGATTTATATTCATAAAATGAATAAGAGATTGCCATGATGGTTGGTCATATAATTTGTCAAGACTGATTGTATTTTCAGGCAATATAATAACTTTTTTACCCAGTTGTATTTGTTTTTGAAGCAGTTGAAAAATATAGCGATCAAACACCGTGAAATGACTGTTCGTATTAACTGAAACCCACTGTTGGGGAGCTATTTTAGCGAAATATAAATAAGAATGGATGTGTGAAAAAATAGAAACACCTAACAAAACAATAACAATAGGGAAAGTCTTTTTTCTGTGAGCAGGAATATATATTAAGATTGCCATACTAAATGTTAAGAAAAAATAAAACAAACATCCCAACCAGGATAAGCCAGGATAAATTAATCCAGTACTGGTGAGTGGTACAACCCAACACAAAACCCCAAACGGAGGAATAGTAAGCAAAAATGAGAGAAAAAATAGGGAGAATAAAATTGATTTTATCGTTCTTTTTTTTGTAAAACAAATTAGCCATGGTGTCGTAATGATCACCGCAGCGATTAACCATATCGCTATTGCGTTAGCCAACATCACCCAATCCCATTTCAGATAATTAAACAAATCCGGAATTATTTCCCACGAAGCGCTTAAATAAAAACTGGCAATAAAAAGTGCCGCTGTCCAACGATTTGCAAAACCAAGCCATATTATTGGTAAAAAGAATACTAATATAAAAATATCAATATTATTAATGCATAAGGCAAAACCAAGGCCAGCGCCAAGAAAAAAGGCAAAAGTGGGTTTGAACCTTAAATTCAGGTTTGTCACTTTAACGCCTCCGATTAACACGATGCGCTGATTCTAATGTGTCCGTATTTTCAAGATCATTTGTATTTTCTTGCGTCTTTTTAATTGTGTTCTTTGAATGTGTACGGTTTGTATAAGATCTGTGGTGATGTCTCTTCTTATATAATGTGTGTTTATTTTTCATGTCGTTATTTATTTTGCCTTCTCGGTAGTTCTTGATCACATCATGTATTTTGGAAGAGATTTGTGCGCTCGAGAAATGAGCGATGGAAATTATTTCTCTGAGAACGGTTTTATGCGTCAGTTTATTATAATGATATACCTTCAATGTGTTTCTGACATGCTGAATATTAATATAGTTTTCATTGACACTCATAAAATTAATGCGCGGCAATACCTGAACAATTTCATAATTCAATTTTTCTGATTTAATTGTAATATCCGGTAGAGAAACAATTGAAATATTAATTCGTTGCTTAGGTGAAACATATTTATCTATACTACTAACAATTAAATTAATGGGTGTTTTTCCAGTCTCATAAATTGCACCTGTTTCGCGTGTTAATTTAATCATGTCGTCAATATACTCAGGTTTAACAGCACCAGCTAAATAAATATGAGGGAGGTAAGGGTGAGCTGCTTTTTTTATAACTGCCTTTAATGCGTTATAGTGAGACGGATCCTCCACTGCTTTTTGTATATACTGACCATCTATGCCAATCAGATGTATTGACATTATTCCAGCTAATTTTATGGCGGTTAATAAGCCGTTTATGTCGCCTTTTTCAATGATCATAGAGCCAACTACGGTAAGTGCAATATTTATTACCCATCCTAAATCGACAGGTGATCCTTTGCTTTTACATTCTTTTTCCTGTTGTTTTTCAAGTATTGCATTGATTTGTTGAGACGGTGTATGAATATAGCTAGACACTGAATTAATTTGGTTCTTCATTTGATTATTAATTGAATTAATTTCATTTAAGCTGGAATTGATTTCGTTTTTACTTTGGCTGGCAACAGTACTAATTTCAATGTTTATTTTGTTTTTGGCCTGAGCTTTGTCTTCTGCGGCGGTAGCGCTGATTTTATTTTGAGCCTGGTTAACCTCAGTGCCTATTTTATCGTCAGCTTTATTTTTTATTTTGTTTTTTTCTGTGTTGAGAGCAGAATTCGTTTTGTTATTGATGTTGCCGACAATAGGGGTAACTGATACGGGTTGTTCGTTTGTAGTAGCCCATGTAGTTTGATTGATCAGCATCGCGCCGCACAAATAAAGGACTATGCATGTTTTTGCAAATCTCACAAATACCTCCTTGTATCAATAAATCCGTGATATTTTTACAATACATTAAAAAAAATCGGGTGTCATTGAAAAAATAGTGATTTTTTTATTGTATTTTGATCATCAAATTAAATATTTAAATAATATTGTGGAGCAAGATCACCGTGGAATTAAAAAAATTACAAAACCGATGATGGGTTTTAAAGCGTTCCATTCTGCAGATGCAATGAAAGGATTTAAAGACAGCTGGTGCGCCATGATTTTTTGACACACGTTTGAAGAAATCCGGCAATTTTTCTACATTCCAAACAAAACCACTGCGCAAGCCCGCAAACTTTTTGCGCCTAAATTTCAGGCACTCAGTAAAATGGCTTATCAAGCAATTTAAAAGTTTTCAACAGAACCACAATCTTATCGCTTTGTTTCCGTTCGTTTAGTACTCAGGTGAGGAGTGTGTTTGGAAAGACGTCGTGAACCCATCCATGGGGACTCGAGATTAGCATCCATGCTAATCACGCTTTCCAAACACACCCCGTCACCTTCGCACACACTCACTGCTTCGTTGCGCGTTGTAAACCTTGTTTTAAAGTGTTTCAAAAACACCCCTGAATAATCATCCAAAGCCAATTTATCATTCCTTATTGTTTTATTTACTACGCTGGGTTGTTTAAGTGTATCCACTCCATTTTTCAGGGTGATGCTAATATTATTTCTGTTGCAAGAAGTTATCAGGGATCTGGTGTCGGGGATCTGTGTTCGCATTCTGACACTGATCACTGATCACTGATCCCCGATCACTTTTCAGTTAGTGCAATACTATTTCCGTTACCCTCTAATTTGGAGCGGATACGTTTAAGTTGTTCAAATTTTAATGCTGGAGCCCTAATAGATTCATGACATATGCTTGCTTTTAATAGCAAAATCTGTTTTTGTGCTGGGTAACAGTTAGTTTTATCTTTCATAAGATAACGTTCTCTTTCGCACTAAATTTGTTTTTAAAATCCTCAAGTAATCAGTTCTTGAATAGACGCTGAGTTGTCGACCCATATTATCATTGTGAATACGTCGATGCAGACCGATCGCATCCGTGATTTTTGTTGGAATGTTTTTTTCTAACACTCTAAAATACCACTCAATAAACCCGCCCAGCTGCCTTTTTTCTTCAAAAAAACCAATTTGATTAAATCGTTCCTTGCTAATTAACAAAGTACCTGCAATATAACCTGGCAATTCTTGTTCATAAAATCCTATTTTTTTTCTGTCCTCGCTGGTTAGTGAGGGGCAAATAAATTGTTTTATGCGCATGAATACAATGGGATCATTTTCTTCTTTTTGCATTAATTCCATTTGTTTGCTTAATTTATCATTTTCCCAAATATCATCGTAATCCAGAAAGGAGAGGTAATCACCAGTGGCTATTTTCACACCCCGGTTTTGACTTATAAAAAGGCCATGGTTTTCTTGATTTATACAGATTACTTTATCTGAAAATTTTTTAATAATGTCAGTTGTTTTATCTGTTGAACCATCGTTAACAATAATGATTTCTTTATTCAAATACGTTTGATTGAGAATACTATTAATCGCCTCTTCTATATATTTTTCACCATTCCAAACTGCCACGATAATGCTAATTTTTTTATTCATAGGGCTTCACCTATTGCAGCTTCATACATGCTTAAGTATTTCTGTGCCGTTTTTTCAATTGTAAAATGGCGTCTAACGCGTTTTTCTGCTGCCGTTCCTAGTTGTTGCATTTTCTTAGGATTTGATAAAAGCTGATCAATAACGCTTGCTAAAGCATGCGGGTTATTGGGCTCAACTAGAATGCCTGTTTTATTATGCGCTATCACTTCTTTTAATCCACCAACATCACTTGCGACAACTGGTTTTTTTCGCTGCCCCGCTTCCAATGCAACCATGCCAAATGATTCATAATGCGATGGAATAACGACCAGCTGTGCCTCATCAATAAAATGTATTATGTCATTGTGCGCAACAAAGCCCGTCATTTTAATTTTATTGTCTAGATTTAATTTATTTTTTAAAGCAGCCAAATAAGTCATTTGATCTCCATCCCCAATCATGATGAGTTCAAGATGAGGGTATTTTTTAGATAATTCTTTCATAGCATAAAAAAGGACTTCAAATCCTTTTTCTGATGATAATCTTCCAATGGCGAGAATACTGGAAGAATTTATATTGGCACAGTTTAGCGGTAACAACAATTTTGGAGCACCATTATATATGCATTTTATCGATTGCTTGTACTGTGTATTCATTTGCATTAATTGTTTCGCTAACGCATAAGAAACTGCGTTGACAAATCGCGCCATTTTCCATAATTTCATACGTGAAGCTGATTCGCAATATTTTTTATCCACCAGCCCATGCAGCGTTACTAGAATAAAATATTTTTTATTCTGGAGTGATCGAGTTTGATAAAATGCAAGGTGATCTGAAACATCGTGAATATTAATGATATCAGGTTGAAA